>JAYULW010000047.1:0-12006 GCA_043763155.1 Alphaproteobacteria bacterium | reverse complement strand
CGCGTCGGGCTGTGGGTTGTGGAACAGCTTGGAAAGCAAATGGGTGGAGACGATGCGTGCCACGGTTTCCTCGATGCTGGAGAAGGGCAGGTGGTAGCGCGCCATGTAGCGGAAGGGTTTCATGGAGGGGCAGCCGGAGGTGGCCATGATGAGGCCGAAAAGGCTGCGGATGGCTTCCTGCGCATCCACATCTTTTACATAGGTGCGTTCGGGCGTGATGACGGTGGCTTTTACGCGGTCATGCGAGACCATGCTGCTGAAGCGCTGCACAGGCTGGGCGAGGCGCACGGCGATAGGGCAGTATTCGCTGTCGGGCAGGGTGCAGCCGTCGCAGCGCTCGTGGTCCATGCGGGTCCATTCGGGCATGGTTTCGGTGCTGGTGATGCGGGAGATGTAGTTTTCTTCGTCTATGTCGAGCCCGTGCGTAACCAGTGTGCCGTTTTCGCGTTCTATCTGGTAGTCAACGCGATAATATTTTCGTGCATTCATGGCGGACTCCGTTGGCAGGAAAAAATGATGAATGATCTCAAGTTAATTGAACGTGATGGCTATTTGAACTAAAGCTTGAGTGTTTAGCAACAGCTTATCGTTATTTTTTACCGGGCACATATGCTGACGATTCCACCTGCCAGAGGCAATGTTGCTGTTTATGCGCCGATGATGGCGCTGGCGATGCTGCTGTTACAGGGGGTAACCCTTGCTTTGCGGCTGGGCGAGTTGCGCGACTGGGTGCAGTATGACCTTTGCATTGTGATGGCGGGCATGTGTGTGGCGGGTGCTTTGGTGTGGCGCTGGCGCGGCGAGCTTTATGTGCAAAATCCCATTGTGGCACGTATTTGGCGGCTATTGCCGCAAGCGGCGACGGTGTGCCATGCGTATGTGCTGCTGTTCCTCGGCTATTGGCTGCTGCCGGAAATGCTGGCGTGGTACCGTCTGCCTGCGTGGGGTTTGGCGGCATTTCTGGGCTGGCGGTGGCAGCGCGGCGGATTGACGCGCGTGGAGGCTTTGTTTGCTGCGTTTTATGCGTTGCTGGCGCTGGCGTTGGGCTGGCGGTTTTTTTCGCAGCCGTTGCGCGATACGGCGGTTGTGCAGGACCATGCGCGCATGCTGCTTGCGCTGGCGGTGGCGTATGGCGTGGGCTGGCGGGCATTGTGGGTGCGCGAGGTTGAGTTCAGGCGCTGGGCGGTTTGCGCGGCGATGGCGTTTGGGGCGCTGGTGATGGTGCGCATTGGGTTCAGCCTGGTGGGGTGGGGCGCAGAAGCAGGCGCGGGTTTTGGCAGTATTATGTATCACTGGAAGCCATTTGTTGAGCCTGCGAATGCGGTGCAGCAAGGCGGGTGGCTGCTGTGGGACACGCCTGCGCAGTATGGGTTTTTAGAGATACTGATGCTGGCATGGTTTCCGGCGAAGACGGTGTGGCAGGCGTTTTACCTGCTGAACGGAGCGATGATTGCGCTTTCGGGTTATGTGATTTTTGCGCTGTTGTTTTTGCCGCGCAGGACCCCGGCGGGGTTTGTGTTTGCGCTGCTGGTTGGGGGGAGTGCGGTGGGGCTGTTCAGCACGGCTTGGGGCAGTGCGCAGAATTTCCCCAGTTGCGGGGCGTACCGGTTTGTGTGGGTGTATGCGCTGGCGCTTTATATATTTGTGCTGGCGTTGAAGGGGGAGAGGTTGCGGATACGGCTGTGGCATTATGCGGCGGGGCATGTGTTGTGGTTGCTGGGCGCGGCATGGTCGGTGGAGGGGTTGTCTTCCTGCACGTTGCTGTGGGTGCCGGGCTGCGCGCTGCTGGCGCTGGCGCAGGAATGCGAAAAGGGACGCGCAGGGCTGATGCGGCGCTGGGGCCTTAGGGCGGCTACGCATTTGCTGTGGCTGTTTGTGCTGGCGATGTGGGCGCTGGTGATGCTGAGCGCGTTTTACTGGTTGCGGCTAGGGCACCCGCCGGACTGGTCTTATTATTTCCAGTTTGTGGTGGCGTTTGTTAAGGGCGGGTTTATGGCGATGCCGATCAGCTTCGCGCAGAGCGTTGCGGGGTGGGCGGGCGTGTTTGCGGCGATGGTGTTCAGCTACCGCGCAGCGATACAGCGGGCGGAATTCACCAAGGGCGACGTGCTGCGCATTGCTGCGTACCAGTCGGCGCTGATGGGGATGTGGACGGTGAGCAGCTATTTTGTGAGCCGCAGCCATGAAAATAATATGATTAACCTGATACCCGTATTTGTCGTGATGAGCGCTATGGTGCTTTTCCTGAACCGCAGCATGGTGGGGGCGGGGATCAGGGAAGCCTATAAGGTGGTGATGCTTGGGTTTTACGGGGTGGTGGCCTTTGGGGGGCTTGCGGATATGTATCACCGGATGGATGTGAACTTTTGGTGGGATGCGCCGCTGGTGCGCGAAAATATATGCGATTTGATAAATGAGCCGCCGCGGGAAATCCTGACGCTGATGGATGAGGCGGGCATGGAGAAAAAAGGCGCGTCGTGGCTGGCGGTGGATGTGTATTCGTCTTTGATGGCAGGATTGTATTTTAGCCGCTGGGACATGAAGGTGTGGATGGCGCCGGGTGCGGATAACTCATACGCGCTGCCGCTGCCGCAAGCGATGTATGGCGAGGCGCAAATGCGCTGGGCGGACAGGCTGGCGGCGCCTGTGGGCTGGCTGCTGGATACGCGCCTGCACCCTATTTTCCGCTACCCATGGCTGGAGCAGGCTATTTTGGCGCATTACAAAGAAGTGGGCATGTGGTCGGGGCCAAAATACCGGCTGCATAAATACGAACGGTTGGAGCAGCCCGAATAAGCGGGAGGCTTTTGGGGCCTCCCGGTTTCCGGTTTAGTTTGTAGTGTGCGGCGGTACGTCAATGACCAGCACTTCGGCATCGGTGATGGCTTTGATGGTGACGGTTCTGGCGTTGGTTACTTCAGCGCCGTCGCCACGGTTCATCTGGGTGCCTTCCACTTCCAGCGTGCCTTCGGAGGCTAAAATATAAGCCTGATAGGCGATGGGGTGGGTGATTGTGGTGCCCGCCTTCAGGTTGCCGCCGAAGATGGCTGCGTCCTGATGGATGAATAAGGCGCCGTTTTTCACGTCTTCATCGCGGCCGGAGACCAGCGGGGTGAGTGCGTTTTCTACCGGGGTTTTGGAGAATTCGCGGGCTTCCCAGCGGGGCTGCACACCTTTTTTGTTCGGCTCGATCCAGATCTGGTAGAGGTTGGTGTCGCCGGGTTCCAGATTGTATTCGGAGTGGAACACGCCGCTGCCTGCGCTCATGACCTGCACATCGCCCGCGCCAGTTTTGCCTTCGTTGTTCTGGCTGTCGCGGTGGGTGATGGCACCTTTGCGGACATAGGTGATGATTTCCATGTCGCGGTGGGGGTGGGTGTCGAAGCCGGTGCCACCACGCACGATGTCGTCGTTGATGACGCGCAGGGTGCCGAAGCCTCTGCGGGCGGGGTTGTGGTACATGGCGAAGCTGAAATGGTGGCGGGCATTGAGCCAGCCATGGTTTGCGCCGCCGAGGTTTTTGTAGGGGTAGAGGGTTAACATATGGGTGTCCTTTCATTGCGTTATGGGCTTACTATACAGCAATCCGAAAAGATGATAATATGGGTTATTGGCATATCACTCATTCCTTAATGGACTTAATATGGATAGCTTGTCGCGGGTGCGGATTTTTATGGAAGTGGTGAAAAATGGCGGGTTTGCGGGCGCGGCGCGGGTGCTGGGCATGACGGGAAGTGCGGTGAGCAAGCAGGTGCAGAACCTTGAAGACCAGCTGGGGGTGAAACTGCTGCACAGGACGACGCGGCAGGTGACGCTCACCGAGGAGGGGGAGCTGTATTTTTTGCGGGCGGGACACGCGCTGGACGAGCTGGCGGAGGTGGAGGCGGTGCTTCAGGAGCGCAAGGCCACGCCTGCGGGCAATTTGAAGATCAATGTGCCGCTTTCTTTTGGGATGCAGTATTTGCGCGCACCGCTGGCGGGCTTTGCGAAAGCGTATCCGGATGTGACGATGGATGTGTCGTTTGACGATAGGCTGGTGGATGTGGTGGGGGAGGGGTTTGACGTGGTGGCGCGCATCGGGGCGCTGGCGGATTCGGCGCTTTTGGTGAAGAAACTGGCGGATTGCCCGATTGTGATGTGCGCGAGTCCTGCGTATCTGGAAGCTATGGGCGTGCCGAAGAAGCCGGATGATTTGAGCAAGCACCGGATGATTGCGTTTACGCGCCATGGCAGCGGCACGGACTGGCGGTGGAAGGATGCGAAGGGGAAGGTGGGGCTTACGAGCTATCAGCCAAGTTTCAAGGCGAACACGGCGGAGATGATGCGCGAAGCGGTGCTGGAAGATGTGGGGATTGCAGCGTTGCCGATTTTTGCGGCGGCGACGTATTTAAAGGCGGGCGGGCTGGTGCGGGTGTTGCCCGCGTACGAGACCCACCCGATGCGCGAGATTGTGATGCTGTATCCGCCGGGGCGGAATCTTTCGACCAAGGTGCGGCTTTTCCTTGATTGGATGTCGAAGGCTTGTGTGGCGCTGCCTTGGTAAACTCTTATAATACAGTTTGTTGTCTGTGATAACTCTTTTGAGTTAACACTTGCGCCAATTAAATTAACCATTTATTAATAATATCTGCACGGAAACCGCTGGGTTTGTGTGCGCTGAACCCATGTTTTGAACAAAACTCGCAGGTGGATATTATGGATAAGCTGACACGCCAGAAAAAAATCAACGCACTCGTGGTTGCCGATATTGACGCGAACCTGCCGAAGGTAGAGGGCGTGGAGATCAATCCTGCGTTTACGCGGGGGTTCAAGAATGTTTTTGGCGGGTTCAAGGCATCGGAATATATTTTTCCCGGCTCGATGGCCAAGCGCGATGATTTTATCAAAGCCATCAATGAGGAAATGCGCCGTAATATGAAGACGATCCCGGCGGATCCTTTTCACCCGCTTACGAGCGATATTTTCATGGCGCTGCATGAGGGGCGGGCGGGACCTACGCCGGAAATCGTGGTGGCGCTTGCGGGTGTTGCGCGTATTTATGGCGATGAGCGGGCTTCTTTTGCTGCTGTAGGAAATGCGGCGGCGGCGGATGAGCAGAAGCGCCGCACGGCGATGTTTTATGCCACGCCTGAGGGTGCGGAAATTGCCAAGGAAGATGCGCAGGCAGCGCAGAAGCTGCAAGAACAGCAGCAGGCATCGCAGGCGCAGCGGGAACAGCAGGAGACGCAGCGTAAGCTGGAATTGCAGCGCCGGGAGCAGGAATTGCAGCCGCTTCAGGAAGCGGCGATAGCGGGGCGCGCGGTGAAAGCGCAGCAGGAACGGATCGAAGATGAACAATTGCGCGAAAAGCGTGCCGCACAAGCACTGCTGCATGAGCAGCTCCGTAAGGACCGGGAAGCAGCAGACGCACTCAGGATTGAGAATGAACAGAAGCTGCAAGCGCAGCGCTTGCTGGATACGGAAAATGCCGAGAAGGCACGCGTGGCAGGGATTGTGCAGGGCGCGCGTGATGTGGTTGAGGCCAAGCGCGTGGAGGTTTTCGCCGGTGAGGTAGAAGCCGAGGGTGCGGCTTTGCATGGGCAGCAGCTGGAGAAGCGCCGCAAGGCTACGGCTTTGCGCAAGCTGGTTGTAGAAGAGCCGCAAAAGCAGGCGGACGCCAGTGCGGCGGCCGCGCAGGAACGCGAGGCTGGGCGCGAAACATGGCGCGCGACGAACCCGAAAGGATTTGAGCAGAAGCGCTCGTTTCAGGAGATGCTGGAAGAAAGCCACGCGAAGGGCGAAGATTTTAAGGCGTTCCTGTTTGATAAGGTGATGCCGGAATGGGGTAATATGTCGCAGGTGGCGTTCTGCGAATTGCTGAATACGAATAATGCGGGCAAGGAAGGTATTTTAAAGCCCACAGTGACCGACACTATTCTTTCTTCGTGGCGTGCGGGCAAGACCAGCCCATTGCGCGATAGTGTGGACGTGATTACGCATGCGTTTGGCATGCGGCCTGCGGAAAACGAGCTGATGAGCGTGCATGAAAAGATGCTGTGGAAGGGCATTGGCGGGCATGAATTCACATGGGGTGAAGAAAAAGGCGTGGCGGCGATTGACACTGCGATTAAGGAAACCCGCAAGACCGGGGATACCGGCAGGCTGGTGAGCGAGCTGATTGATTCGTCGGGCATTCGCTTTGAGCGCCTGCGTGAAACGCTGAATGTTCAGCAGCTGCCGCAATGGAAAAAAGGCGCAAAGATTGAAGATACCGAGATGGCGCTGAAATTCCTGCGACTTGTGAATCCGCAGGCGACGGAAGTGCCGCTGGTGGGCGAAGCGGCGGCAGGGCATGCGGGCGCCTATACGGTGAGCCGTCAAAATGCCGGGTTACTTTCGCTGGTGATGGGGCGTGAGTTTGTGGTGGATACCGCCATTGAGGAAGCGAAGAAGCAGGGCAACCCCGGTGGGGCAATGTTCCTGGCGATGACGGGGCGCGCAGGCGCGGTGAGCATTCGTCCCACTGAGATTGTGACGCAGTTTAATGCTGCGGGGCTGGCCTGCACCGAGGAGCGTGTGAAGAAAATGCGCACCGGCACGCAGATGCAGCGTGGCGGCGGCATTACGGAGCCTTATGCGAAGGCTATTATTGCCATGACGGAAGGCAGCGCGAAGCACCTGACGGCGCTGGGCGTTTATACGCCGATGACGGCGGAGCAAAAGGCGGAAGCGCTGGACGTGCTGACATCGGTGCCGCACCCAAAAAAGATGCTGGCTTCGGCGTTGAAAAAAGAACTGCCGATTGGCAAGCTGGTGGAAAAGACCTGCGACAGGCTTGGAATTTTGCATGTGGGCGAAGGAAGTTTCTGCGAGCAGGTGGGGATTTCGCATATGTCGGGGTTTGTGACCGGCAAGTCTTCGCTGCAGCGCGACACGGCTGAAAAAATGGCCAAGTGGTTTGCCGCGAAGTATGAGTTTACCAAGGCGGAAGAAGACCAGTTCATTGCGCTGGCAACCGGGCTGGATGTGAAGCGCACGCCCGACATTATCCTGGAAGAAGTGAAGGTGGGGCTGCTGGGCCGCGTGGAAGGCCTGCGCCAGATTTATGATTTCTCGAATTTGCCGCGGCCAGAGTTGGCGCTGAAGGCGGGTGTGCCGTATCACGCGGTGCAGTATAGCGTGACGGAAACATCGGGCGGGCGCATTATTGAAAGCCCGGAAGCTATCCGGCGCATCGGGCTTGCGAGCGGCGTTACTGAAGCTGCGATTGGCGATTTTGTGAGCGTGTATGACGGCAAGCAGGTGGCGCGCAAAGAAGCGCAAACGCCTGCGGGCGAAGGCGAGCTGCTATGGACCGAGCAGATGCTGCAACGCGCGGCTAAGTCGGGCGGCAGCAGTGGCTGGGCGCGTGCGAAGACGGATGGCCCCGCTTCAGGAACGGGCGACGCCAGCTAGCGGTTTGCTGGCGGCGGAGGGTTGCCATTCTGGCCATTGCCTTGCGGTGGCGGGAAATGGGCGCCATTGCCGGGGCCGCCCTGCTGGTTAGTATTCTGGTTGTTGTTTTGGCCTTGGCCGCCGGGGCCGTTTTGCTGGTTCATGTTCTGATTTTGGTTCTGTTGATTTTGGCCTTGTTGGCCGTTGCCGCCGGGGGGGTGTTCGGGGCGGGCGAATACGCCTTTTTGTGAGTTGGTGCAGGTGGCGGGAACCTGATTGCCTTCGGGCGTGGTGATGGTGATGCTGTCGCCAGCTTTTTTACCTTGGCAATCAGTGTAGGCTTGGGGTGGCGGTTCGCGGAATTGTCCGCCTTGCTGGTTGCCTTGTTGGTTCATGTTCTGATTTTGGCCCTGCTGATTTTGGCCCTGTTGATTTTGGCCCTGTTGGCCGTTGCCGCCGGGGGGGTGTTCGGGGCGGGCGAATACGCCTTTTTGGGAATTGGTGCAGGTGGCGGGAACCTGATTGCCTTCGGGCGTGGTGATGGTGATGCTGTCGCCATCTTTTTTACCTTGGCAATCGGTGTAGGCTTGTGGTGGCGGTTCGCGGAACTGGCCGCCTTGCTGGTTGCTGCCCTGCTGGTTTTGACCTTGCTGCTGGTTTGGGAAAGGCATGCTTTGGGCGCTGGCGGCAGTTGCAAATGCGAGGCTAAAGGCAGCGAAAAGCAGGGTGCGGTGGGTCATGGATTTGTCCTTTGCGTTGGATAAGGCTTTGCATCGTGCATAGCATTTTTGGCGAGGGGGCGTCTAGGGGTGCGGAAAACAGGGGTGAAATGGGGTGTTTTTTATTATTTTAAGTTATTGGTATTGAATGTTTTATTTATATTTGTCCACAGGATATGTGGATCGTCATAAATGGTTAATAGTAATATACTATATTAGGCGCTTGTACCGTTGGTTGGGGAAAACGGAATGGCGGAAAAACAATATTTGGTCAAAGGCGACACTATAGCGCTTCCTGCCGTGGGAGAACCCATCGTGCTGCCTATGGGGACGTTGAGCGTTACGCGCATGGAAGGCACGGAAGTTTCGATGGCCTATTCCTATGTGGATAACGGCCAAACCCATACGCTGCATTGCGAGGATGTGGACCTTGCGAAGGGGCCGCTTACAGTTGGTAAGGGCAGCGACAGAAGCCTCATATTTCCCGATGTGAATGAACTCGTGGATGCTACGTCGAAAACTGGCTACGCGGGCTTGTCGCGTTTGCAGGCCACGATTAGCTTAAACACTGAAGGCAAGCCGGTTTACACGCACGGTGGCACAAACCCCATTCGCAACCCTGGTTATGTCAGCCCGCCGGAAATGGTGACGGCGATTTTGCCGGAAGACGGTAGCGGAGGGGGCTTTACGCATGAGAACCGCGAAGGAAACCCGCGCACCAGCAACGAAGACCGCGGACTTGCGCAGCGCGCTGTGCCGCTGAAGGACGCTGCGGCGAAGGAATTCCTCAGCAAGACCTATGACAATATTATTTTGCCTGCGACCAAAAACTTTGCGGGCGGCTCGACGCTCAGTATTGCCATGCGCACGAAGGACCAGCATTTCGCCTGTACGTATGTGGGGGATTCGCCGATGTTCATGGTTGTGCAGGACGACAGTACGAAGAAAATACGGCTGATGCAGATTGGGGTGCCGCATAATGGCTTTGGGCGGATGGTGCAGGCCGAATATGCCAAGATGGATTTGATGGCGCCTACAAGCATGGCGCAGATTGTGCCCTTTCTGGAATCGAACCTGCCGGAGCTGCTGAAGAAGCAGCATTCTTCGGCGCGTGAGGTTGCGGGGATTACGCATGGGCTTGGGCGCATGGGCAATCCTGTCATGTATCCTGAATTCCACATACCGGATCATATTGTGGTGGACCCGAAGGAGTGGTGCGGTAATGGCACTACGTTTAAGGGCATTATGGTGTGTTCGGACGGGATTGACCACGGGGTTGAAAGCGGGGATGTGCAGGCGGCGCTAACAAAGCTTTTTGCACTAAAGGCGCAGCCGTCGCCTGCTGAAATTTCGGAAGCGGCGGTGATGGCGGCGAGGCCTTACACCAGAGATAATATTACCGCTATGGTGCTGCCTGCGGAAGGCAGGGCGGGGGATTTGATCGCGGTGGCGGACGGCAACACGAAAACGGCGGAAGTGGCGCATGTGGCCATAAAAGTTTTACGTGAGCAATGCCAGAATAAATTCATGCCTTACATGGTGAAGAAAGATAGCCAGTACCGGGTGAGCCTGCAGGGTAATACCGTTTCTTCGGAGAATGCGCACTCTTGGCTGGACGGGCTTTCGCAAACGCTGCGCCAATACGACCCGGCCCATGCACACCAGATGGGGACGCATGTGGTGCGCGATACGCTCATTATCAAAAACCCCACCAATGCCGTGCGCAGCTGGCTGGACGGCTACATACGCGAGCAAATGAAATGCGCTGACCTGGGCCGTATTTAGTACTCGTTTTTTCCTGTAAATATTAAATTTTAAGGACCGCAGTTTTGCGAAGCTGCTGGGTTTAAACTAAATTTTTTTCTGCAAAAATGGCTGTTAAGACTTTTTGCAGTCTCTTGGCGCATCAGCATGATAGCGTGGGAATATACCTTACGTGGGTAAGGTAAGTTTGCCCTTGTACCCCTTTATGGTATCCGGATTAATGCCTTGACCGGGTATTTTTCGCCGCTATTGATGGGCGGCAATTAGGATACCTGAGCAGACTAAAAATAAACTTCATGCCTGAAAGGACGATTGCCTATGACCACCGCACCCCGTTTCCTTCCCTTACTTGCCATTTTGGCCACGAGCGCACTGACGATGTATGCGCCCGACGCTTTTGCGCGCGACCAGATTCATATCGCCGGTTCCAGCACGGTGTTTCCCTTTACCTCGATGGCTGCAGAGCAGTTCGGTAAAGAAGGCAAGTTCAAGACGCCTATCGTGGAATCCACGGGTACGGGCGGCGGTTTCAAGCTGTTCTGCGAAGGTGTTGGTGAAGACAAGCTCGATATTAACGACGCTTCGCGCCCCATCACCGATTCGGAAAAAGAACTCTGCACCAAGAACGGCGTGACCGACATTGCGGAAGTGACCATCGGGTATGACGGTATCATCCTTGCCAACAAAAAAGGCGGCCCTACATTCAGCGTGAGCAAAAAGGACCTGTTTATGGCGCTGGCCCGCTGGCTTCCGGATAAAAGCGGCAAGCTGGTGCTGAACACCATCCATAACTGGAACGAGATTGATCCTAAGCTTCCAAACGAAGCCATCGAAGTGTATGGCCCGCCACCGACCTCCGGCACGCGTGACGCATTCGCGGAACTTGTGATGGAAAAAGGTTGCGCGGCATTCCCCGAATTCACCCGCGACTATCCGGATGAAAAGGACCGCAAGAAAGTTTGCCATACGCTGCGCGAAGACGGCCCGTATGTTGACGCTGGCGAAGATGACAACGTGATCATCCAGAAGCTGGTTTCTAACGAGAAGGCGCTCGGGATTTTCGGCTATAGCTATTACGACAATAGCCGTGCGAAGATCCAGGCCGCGACGGTTGAAGGGGTTGCCCCGGAAGCCGCAACGGTTGAAACGGGCAAGTACAGCATTTCGCGCAGCCTGTTCCTGTATGTGAAGAAGCAACATATCGGTCTCGTACCGGGGCTTGTTGAGTTCTTGCAGTCATACACCAGCAGCAGCGCGATTGGTAAAGACGGCTACATGATTGCAAAAGGTTTGATTCCCTTGAAGGAAGAAACCCTGAAAGCATCGCAGGCCGTAACCAAAGGTCTTTCGACGAAGAAGTAGCGCAGAGACTTGGGACCGTGGGCAATGCCTGCGGTCCCACCCTTTTCACGGAGGGGCGATATTATAAAAAATAAATGGGGGGATTTATGAAAACACGTTATTTGACGGCGCTGTTGCTTTGCTCTGGCGCGCTGCTGGCAAGCCCGGCTTACGCTGAAGTAGACGCGGCAACCGCGAAACAGCTTGAGATGATGCAGAAGCAGATCCAGCTTTTGCAGGCACAGCTCGATGAAGTGAAAAAAGGCGCAAAAGACAGCAAAGCAGCAGCAAAGACTGCTGCGGCCAGCGCTAAGGTTGCGACGCAGAGCGCAAAAGAAGCCAAGGAAGCGGTGGCAAAAGCCCCGACGGTTACCGCAAAAGCAGGTGCAACGCCTGACGCCGCATCCGCGGGCGGCACGGTGCTTACCAACAAGAATAACATCAAGCTGACGCTTGGCGGGTTTACGGAAGCAGCGGCGATTTACCGCACGCGCAACGAAACCTCGGATCTGGGTTCAAGCTTTACCACGGGCATTCCGTTCCCGATTTCGCCGAACTACCATTTGTCGGAATTCCGCGGCAGCGCGCGCCAAAGCCGCATTTCGCTTCTGGCGGAGGGCAGCGTGGATCCGGATACCAATCTGGCGGCGTATTATGAAAGCGATTTCCTCGGTGCCGCCTCGACTGCCAACTCGAATGAAAGCAACAGCTACACGCCGCGCCTAAGGCAGGTGTTTGCCACGCTGGACCGGAACGACCTTGGGTTGCA
>JAYULW010000046.1:0-50635 GCA_043763155.1 Alphaproteobacteria bacterium | reverse complement strand
TCCGTATCGCTCGAAGCCATCATCGCCCAGACGCTGCTGAAGCGCAAAGGCGGCGGCCGCGTCGCCGCCCACGAAATCATGCTCGGCACCGGCGCTGTGCGAAATCTTATCCGCAAAGGCAAAATTCCCCAGCTCTACTCGCTTATGCAAATGAGCCGCAAAATCGGCATGACCATCATGAAAGACAGCATCAACAACCTCGTCGAAGACGGCACCGTAAGCGACGCTGTCGCCCGCGAAGTGCTGGCAACCTCTACCTCCGAAGATACCGACGACAGCCCCGGCGGCAAAAACGCCAAACGCGGCGCAAACGAATTCTGATATGGAAATCGCAGCAAAAAACCTCTTGCAGATCTTCGTAGACAAGGACGCCAGCGACCTCTACCTCACCGTAGGCGCGCCCCCCACCATGCGCATGAACCACAACATCGAGCGCATCGGCGACACCAAGATGAATGAGCAAGCCATCCGCTCCATCATCAATGACATCCTAAGCCCTGAAGCCATCTCCGAGTTCGACGCAACGCTGGAATACAACACCGCTTTCGACTGGGAAGGCAAGGCGCGTATGCGTATCAACCTCTTCCGCCAGCGCCAGAACACCGGCATGGTAATCCGCCGCATCCGCACCGAAATCCCCAGCCTCGAATCGCTGAAACTGCCCGCCACCTACGGCGATCTCATCATGGAAAAACGCGGCCTGATTCTGGTCGTAGGCCCCACCGGCTCCGGCAAATCCACCACCCTCGCCTCCATGCTCGGCCACCGCAACCAGCACGGCTACGGCCATATCGTAACCATCGAAGACCCCATCGAATTCATCCACGACCACAACAACTGCATCATCACCCAGCGCGACGTGGGCATTGACACCTACTCCTTCGGCATCGGCCTTAAAAACGCCCTGCGCCAGATGCCAGACGTCATCGTCATCGACGAAATCCGCGACCGCGAAACCATGGAACACGCCATCGTCTTCGCCGAAACCGGCCATCTCTGCCTCGCAACGCTGCACGCCAACAACACCAACCAGGCCGTCGAGCGCATCATCAACTTCTTCCCTGAAGAAAAGCACCGCCAGGTGCTGATGAACTTATCGTTCAACCTGAAATCCATCATCTCCCAGCGCCTTGTGCGCAATGTGGAAAATGGCCGCAGCATCGTCACCGAAGTTATGCTCAACGAAGGCCTCATCAAAAACATGATTCTCGATGGCCGTGTAAACGAAATCCGCGAACTCATCGAAAAAGGCTACGGCACCGGCATGCGCACCTTCGAGCAGTCCCTGCTGGAATTATATATAAATGGTGTCATCTCCGAAGAAGTGGCCCTCGCCGAAGCCGATAGCCCGGCAAACTTACGCCTCGCCATGAAGCAGCGCGGCATGCACAGCTACCGTGCGCCTTCCAGCCTGATGACCCCGCTGGACGGCACCAACAACGAGCAGTTCTAAGAATCCTGCGGAATATCTTTCTCTGGCGGGTCAACCGCCTCGCCCACCAGCCGCCGCTTCTCCCACAGCGCCCGCATAATCCCGCGCATCGAGCGCACCTCCTGCGCGCTCCATTGCGCCCGAAGCATCATCGTCTGCACATTATGCCACATGATCATTTTCTTCGCCGCCACCCGGTAATAATCCACCGCGTCTAAATAGCTCTCCAGCTGTGTAAGAAGCCCGTTCCAGTCTTCCCGTGGCGCAACCTCCGGCAATTGCCTCGAAGGCGTCGGGTGCCCCTGCCTGCGCCACCATTCATACCCAATAATCACACATGCCTGCGCAAGGTTCAGCGAACTATTCTCCGGCGCGGTGGGGATGGTAATCAGCGTATTGCACGCTGCCGTTTCTTCATTCTCCAGCCCCGTCCGCTCCGGCCCAAAAACCAAAGCCGTTTTCCACCCGCCCGCCTGCTGCTCGCAAAGCTGGATCATGGCCTCCGCTGGCTCCAGCACCAGCTTCTCCATATCGCGTGGCCGCGCCGTGGTGGCATACACATGCTGCACATCCGCAAGCGCCGCCGCAAACGTCTCAAACACCTTCACACCCTGAATAATATGCGTCGCACCCGCTGCCATCTCCATGGCCTTGCGGTTCGGCCACCCGTCGCGCGGCGCCACTAATCGTAATTCGGATAAACCAAAATTGGTCATGGCACGCGCCACCGCGCCAATATTCTCGCCCATCTGCGGGCGCACTAAAACAACAACAGGGGCCGCCATTATTTTTTCTTCTGCATCAGCTTATACGTCACCGAATCAAACAGCGCGTTAAACGACGCATCAATCACGTTAGCTGAAACCCCAATCGTGTTCCAAATAGCACCCTTGCTATCGCGCGATTCGATCATAACCCGCGTAATTGCCTTCGTGCCCTCACCCGGTGTCAAAATGCGCACCTTGTAATCGGTCAGCTGAATATCTTTCACCGTCGGGTAATGCTTCACCAGCGCCTTGCGCAGCGCCCCGTCCAGCGCGTTCACCGGGCCGTTACCTTCGGCCACCGTCATGATCTCTTCGCCCTCGATCAGCAATTTAATCGTCGCTTCCGAAACACTCACCATCTTGCCCTTGGCGTTGTGCCTGCGCTCACCGATCACGCGGAAACTCAGCACCTCGAAAAACTCCGGCACCTTGCCCATCAGCTTGCGCGCCAGCAGCTCAAAGCTCGCCTCCGCACCCTCATACGCATAGCCCACTTTTTCGCGCTGCTTCACCTCATGCACCAGCTCGCCCACCCGCGCGTCATCGGCATCCACGCGAATCCCAAACTGCCTGATGCGGTCCAGCACGTTCGACTTGCCCGCCTTGTCCGAAACCAGCACCACGGTGGCATTCCCCACCAGCGCCGGCACAATATGCTCATACGCCGTCGAATCCTTAGCCATCGCCGACACATGCAGCCCGCCCTTATGCGCAAATGCCGCCGTACCCACATACGGCGCATGCGCGTTGGGCGCCCGGTTCAGGCGCTCATCCAGCGAGTGCGACACATGCGTAAGCGTGGTCAGCTTTTCCTTAGTCACCCCGGTCGTAAAACCCATTTTCAAAATCAGGCTGGGAATGATCGAAATCAAATTCGCATTCCCGCACCGCTCGCCAATGCCGTTGATGGTCCCCTGCACCTGCCGCACGCCCGCGCGCACCGCCGCCAGCGAATTCGCCACCGCATTATCCGTATCGTTATGGCAATGCACGCCCAGATGCGTTCCCGGCACATGCTTCACCACTTCCGAAACAATCCGCTCCACATCAAACGGCAGCGACCCGCCATTGGTGTCGCACAGCACAATCCACCGCGCACCCGCCTCATAGGCCGCCTTCAGGCACGCCAGCGAAAACTGCGGATTATTCTTATATCCATCGAAAAAATGCTCTGCATCATACAGCGCCTCGCGCTTATGCTTCACAATGTGCTTAATGGTTTCCGAAATCATGCGGATATTTTCCGCCTCCGTAATCCCCAGCGTATTCTTCACTTGCGTGGCCGAACTTTTCCCTACAATGCAAATGCTCTTCGCGCCACTATCCAGAAGACTCGCCAAACCGGGGTCATTTTCCGCAGACCTGCCCGCCCGCCGCGTCATCCCAAACGCCGAAAGCTTCGCCTTCGCCAATACTGGCGGCTCCGCAAAAAACGCATCGTCATTAGGGTTCGCACCCGGCCAGCCGCCTTCGATATAATCAATGCCGAGCTTGTCCAGGTCCTTCGCAATCGCGAGCTTATCCGCTACCGTAAAATCCACGCCCCGCGCCTGCGCGCCATCGCGCAACGTCGAATCATACAAATACACCCGCTCGCCCATAATTACGCCCAATCCCAATCCGTAGTACCGTCCGGCCTGTCTTTCACTACAATGCCATGATCGGTGATTTCCTTGCGAAGCGCATCGGCTTCCGCCCATTGCTTGTTTTGCTTGGCCTCAATGCGCGCCGCAATTTTGCCCAGCACCCATGCCTCGTCCACTTTCGCATCCTTGGGCGTTTCCTTAAAAAACCAGTCCTTCGCCCTCATCTGCAAAAAGCCCATGAAACGCAGCGCCGCAACCGCCTCACCGGGGTGCATGCTATACAGCGTCGAAAACGCGCGTGGCGTGTTCAGATCATCGCCCAGCGCCGCCAAAAACTCATCCGGCACTTCGCGCGCTTCTTCTTCCACGTCCAGCATTTTGTAAAACTTGCCCAGCGTCAGCTCCGCATCGTGCAAGAGCTTGCCGTTCCAGTCCATCGGCTCGTTATATTTGCTCATAAGCAGCGCCATGCGAATCACTTCGCCCTTCACGCCCTTATCCAGCAAATCTTTCACGGTGGTAAAATTCCCCAGCGACTTGCTCATCTTCTCGCCGTTCACTGTCAAAAACCCGTTATGGATCCAGCATTTTGCAAATTCCACTCCCGGTTTTGCACAGCAGCTCTGCGCAATTTCATTTTCATGATGCGGGAACATTAAATCCGACCCGCCCCCATGAATATCAAAATTATCGCCCAGATATTGCGCGCTCATCGCCGAGCATTCAATATGCCAGCCCGGACGCCCAGCGCCCCATGGGCTTCCAAACACCGAAGAAGCATCGTCGCCGCTTTCCGCTGGCTTCCAAAGCACAAAATCTCCCGGATTTTTCTTGTAGCTTTCCACTTCCACCCGCGCACCCGAAATCAAATCGTCCAGCTTGCGCCCCGACAACTGCCCGTACGCCGCGTAGCTCGTCACATCAAACAACACATGTCCTTGCGCCACATACGCATGCCCGCGCGCAATAAGTTTTTCAATGATCGCAACCATCTGCGGAATATGCTCCGTAGCCCGTGGTTCCACCGTCGGCGACGCGCAGTTCAGCGCCCGCATATCATCGTAAAACCACCCCTCAACACGCTGCGTCAAAGCAGAAATAGGCTCTCCGTTCGCCTTCGCCGCCGCATTGATCTTGTCATCCACGTCCGTGATGTTGCGCGCATACGTCACCTTGGGAAACACTTCCGTAAGCAGCCGGTACAGCACGTCATACACCACCACCGAGCGCGCATTGCCCAGATGCGGGCGGTCATACACCGTCGGCCCGCACACATACATCCGCACGTCCTCATGCCTGATCGGTACAAAGATTTCTTTTTTACGGGTAAGCGTATTGTAGAATTTCAGTTCCATATTACTCGCAGTCAAATTGTTGCAGCACCTGCGGCCCATGCGGGTTCTGCGGGTTATTCTTAGGGCTCAGGTGGCAGGCTTTCATTTTCTCAGAAATGGCTTTGCGCAGCACCACGCTGGTTTCGCGGTAACCGCACACCAGCGAGTAATGCTGCTTGCCGTTTTCTTCCAGCTTCCACTCCGAGGAAACTTCGGTGCTTTTATACGGCTCCATTTTCTCAGGCGTTTTTTCGCCCACATACACATTCACCGCATCCAGCCAGTACGTCACGTCTTCGTTGTAGCTGCTAAAGCCCGTGGGCGTGTTTTTCTTATCCAGCTTCTGCGCATCCACCTTGATGCTCTCCGGGCACGCCAGCACATCAGGCGCAGCGTTCGCGGGCTTTCCTTCTATTTTCGCATCCGGCTTCGCATCTGGCTTCTTGTCATCTTTTTTAGAAGCCTTGTCGTCGGGCTTTTTATCGCTCTTTTTCGGCTCTGCCTTTTCGGTTTTTTTCTCAACTTTTTTGGGCGCGGGCTTTACCGCTTTCTTTTTCACGGGCGGCTCGTCGCTGTCATCGGCATCCACCGTCACATCGTCCTGCACACTCACATCAACATCCGCCTTATTGGCCCATGCCTGATGGGACATCGTCAAACCGGCAAGTAAACACACTGCAAATAAGCGCATAACAATCACTCTCCCTTTAAACGTTGCAACACCCGCTCATGACCAAGAAGCGGCAATAATTTCTTCAATTCCGGCCCATGTTCCAGCCCCGTAAGCGCCTTGCGCAAGGGCATGAACAACGACTTGCCGCTGCGCGGCGTCGTAGGCTTAATCGCAGCCAGCCACGCATCCCACGTGGCCTCGCTCCACGGCGCTGGCGGCAACAACTGCGCAGTATCGGCAACAAACGCCCGCTCCTCGCCGTCCAGCGAATCCGGCAGTTCCCCGTTCAGAATATCCCACCATGTGCGCACTTCGCCCAGGTGTTTAATATTCGCCCGCACCGAAAGCCAGAAGCCCTCATCGGCAAAAGAAATATCTTTGGCCACCTGCCCGTAATCCAGCTTATGCAGCAATTTTTCATTCAGCTTTTCCAGCTCCGCCACATCGTAATTGGCAGGCGCGCGCCCGAATTTGGAAAAATCAAAATGCTCTACCAGCGGCGTCAAATCTGAAAACGCTTCAATCGCGTCCGACGTGCCCATGCGCGCAAGCATCGAGTTCACCGCCATCGGCAAAATCCCCGCCTCGCGCAATGCCCGGATGTCATTGCCGCCAAGCCGCTTCGACATTTCCCCGTCCTTGGTCTTAAGCAGCGCCATATGCGCAAACTGCGGCACTTTAAAGCCTAGCGCCTCATACAGCTGCACCTGCACCGCCGTGTTGCTCACATGGTCTTCCCCGCGAATCACATGCGTAATCGCCAGCTCCCCATCATCCACGACGGAAGCCAGCGTATACACCGGCCCGCCATCTTCGCGCACCAGCACCGGGTCGCTCATATGCGTAGGCCGAAACTGCGAATGCCCGCGAATCAAATCATCCCAGATCACCGCGTCGTCAGTAAGCAAAAACCGGTAATGGGGTTTGCGCCCCTGCGCCTGCAACGCTGCCTTCTGCTCATCGGTAAGCTTCAACCCCGCCCGGTTATAAATCGGTGGCAACCCGCGTGACGCCAGCATTTTGCGCTGCACGTCCAGCTCCTCCGGCGTTTCATAACACGCATACAGCCGTCCCTGCTCGCGCAAGCTTTCGGTGGCAATGCGGTAACGCTCAAACCGCTGCGACTGGTGCGCCTCACTGTCCCACTGCAAACCCAACCACGAAAGATCTTCGTGGATGGCGTCCGTAAAGCGCTGCTCGGAGCGCTCCGTGTCGGTATCGTCAATGCGCAGCAAAAAATGCCCGCCGAATTTCTTCGCGAACAACCAGTTCACCAATGCAGTACGCATATTGCCCACATGCAAAAACCCCGTGGGCGAAGGCGCGAAACGAACTTTAACGGACATAAAACCTTAAAACAGTATGATAGCCGCGCATTTTCATGCGTAAGCGTCAAAAAGTCCAGCAATAACGTGAGTTTTACCGCCCCAGGTCGCGTTTGCTTTCGGCCATGGCGTTTTCGACGAATTTGCCCACCAGATTCATCCCCTGCGAGGCCATTTTCTTGAGCAAATCCCGTGCGCCCTCAAAAATCCCCAGCTGCGCCATCACATAATTCATGTGCGCCGCGTCAATCCCCGCCGATTCCTTGTCCTTTTGCGCAATATGCTCCTTCAAAAAGGCCATCAGCTTGGTAATATTGTCTTTTTTCTTATGCTTTTCTCCCTGCATAAACGCCATCAGCTCATGCCGCAGCCCCTCTTCTTCCAGATGCTGGATGGCAGCCAAAACCTTCTCCACCGACCCCTTGCCCGCCTCCATCGCCTTAAGCTCGGAAATCAGCGCATGCAAATCCTTCACATCCTGGTCCAGATCATCCACCCGGTCCAAATAATCCCTATCTGCCATAGGCTTAAGCATGGCAGCAAACAGCACCGCATAATTCTGGTACAGCTCGCAAATACGCTCGCGGGTCTGGCGGCTGGGCCGTCCGGCCTTCACCGTCAGGTCTTTTTCCCCCACCGACACCACCTCCGTGCCCGGCGAATACATGGCCCCGTGCGGCTTAAACGACGCCAGCGGCATGGTCTGCAAAAACCGCAAACAGCTCAAATCATACGACAACATCTCAATGGAAAGCCGCCCGCCCGGCTCTTGGTGCGACACGTCCTGCGACGAAAAAGCCCGCACTGCGTCATGGAAATGCTCGATTCTGGGCCGAAAGTCGTTTTCGCCCGCCAGTAGGTGGTATTGCGTTTCAATCTCGTGCAAATCCGTGTAAATGCGCGTAAGCAGCGCAATCAGGGCGTCCTGTTCAGTAGGTGACAGCTTCATTCCAGCAGACTACTCTAAAATCATAAAAACCAATATCTACCCCATCTTAGTTAATATTTTCATGCCCCGCAATAGCCTCGCCGTCTATATCCACTGGCCCTTTTGCAAGTCCAAATGCCCTTATTGCGACTTCAACAGCCATGTGCGCGAAGAAGTCGCCCAAGACCGCTGGCAACAAGCCCTGCTTGCTGAGCTGGACTGGATGGCCGCCCACATGCCCGGCCGCACCGTCACCAGCATTTTTTTCGGCGGCGGCACGCCCTCCCTCATGCCCGCAAGCACCGTCGCCGCGCTCATTGACCGCGTGAGCGCATTATTCCCCACCTCTTCCGACATCGAAATCACACTGGAAGCAAACCCCACCTCGGTCGAAACCGCAACCTTCCCCGATTTCCAGAACGCAGGCGTGAACCGCGTCTCCCTCGGCGTCCAATCCCTAAACGACGCCGAACTCAAATTTTTAGGCAGGGGCCACAGCAGCCACGAAGCCCTCGCCGCCATTGCGCTCGCGCAAAAAACCTTCGCCCGCTACTCCTTCGACCTCATCTATGCCCGCCCCAACCAAACCACGGGTGCATGGCAAGCCGAACTCGAACAAGCATTAGGCCACGCCGGAAATCACCTCTCCCTCTACCAGCTCACCATCGAAGAAAACACCGCCTTCCACCACGCCTACGCCAAAGGCGGCTTCACCCTCCCGAATGAAGCCGAAGCCGAAGAACTTTACCGCACGACAGAAAGCGTCATGGCAGCACGTGGCCTGTACGCCTACGAAGTGTCCAACTACGCCAAACCCGGCGAAGAATCCCGCCACAATCTCGCCTACTGGCAAGGCACCGACTATATCGGCGTCGGTCCCGGCGCGCATGGGCGCATCACCATAGATGGCAAACGCATCGCCACCACCACCCTCAAAAGCCCCGAACGCTGGCTGGAAAAAACCACCCGCGACCAAAACGCCATCGAAGAATGGCGCGAAATCCCCGAAGCCGAAGCCGCCGAAGAACGCCTGATGATGGGCCTGCGCCTGAAAGAAGGCATCCACTACAATGATTTCAAGGAACAAACCGGCTTCGACCTGCGCGATTATTTAAACGCCGCCCGCATCGCCTTCTACACCGAAAAAGGCTTACTCCAAAACGACCCCACCCGCCTGCAAACCACCCTCGCAGGCCGCCTGGTGCTGGGCACCCTCACCGCCGAATTACTGAAATAGCTTACGCCTTTTTCCCACGCAGTGCATTCGCCTCGTCCATGCTGCGATAAGCAGGCACGCCTGCATGCTTCACAAACATCACATCATAGCGGTTGAACGCCGCAAACAATTGCAGGAATTCCCTCTTCAACTCTGCATCCGTCACCGCATTCCCGGCGGCAGCGCGCACCTTCTCAAACAATGTGCGAAGCGTGGTCTCGCCATCCATATGCATCAGCAGCAACCCCGCATGCGCCGTGTTGGAAACAAGCACATTACACCCGTGCAGCTGCACCTGCATCGGCTGCCCCAGGCTCAGCGAACGTAGCGCCTGCCCCAGTTCCCCCGCCAGCGTTTTTCCATGCACCACGTCAATATGCGGCACCATATCCAGATCATTGGGGTCGGGGAGCGCCGGCACGTTGCGCACCGCGTAGAATTCGTGCCGCGCGATCGTGCTGTCCATCAGCTCCGCCACCGTCTGCTGGTCGCGCAGCGGCAACTGCTGCGCTTGCGCCAATAGCTCTGGGTCACTGATATGCCCTCTCGCACGATACAAATCATTGCCCTTAGGGTGTTCGCCATAAAACCAGTGCGACGGCTGCAAGCCCGCGCTGCTAAGAAAATCATACACCTGCGGCACCGTATAGGCCACATCCTGCGAGTGCAGCAGCAAATCATACAGCCCCGAATCGCCCCACTGCTTCACATCCTGCACCGTCTCCACAAAAGTGCGAAACCCGTGATGCGCCGGAAGCTGCGCAAGCATCGCGCGGCACATATCCACCTTGCGCTGCATGTTCGGCTCATCGCCATTTACAAGCCGCATCAGCTTTTGCATCTGGTACACGCTTTCGCGCCCATACTGCGCATAAAGCATCAAATGCATCGCCCCGTCTGGCGCAAGCACACTCTCCAATGCCGCAAGCCCTGCCTCCGGCGCTTCCAGATGATGCAAAACCCCAAGGCAATTAATATGGTCAAACGGCTTTTCCGTGTGCGCCTTTACATTCAGCAGCGAGTCATGCACGAAGCGGATATTATCCAGCCCCCGCGCCTCCGCACGCCCCTTGGCCACCGCCAGCGAAGCCGTACTCATATCCAGCGCGGTAATACGCGCCGGACTGCCATAAAGCTGCGTACCCAGCGAAATAACCCCATCACCCGTGCCGCACCCTGCCACCAGCACCTCGAAGGGTTGCGAAAAATCCCGCTTGCCGCTGTAATGATAGCTATTGATGCGGTCAAGGCCGCTGGTCATGGTAAAAATGAGCGCATTCAACTCCCGTGCGGGGTCCCTCGGCGGATACGGCAGTTGCTCATACTGCTCCCGCACCTGCTTCAGGTAGGTCGCTTCATCCATCTGCGCCTGAGGCATAAGACCCCTTAGAAATTCCGCAGTGCCGGATCAACCACCTTAAACCCGCCGCCCGTCACCTGCATAATCGCTAAGCGGCGCTCCGACGAACCATCGGCATTCAGGCGGAACAGGCCGTTGGCCGGGCTCATAAACCCGCCCGGCGTGATAAGCGCCTCAGGCGTGATCGCAGCACCGGGGTTAGCCATCGAAATAGTGGCAACCAGCGTCACCGCGTCATACGCCAGGCTCGCAAGGCGCACCGGCTTATAGCCATACGTCGCAATAAAGCGCTTCTCAAACACCTGATACGAATCCGGCGGCGAGCTGGAGAACCATGCGCCGTCCATTTCCGGCATCGCAGCCACTTCCGGATCGTCCCACAGGCCCGTACCCAGCAGCTTAATCTTGGTCAGGTCAATCTTGCTGCGCTTCAGCGAGATCAGGATATTCTTGAGCTGGTTTCCACCGTCCGCGATGAAAATCGCCTGAAACCGCTTATCTTCCGGCAAATTCGCATACGCCTGCGAAAGGCGCGTCACCGCCGCGTCAATGTTGGCAGGTGAAGGTGCATATAATTCTGCCGGAGCCACCACACCGCCCTTGCGCGCATACGACTCGATCAGTGTCTTCTTCACCTTCTCGCCATACGAATCGTTCGGCGCCAGAAGCGCCACACGCTCCATATTATGCAAATACGCATATTCCGCCACGCGCACCACCTGTTCTTCCGGCAGGAACCCAAACAGATACACCCCATTACCCGCAACGGCGCGGTTGTTCGAGAAGGTCAGCATATTGATTTTGCGCTCCGCAAGCATGGGCGCCACCACCCGTACCGACTGGCTGAACAAAGGCCCCACCACAAAACTAGCACCCTGGTCCAACGCCTGCTTCACCGCTTTCGCCGAATCCGCAGGCGTATTGCCCGTATCCTTCGGCATCAAAATAACTTGGCTGTGAATCTGGTCAGACGGCATGGTGAGATAGCTGTCCGAAAGCGCCATAGTGGCCGCATCCAGCATCGCATTACCCACCGCCATCGAATCCCCCGAAAGCGGAACCAGAAGCGCAACCTTCAGCGCAGGCGTATTCGCCGCAATCACGCCTTTGGGCTGTACTGCGGGCGGCTCCACCGTCATCGGCGTGCTGGCATCCGCCGTTTTCTGGGCGGCTGCCCTCTCGCGTGAAAAGTCAGGAAATTCGGTAGATTCGCAGGCCGCAAGCCCCAGAAGTGCTGCCATCATAGCGACCGGGAAGAAAGAGAGTTTCATAAGCCAGAACCACACGCTATAGTAAGGGTGAACAATCCATTGGAAGCTAACGTGAAACCACCCAACAGTCAAACACAACCCGCGCCTCATGCGCCCGGTTTATATATCGTCGCAACACCCATCGGCAACCTGAAAGACATCACCCTTCGCGCCCTCGAAGTGCTGCAAGCCGCCGACCTGATCGCCTGCGAAGACACCCGCGTCACGGCAAAACTTTTGTCCCATTACGGCATCACCGCCCCCACACTTTCGTACAACGACCACAACGGCGAATCCCGCCGCCCGAAAATCCTCGCCGCCCTCGCCGAAGGCAAATGCGTAGCCTTGGTAAGCGACGCCGGAACACCCTTAGTCTCCGACCCCGGCTACAAACTCGTGCGCGCATGTCAGGAAGAGGGCCACCACATCACCGCCCTTCCCGGCGCGTCCAGCCTGCTTGCCGCCTTGTGCCTGTCGGGCCTGCCCACCGACCGTTTCTTCTTCGCAGGTTTCCTGCCCGCCAAGGAAGAAGCCTGCCGCAAAGAACTGCAAGCACTTGCCACCATCCCCGCCACCCTCATCTTTTTCGAGTCCAACCGCCGCGTCAGCGACACACTCGACATCATGGAAGAACATTGGGGCGCACGCCAAGCCTCCGTCGCCCGCGAACTCACCAAGCTCTTCGAAGAATCCCGCCGTGGCACGCTCAAAGAACTGGCCCAATACTACCGCGAAGCAGGCGACCCGCGCGGCGAAGTGGTCATTCTGGTGGCCCCGCCGGGCGAAGAAGCCCCAAGCCCCGAAGCCATCGAATCCAAGCTCAGATTACTGCTCGCATCCCACAGCGTCAAAGAAGCCGCAACCATCCTCGCCGAACAAACCGGCCACCCCCGCAAAGACATGTACACCCTCGCCTTAAAGCTGATGCAAGATGGCCCGGAAAAGAATAAAGACTGAGCGCACGGCCGCGTATAAATACGGCATCCGCGCCGAGTCCCTCGCGGGCCTGTACTTACGCGCCAAGGGCTACAAAATCGTCGCTTCCCGCTACCGCAACCACCTAGGCGAAATTGATATCCTCGCCTCAAAGCGCAAAACCCTCATCGCCATCGAAGTCAAAGCCCGCAAAAACCTCACCGATTGCAACGAAACCGTGCCGCCTGTGAAACAGGCCAAAATCGCCCGCGCGCTCGAAGGCTTCCTCGCGGGCCACCAAAGCATGGGCGGTAAATCTGCTGGACTTGGACGCGCCCAGCCCGATAATATACGCTTCGACGTTATCTGGATGTCCCCGCACCGCTGGCCCGTCCACATCAAAGACGCCTTTAGAATGTAATCTTGGAGTAGCTTATGCGTAGCCTCAAAATTGTCTCTTTCCTGCTGGCCTCCCTCGCCCTTAGTTCCTGCGCCGCCGTCGTGATCGGCGCTGGCGGCGAAGGCGCCCGCGTTGCAGCTCAGGAACGCACCGCCGGAAACGCTGTTGACGACACCGCAATCGTCCTCAAGATCAAAAACCTCTACGCCCAGAACGACTTCAAAGATCTCCTCGCAAACGTGGAAATCAAAGTCATCGAAGGCCGCGTACTGCTCACCGGCAACGTAGATAAACCCGAATCCCAGATCGAAGGCGTGCGCCTCGCATGGCAGGTTGGCGGCGTAAAGGAAGTCATCAACGAAATCCAGATCAGCAACAAAGCCGGCTTCGGCAACTACGCCCGCGACCTCTGGATCAGCACCCAGATCAAGAGCCGCCTGCTGTTTGAGAAAAACATCCGCTCGGTAAACTACTCCGTTATCACCGTGAACCAGGTCGTCTACATCATGGGCATCGCCCAAGACCAGGCCGAACTCGACCGCGCCACCTACGTCTCCAGCACCACCAGCTATGTTGAGCGCGTGGTGAGCTATGTGCGCCTGAAAGACGATCCGCGCCGCAACACTTCAGTAAACTAACCCCATGCGCATCGCCTTCCAGATGAACCACCCGCGCGACCTGAACCCGCGCGGCGACTCCACCTTCCTCATGGTGCGCGAAGCCCAGAAGCGCGGCTACGACATCCACTTCTACACCCCCGATGTATTGACGCTTGCAGGCGGCCACGTCACCGCCTACACCCAGCCCCTCGCCCTCACCGACGATCCCGTGAATTACTACATTTTAGGGGAAGCCGAACACACCCGCCTCGACACCATGGACGTGGTCTTGTTGCGTCAGGACCCCCCCTTCAACATGGCCTACATCACCAGCACCTACCTGCTGGAAATGTTGCCCAAAAAAACCTTCGTCACCAACAACCCCGCGTCGGTGCGCAACAACCCCGAAAAACTCATGCCGCTCATGTGGCCGCACTTCATGCCGCCCACCCTGATCACCGCCGACATCCGCGAAATGGAAGAATTCCGCCGCGAACACCACGACATCATCATCAAACCACTTTATGGCCACGGTGGCCGCGCCATCCTGCATGTGCGTGAAGACGACGGCAACCTCCCCGCCATGGTCGAAATGCACCTCGCAAATAGCAAAGAACCCCTCATGGTGCAGCGCTTCCTGCCGGAAGTAAAAACCGAAGACCGCCGCATCATTTTGTTCGACGGCGACGTCAAAGGCGTCCTTGGCCGCATCCCCAGCGAACACGAAATCCGCGCCAATTTCCGCACCGGCGGCAGCCCGGCCCGCGCCGAACTCACCCCCCGCCAGCGCGAAATCTGCGACACCATCAAACCCATCCTCAAAGAAAAAGGCCTGCTATTCGCAGGCCTCGACGTCATCGGCGACTACCTCACCGAGATCAACATCACCTCCCCCACCGGCTTCGTACAGGCCAACGCCATGTACGGCACAACCCTCGAAGCCGATTTCTGGAACACCGTAGAAAGCCACCTCTAAAACCGTCATACCGGCGAAGGCCGGTATCCAGCCCATCAGCTAGCCACCATACGCGATAAAATGCGGATTCTCATACCCCGGCTTGCCATACAAAAACGGCTGGCCGTCGGCAGTCGTCACACGCCCGCCCGCAGCGTCCAGAATCGCATGCCCCGCCGCCGTGTCCCACTCCATCGTGCGGCCAAAGCGCGGGTAAATATCGGCAGACCCTTCGGCCACCTGGCAAAACTTCACCGAGCTGGACCCCGGAATCATTTCCTTGACCTTAATGGTATCTAAAAACTCCGTCGTTTTCGCCGAAGGATGCGAGCGGCTTTTCACCACCACCAACCCGTCATCCGCGGGCTTGCGCACCTGAATAGCAACCGCCTGCCCGTGCCCGCCTTCGCGAAACGCACCCTTGCCCACCTGCCCATGGTACAAAATCCCCGTAGCAGGCACAAAAATCACACCCAAAACGGGTTTTTGCTGGTGGATCAACCCAATATTCACCGTAAATTCCGGCTCCCCGCGCACAAAACTGCGCGTGCCGTCCAGCGGGTCCACCAGCCAGAAGGTTTCATGCCCGGAAGCTCCCAGCACATCATCTTCTTCCGCAATAATCGGAATCTGCGGCGCCATCGCGTGCAACGCCTTGACAATCAACGTATTTGCCGCAATATCCGCATCCGTCACCGGGCTGTGGTCTTCTTTTTCGCGGGTGTTCATGTTGCCCTCAAAATAGGTCATAATCAACCGCCCCGCGTCACGCGCAAAGATACAGCAGGAGGCTAGATATTCATCGTAATTAGTGCTATTCATAAGCCCCACCTTACACCATGAATCAGCCGAATCTATAAAAAACCAAACAGGACGCACATGACACAGGATTACCATCAGCTTCACGCCAAGCAGCTCAAACGCATCACCGCCGCACTGCCCTCCGGCATGTCCGCCCTGCAAAAATCCTTCATCCAGCAATTCTACGACAAAATGCCCGTCTCCGACCTGGAGCATTTCGAGCCAAAGCAGGCCGTAGCCCTCGCCGCTTCCGCTTTCCAGTTCTTTGAAACCCGCACGCCCCACGCGCCCAAAATCCGCATCTTCACGCCCAACAAAAAAGACCACGGCTATGATGCCAAATACCTCGTCATCGAACTCATCAACGACGACATGCCGTTTTTGGTTGATTCCCTCTCCGCCGAAATCACCCGTCAGGGCTTCATCATCCGCGAAACCGTGCATCCCATTTTCCCGGTAGACCGCGACAAAAAAGGCAAGCTGCAAAAACTTGGCCAAGCCGATCAGAAAAAAACCGCCCACGAATCCCTGATCCATTTTGAACTCTCGGCCCTGCCCGATAACGTCACCGCCGAGCAGCTCAAGGCCGACCTCACCGACATTTTGCAAAACATTGCCGCCACCGTCGAAGACTGGCAGCCCATCATGGCCAAAGCCATGGAAAGCATCACCAGCATCCGCGCCAACACCGGCCTTTTTTCCGAAGAAAGCATCAAAGAAACCGAAGACTTCATGCGCTGGCTCATCAACCGCAATTTCGTTTTCATGGGCTACGCCGAATATGATTTCTTCGACGCCAAAGGGCAGGAAAAACTCAAAGCCGTCGAAGGCTCCAAGCTCGGCATTTTAAAGCTCAGCGGCGACACCACCTTCCGCGGCCTCGAATCCCTTTCGCCTGCCTTGCGCCACCTCGTCCTCACGCCACAATTGGTAGAGATTACGAAATCAAACCGCCGCAGCCCCGTCCACCGCCCCGTGCCCATGGACACCATCGGCCTCAAGCGCTTCGACAAAAAAGGCAACGTCGTCGGCGAAGCCCGTTTCCTAGGGCTTTTCACCTCCAACGTATACTACCAGTCCGCCGAGCACATCCCGCTCCTGCGCCAGAAAATCGCCAACGTCATGAAGCGTTCCGATTTCGATCTCGCAGGCCATAACGGCAAAGCGCTCAAAGCCATCTACGAATTCTTCCCCCGCGACGAAGTGTTCCAGATGTCCGAAGACGAACTCCTGGAAACCGGCATGGGCATCTTGGTCCTCGAAGCCAAACCCGCCGTGCGCGTTTTCCTGCGCAACGACGCCTTCGAGCGCTTCGTAAGCGCCATGGTGTTCGTCCCGCGTGAGCGCTTCTCCACCGATCTCCGCCACCAGATTCAGGACATCATCGAAAAAGCCATCGGCGGCACCACCAGTTCCTTCGCCACCCAAATCGCCGAAGCCCCACTCGCACGGCTCCACCTCATCATCAAAACCACCCAAGGTGAAATCCCGCAAACCGATGTCGGCGTCATCGAACACGAAATCGCCCGCCGCGCCTATCTCTGGAGCGACCTGCTTTACGTAGAGCTACAAAAGCACCATAGCGAGACCCGCACCGAAACCCTCCAGCGCCAATACGCCGACGCCTTTCCCCGCGGCTATATCAGCCGCTACGACACAGGCGCTGCGGTGTATGACATCAGCAAAATCGAACAAGCCATCGAAAGCCAGAGCCTCGCCCTCGAACTCTTCCAAGACAAGCACGAAGACCCCGCCTTCCTGCACCTGAAAATCTATAACCCGAATGAAGAAATCGCGCTGTCGGACATCCTTCCGCTGCTCGAAAATTCCGGCTTCCGCGCCATCGAAGAACACCCCTTCCTCATCACCCCCCAAGGCGGCAACAATGTCTGGGTGCGCGACTTCAAGCTGCAAGCGCCCAAAGACCTCACCACCGATCTCGCCACCGTAAAACCCCTGCTGGAACAAGCCCTGCTGAAAATCTGGCGCCGCGAAATGGAAAATGACCGCTTCAACGCCCTGATCCTCAAAGCCGGGTTAAACTGGCGCGAAGTCGTGGTCTTGCGTGCTTACGCCAAATACCTGAAGCAGATCGGCTTCACCTACGAGCAGGCCAGCATCGAACAAGCCATGAACCAGCAGCCCGCCATCGCGCAAAATCTCGTGGCGCTGTTCTACGCCCGCTTCTCCCCCGCCACCAAAAACCGCGACGAAGCCCAAACCACCATCCGCGCAACCATTGACCAGCAACTGGCCCATGTCAGCAACGTGGTTGAAGACCGCATCCTGCGCCGCTATGTCGAAGTCATCATGGCCACCCTTCGCACCAACGCCTTCCAGACCCAAGCCGATGGCACCCACAAGCCCGTCCTGTCGCTGAAGCTGAACTCCGCCATCGTTCCCGACCTGCCCCTGCCGCGCCCCTACGCCGAAATTTCCGTGTACGGCACCCGCGTCGAAGGCATCCACTTACGCGGCGGCAAAGTCGCCCGCGGCGGCCTTCGCTGGTCCGACCGCCACGAAGATTTCCGCACCGAAGTATTGGGCCTCATGAAAGCCCAGATGGTAAAAAACTCAGTGATCGTCCCCGTAGGCTCCAAAGGCGGCTTCGTCGTAAAACAGCCTCCCGCCGGTGGCCGCGACGCCTACATGGAAGAAGGCATCGCTTGCTACAAAATGTACCTCCAAGGCCTCCTCGACATCACCGACAACATCGTAAACGGCAAAGTAACACCCCCACTGCAAGTGGTGCGCCACGACGATAACGACCCCTACCTCGTCGTTGCCGCCGACAAAGGCACCGCAACCTTCTCCGACATCGCCAACAGTGTCTCCGCTGCCTACGGTTTCTGGCTGGGCGATGCGTTCGCCTCCGGCGGCTCGGTGGGTTACGACCATAAAAAGATGGCCATCACCGCGCGCGGCGGCTGGGTCTCCGTCACCCGCCACTTCGCCGAAATGGGCGTAGATATTTTGAAGGAAGAATTCACCGTGGTAGGCATCGGCGACATGGCCGGCGACGTCTTCGGCAACGGCATGATCCTCTCGGAAAACATCCACCTCATCGCCGCCTTCAACCACATGCACATCGTCCTCGACCCCACGCCAAACGCCAAGGCCAGCTTCAAGGAACGCGAGCGCCTGTTCAACCTCCCCCGCTCCACATGGAAAGATTACAACGCCTCCTTGCTTTCCAAAGGCGGTGCAATCTTCGAGCGCAGCGCCAAAACCATCACCATCAGCAAGGAAGCCCAAACCGCACTCGGCGCAACCAAAGCAACCTTCACGCCTGATGAGCTTATCCGCACCATCCTCACCGCGCCGGTAGATCTCCTCTGGAACGGCGGCATCGGCACCTATGTCAAAGCCGAAGAAGAAACCCACGAACAAGTCGGCGACCGCACCAACAATAGCCTACGCATCAACGGCAAAGAGCTGCGCTGCAAAATCGTCGGCGAAGGCGGCAACCTCGGCTTTACCCAAAAAGGCCGCATCGAATACGCCCGCCTTGGTGGCCGCATCAACACCGACGCCATTGACAACTCCGCAGGCGTGGATTGCTCCGACCATGAAGTAAACATCAAAATCGCCTTCGCAGGCGAAATCGCCAGCGGCAAACTCACAATGGCCAAGCGCGATAAACTCCTCACCTCCATGACCGAAGACGTGGCCCATCTCGTGCTGAAGGACAACATCCTGCAAACCCAGGCCCTCACCATCGCCCAGCAACAAGGCGTGGTACTGCTCGAATCTCAGGCCCGCCTCATCCACACGCTGGAGCGCACCGGCCTGCTCGACCGCACCATCGAGTTCCTGCCCACCGACAAGCAATTGCTCGATTTGAAAGTGGCCAAAAAAGGCCTCACCCGCCCCGAACTGGCAGTCCTTCTGGCCTACAGCAAAATGGTGCTGTACAAGGAACTTTTAGAGACCACCCTGCCCGACGAAGCCTACTACACCCGCGACCTGAACCGCTATTTCCCCAAGCTCATGCAGCAGGATTTCAGCGGCGCCATCGCCCGCCACCCGCTAAAGCGTGAAATCATCGCAACGGTGGTCACCAACAGCATCGTCAACCGCGCCGGCATCACCTTCTTCTTCGACATCGCCGAAGATTTAGGTGTATCGGTGCGCGACATCGCCAGCGCCTACACACTGGCCCGCGACGTGTTCTCGCTTCGTGACGCATGGAAGCAAATCGAACTCTCCACCCATGTAAACGTGGCAACACAGGTAGAGATGTTTGCAAGCATCGCAAACTTCCTTGAAGCCTCCACCCGCTGGATCCTGCGCAACCTTCCTTTGCCGCTCGACATCGAAACCGCCGCGAATGAAATCATGCCCGGTGTCGCCGAAATCGAAAAGAACGCCAGCAAGCTGCATTCCGAAACCACCCGCCAAGCCTCTCAGAAGGTCTTTACAGCCCTGAAAGACCAAGGCGTGGCTCCCGCGCTTGCCGAGAAGATCGCAAGCCTTGAAATGCTCGCCTCCGCGTTCGACATCATCGCCATCGCCCACCGCACCAACCTGCCCGTAACGCAGGTCGGCAAAACCTACTTCGAACTGGGTGCGCGCGTAAAAATGAGCTGGCTGCGCCTGTGCGCCAGCCACATCGCCACCGCCTCCCACTGGGAACGCCTCGCCGTGCAATCCCTCATTGGCGACCTGTACGACGAGCAGCGCCGCATCACCATTGACGTCATCGAAACCACCAAAGACATCACAGCATGGGAGCAGGCCAACGCCCCCGACCTCACCCGCTACGACCGCTTCGTCGAAGACCTCGGCACCGGCGAAACCCCCGACATCCCCAAACTCATGGTGGCCCTCCGCCACGTCCGCTCCCTCTAAAAAAAAGCCCCGCAAAACCTGCGGGGCTTTTTCTTTGTGTGCAAACGCTATCTGACCAAGCAGCACTAGGCAGCCGACGTGATGCGCCGTGTCAGATAGCGTTTAGTGCCTGAAATGGCGCATGCCCGTAAAGACCATGGCGATCTGGGCCTTATCCGCAGCTTCAATAACTTCATTATCGCGGATCGAACCGCCCGGCTGGATGATGGCCGAAATGCCCGCAGCCGCAGCCATTTCCACATTATCCGCAAACGGGAAGAACGCATCCGACGCCAGCACCGCGCCCTTGGTATCCAGCTTCGCTTCGCCCGCTTTCCAGCAGGCAATGCGCGTGGAATCAATGCGGCTCATCTGGCCTGCGCCAATACCAATCGTGGCATTATCGCGCACTAGCACGATGGTGTTCGACTTCACATGCTTGGCAACCGTAAACGCAAACAGCAAATCTTCCATCTGCGCTTGGCTCGGCGCTTTCTTCGTCACGCCCTTCAAATCACCCGCAATAATCACCGCGTCTTCTTCCTGACACAGGAACCCGCCCGAAATCGTGCGCACCGTCATCTTGGGCGCGGGTGCCGGAACCGTGCCCGTCAGCAACAATTTCAATTTCTTCTTATTCGCCAGAATCGCCAGCGCGTCCTTATCCGCATCGGGTGCAATCATCACCTCAAGGAACAATGACCCCAGCGCCTCGCAAAACGCCTTATCCAGCGGCCTGTTAGTAGCAATAATCCCGCCATACGCGCTCACCGGGTCACACGCCAAAGCCTTCGTAAACGCTTCGGTAATCGTAGCACCCACCGCCACGCCGCACGGGTTCGCGTGCTTGATGATGGCAACGGCAGGCGCCGCAAATTCACGCACCAGCTCAAACGCTGCGCTCACATCGTTGTAATTATTATAGCTCAGCGGCGCGCCCTGCGCCTGTTTCGCCGTCGCCAGCGAAGGCGTCACCGCGTCGGTCACATAATACGCAGCCTTCTGGTGCGGGTTCTCGCCGTAATGCAGCGGTGCTTTCAGGCTGCCCGCAATGGTCAACGCCTGCGGGAACATATCCCCGTTCTGCGCGTTAAACCACTGGCTGATGGCGCTATCATACGAAGCCGTTTTGGAATACGCCTTCGCCGCCAATTTCTTGCGCGTTTCATGCGTCGTCGCATTTTTATGCGCCGTCATCTCCGCCATCACGCCCGCATAATCGGCCGGGTCCACCACAATGGTCACAAACGCGTGGTTCTTCGCCGCCGAACGCACCATGCTCGGCCCGCCAATATCAATATTTTCAATGCACTCATCAAAGCCCGCGCCCTTGGCAACGGTCGCTTCAAACGGATACAGATTGATAATCACCAGATCAATCGGCGAGATGTTATGATCCGTCATCGCCTTCGTATGTTCCGCATTATCGCGCACGCCCAAAAGCCCGCCATGCACCTTCGGGTGCAGCGTCTTCACCCGGCCGTCCATAATCTCCGGAAAGCCCGTATGCTCCGACACATCCCTCACCGCAATCTTCGCATCGCGCAGTGCCTTCGCCGTGCCACCCGTAGACAAAATTTCCACCCCGGCATTGGCAAGGAATTGGGCAAATTCCAACAGCCCGGTCTTATCGGAAACAGAAATCAACGCGCGAGAAATGGTCATACACTCATGGATGGAAAAGGGATTTAAATTCAGGCACCAGCTGCTTCAAAAGCGCCAATGCCTCCTCGGTCTTGCGCTCGGAGCAATACACATACAGCGTATCGAGCGATTTTCGCAGGGAGTTCATATCAGCAAAACGCGGGCTGGCAAGCGAAATGCTCTCATGCCGGGTCTTCACCACGCTCTCATTAAAGTGGAATAGCTCCTCATACAGCTTTTCCCCCGGCCTAAGCCCCGTAAATTCAATCTTAATATCCTCATCCGGCCTAAGCCCTGCCAGCTTCACCATCTGCACCGCAAGGTCGTAAATACGCACCGGCTGGCCCATATCCAGCACAAAAATACATTCCTGCCGTTCTTCATACCCCGCGCCCAAAACAGCGGCCTGCAAAACCAGCTCCACCGCCTCGCGCACCGTCATAAAATACCGCGTAATGTCGCGGTGCGTAACCGTAAGCGGCCCGCCGCGCTTAAGCTGCTCCTGAAACAGCGGCACCACCGACCCGGTAGAGCCAAGCACATTGCCAAACCGCACCGTGATAAACTTGGTCTTGCCCATACTGCGCTCCGCGCTCCCCAGCGCCTGGCAAAAGCTCTCCGCAAGCCGCTTGGTGGCCCCCATCACATTACCGGGGTTCACCGCCTTATCGGTCGAAATCATCACCATCGCCTGCACCAGATGCTTCTGGCTGGCCTCGGCAATGTTGCGCGTGCCAAACACATTGGTCAGCACCGTTTCTTCAATATTGATTTCCGCCATCGGCACATGCTTGATGGCCGCCGCATGGAACACCAGCTCCGGCTTGTGCGCGCGAAACACCACATCCACATGCCGCACATCGCGCACGTCGCACAGCACGATGGTCAGCTTCAAATCCGGAAACGTCCTGCGCACCTCAAGATCAATGTGATAAAGATTGAATTCACTCGCCTCCATCAGGATCAGCTCCGCAGGCTGGAAAGCCGCCAATTGCCGCGTCAACTCCCCGCCAATCGTGCCGCCAGCACCCGTCACCAGTACGCGCTTATTCTGCACCAGCGCGCGCATACTGTCGCGGTCCAGCACATTTTGCGGCCGCCCCAGCAAATCTTCCACCGCAATCGGCCTAACCTCCAACCGGTCCGAAAGCCCATGCTTAAACTCGCTAAGGCGCGGCAGGCGCGCCAGCGGAATCCCCATCTGGTCGGCCAGCTCCAGCAAATACCGGATGTTCGACCCGCCCGCATTATCATCGGCCACAATCAGCTTCTGCGGCTTCTCCCCTTTGCGCTCCAGCTTGCGGATGATATGCCCGATCGCGCCCGTATCGCCATAAATGCGCACCCGGTGAATCGTGCGCCCTTTTTGCGCCGCATTATTATCCACCAGCCCAACAACCCGAAACGGCGCGCGTGAATCGCGCGACATATCGCGGATAAATTGCTCCGACTGATCCCCCGCCCCGATCAAAAGCACCGGAATCTTGGGCGATTCCCGCAAGCTAAAACTAAGCTTGAACGTACGGTCGTTAAACGCCCGGTACAGGAAGCGCGGCCCCCCCAGCATAAACGAAAGCAGCATCCAGTTGATAAACAGCACCGAACGCGGCATGCCCTGCAGGCGCGTAAGCACGAACATCACCACCGCAAAACACAGCACACTGAGCGTCACCGCCTTCACAATCGCCACCATGTCCTGCATCGAAGCATAGCGCCACAAGCCCCGGTACAGGCGCATATACGCAAACACCACCGCGCTTACAATCGTAAAGCCCACCGCACCCGAAACAAGGTAATCCTGTGCCAGGTACCACTGCTCAGACCCAAGGCGGATATACACTGACAGCACAAAGCTCAGCGCTGCCATGCCCGCGTCGTGAAACGCAGCCAGCAAATTGCGGTTAAAACGTACGCTAGAAAGGTTCATGGTTCGGGTTGTGCGGTGTGTAGGCAAAAAAGCCAAGGATCATAAACACGGCCATATACGCAAGCCCTGTAAAGAATGCCGCCAGCTCCGGATTGATAACGCTAAACGTCGCCAGCAAAATCAGCAGCAGGTTCACGCCAAACACATAGCGCGCCACCGTATCGTGCCTGCGCCCTTTGCTCACGGCCTTGCGGTAATAATATTCCGAGTGCCGCGCCAGCATGCGCTTGCCCTTCGACGCCCGGTAAATCATCGTAAGCGCCGTATCGGAAATATAATATGCAGGCAAAATCGCCGCCGCATACCCATACCCGGCATTAATCGCCAGCAGCAATAAATACCCCACGAAAAACCCGATCGGCACCGTACCCACATCGCCAAGGCGAATCTTCGCCGGATACCAGTTCCACCACATGAATCCCCACCCCGCCGCAAACAGGACCAGGCTATAGGTGGAAAGCTGCGTCGGAAACGTGTCGCTGATAATGGTAAGCACGCAAAGCCCCAGCCCGATGCAAATCATCTCAGTGGGCGTAATCCCGTCAATCCCGTCCATGAAATGGAACATATTGATCACCCACACCCACATCACCACCACAATGCCCTTATCCAGCCACAGCGGCAGCATCCCGCCAAACACCGGCGTATCCACAACTCCGAGCGCAATCAGCACCGCCAGCACCTGCACCAGCAGGCGAATCGGCCCCACCACGCCGATCAGATCGTCCAGCAGCGAAAGCGCCGCCAGCAGGAAAAGCGACAGTACAATCCCGTAATCAATATCGGCCACCAGCAGGCAGATGATCATCGTCATCACCACCGCCACCCCGCCGCCAGTGGGCGCGGGCTGCATTTTTTTCTGCTGTATTTCCAGCGGCGTCAGCGGCACCTGCTTCTTGCGCAGCGCCAGAATGGTAAGCCGCGTGCCCAAAAGCGACAGCAAAAACGCCGAAAGCGACAGGATAATATAAAACGTCATCCGCGCCTCCCGAACAACTTCTCGATGTCCTTGCGCTTCAGCTCGATATAGGTAGGCCGTCCGTGGTTGCACTGCCCCGAAAACGGCGTCTGCTCCATCTGGCGAAGCAACGCATTCATCTCCGCCACGTTCATGGTGCGTCCCGCCCGCACACTGCCATGGCACGCCATCGTGCCGCACAGTTCCTCGATATGTTCTTTCAAAGCCAGCGCCTCGCCATACTCGCGCAAATTATCGGCAAGCTCGGTAATCATTTCGGCCACATTCACTTCCCCCAGCAACGCCGGGGTTTCCCTCACCACAACCGTGCCCGGCCCAAATGCTTCAACCATAAGTCCAAATTCCATTAATTCCTGCTGGCGTGCCAATAGACATTCGCACAGTGCTTCGTCTAGCGCAACCACCTCAGGAATCAATAATTTTTGCGTAGGCACCCCGTGCTGCGCCAAATCCTGCTTCATGCGCTCATACACCAGCCGCTCATGCGCCGCATGCTGGTCCACAACCACCAGCCCGTCCACGGTTTCCGCCACAATGTAGGTCTTGTGCAGCTGCGCCCGCGCTGCCCCCAGCGGATACAGCATCTCATCAAACGAAGGCGCGGCTTCTGCCACCGCAGGCTTCGCCATTGGGCTGAACATCGGGTTCTGGCCATAATCCTGCGCGCTGGGCAACGACCCGCCTTCCGAAAATCCGCCAGAGAAATTATCCCGCGGCAAATCATACGCGTAAAACGATTGCTGCCTCGGCTGCGGCGAAAAATGAGGGCTGGAAACACTCGCAAAGCTCTGCAGCGCATTCGCCGCCACTTCCGTGCTGGCCCTGAAGCCCGCTTCCGAAAGCGCATGCTTGATCGCCCCTACCATCAGCCCGCGCACCAGCTGGCTATCGCGGAACCGCACCTCCGCCTTCGCCGGATGCACGTTCACGTCCACCTCCTGCGAGTCAATATCCAAAAACAAAACCACCACCGCATGGCGGTTATTCGCCAGCACATCGGCATAGGCCCCGCGTATCGCGCCCAGCAATAATTTATCCCGCACCGGCCTCTGGTTCACGAATAAATACTGCTCCGAGCTGGTCCCCCGGTTAAAGGTCGGCAGCGCCGCAAAGCCCGTAAGCTTCACCCCTTCGCGCTCCCTGTCCAGCACCAGCGCATTTTCCGCAAAGCCCGCGCCCATAATGCTGCAAAGCCTGCGCAGCCGCCCGTCCAGCAAATCATTTTCCGGCCGCACATTCAGCAGGTCCCGCCCATCCGAATTCAGCGTAAACCCAACATCCGGATGCGCCATGGCAAGCCGCGTCAGCGTATCTTCCGCCGCCTGCACTTCCGTGCGCTCACTCTTCAAAAATTTAAGCCGCGCCGGGGTTGCATAAAACAAATCCCGCACCTCAACGCGCGTCCCCACATTGCACGTCGCAGGCTCCACCTCGCCCACATCGCCACCTTCCACCCGCAGGCTCCAGCCATGCGTGCTATCCTTCTGGCGCGTGGTCACCGTCAAGCGGCTCACCGAGCCGATGGAGGGCAGCGCCTCCCCCCGGAACCCCAGGAACTGAATATCCAGCAAATCATCCGACGGCAGCTTGGACGTTGCATGCCGCTGCACCGCAAGCGCCAGCTCGTTTTTGTCCATCCCCTTGCCATTATCCTGCACGATGATGCGGTTTTTCCCCGCCTGCTCCAGCGTCACATCCACTTGCCGGGCGCCCGCGTCAATCGCGTTTTCCACCAGCTCCTTCAGCACCGACGCTGGCCGCTCCACCACCTCACCCGCCGCAATCCGGTTCACCAATGTGGTTGGTAAAATGCGCAGGCTCATGGCTTAGCCTTCTCCAGAACAGGCTTGCCCACCATCACCACCTGCAGCCCCTTCGGGTCCACCAGCTTTGCTGCAATCGCCTTCACGCCTTCTTTGGTCACGCCTTCCATCAGCGCGTTGCGCCGGTCAAGATAATCAATCCCCAGATGGTTCACCTGCATGGTAATCAGGTAGCTCGCAATCTCATGGTTGCTGTCCAGCCCCAGCACAAACGAACCCGTCAAATACTGCTTCGCCTGTTTCAATTCTTTATCCGTAGGCCCTTCTTTCGCAAAGCGCCCCAGCACATCGCGCAGTGCCGCCACCGCCTCACCCACTTTTTCATTACGCGTCGCAAACCCGCCGCCCCATACAGCCGCATGGCGCATCGGCATCAGGTTCGACGAAATGCTGTAGGTAAGCCCGCGCTTCTCCCGCACTTCGGAAAATAATTTGCTGCTAAGCGAGCTGCCGCCCAGCAAATAATTCATCACATACGCGTCATAAAACGCCTTGTCGTCGCGCATGATCCCTTGCGTGCCAAACACCGCCACCGTCTGCGGAATATCGCTATCCACCACATCTTGCTTCGCAGCCAAAGGCAGCTTCACATCCGAAACCACCACATCCGGTTTAGCGGTTGCTGGCAGATTCCCGAATTCTTCATCCAAAAGCGGCTTCAATGCCTCCGGCGTAATATCCCCCACCACCGAAACCACCAGCCGGTCGCGCGCCAGATACGCCTGCATATACCCCTTCAAATCGGCGTCAGAGAGCGCCTTCACGCTCGCATCCGTCCCCAGCGCCGCGTTTGCATAAGGGTGGTCGCCATAAATTTGCGCCGCCCAGCGCCGCTGTAATAAATATTCCGGGTCTTTCTGCTGTTGCGTTTGCGCCGAAAGCATCTGCTGGCGCACCCGCTCCATGGCCACCGCATCAAAGCGCGGCGCATTCAGCGCCATCCCCAGATACGAAAATGCCTGCGGCGTATATTCGCTGATGCTGCTCATCGAGCCGGAAAACCCATCCTCATCCGCGCCAAACCCCAGCTCAATGGCATGGTCTTCCAGCGCCTTGCTAAACGCGGTTGCGTCCAGCTGCCCCGCCCCCTCCATCAGCATGGAAGCGGCCATACTCGCCCGCCCGCCTTTGCCCTTGGGGTCATACGCAATGCCGCTATCGAGGAATGTAAACTTCACCGCAATCAGCGGCAGCGCATGGTCTTCCACCAGCCACGCTTTCACGCCCTTCGCGCTTACCACCTCCTGCACTTGCGTGGCAAATGCGGGCGCAGGCCACAGCAGCAACGCCATCAGCACTAATTTCCTCATGGCTTTTTCTCCACCGCGGGCGCTACTTCCGGCAGCAGCTCCGCCGTCACCGAATGCGTCAACACCAGCGTATCTTTGGCCGCAGCCGCGATCTGTTCCGGCGTCACCGCCTCAATCAAATCCGGCCAGCGCGTGAAATAATCCTTATCCAGCCCGCACATGCGCACCCAGCCCATAATCCGCGCCATGGAGGTCAGCCCATCGCGCGCATACAGCGTCTCAGCTTTCAAAAGCGTCTTCGCCCGCGTCATTTCCTCCGCGCTGAAGCCCTTATCCAGCACCTTGGCAATTTCCGCATCCACCGCCTTTTCCACCGTCTCCAGCGAAACACCCGGCGCGGGCACAACCCCCAGCGAAAACTCCGCAGGCCCGATCACCAGCCCGTTATAGCTCACATCCACACCCGTGGCGATTTTCTGCTCCACCACCAGCGACGTGTAAAACCGGCTGGTCTTGCCCCCGCCCATCAGCTGCGACAGCATAAACAGCGGCAGCGCTTCTTCCTTTTTGCCATAGGCCACACTGGCGGTCGCATAATCGCGTGACCAGCTCGGCTGCTGCACATTCACATGCCGCAGCACCACCCGCCGCTCCGCATTCTGCGGCGGCTCGTCGTTCCAGATGCGCTCCGGCACCGCCACGCGCGGCAAATCCCCGTAATATTTTTGCGCCTGCACCTTCACCTCATCCGCCGTCACATCCCCGCTCACAATCAGGATGGCATTGTTCGGATGGTAATATTTCGCATGGAAATCCAGCACGTCTTTTTTGGTCAGCCCCTGCATCTCATGCATCCACCCAATGGTGGGCCAGTGATACGGGTGGTTGCGATAAAGCGCCGCGTTCACCTGCTCCGAAAGCAGCGCCTCCGGGCTGTTTTCAATCCGCATCCTGCGCTCTTCGATAATCACTTCTTTTTCCTTCAGCGCATCCGCGTCCGACGGCTTTAGCCCGCGCATGCGTTCGGCCTCCAGCTCCATCGCCAGCGGCAATTCCTTCTTGGAAATATTCACGTAATACGACGTCGCATCTTCACCCGTAAAGGCATTTTCCTGCCCCCCGCGCTCGGCGATCGTCTGCGAATATTCGCCTTTTTTCAGCTTCGCCGTGCCCTGATACATCATATGCTCATGGAAATGCGCGAGGCCCGACTTCCCCGCCGGATCATCCGCCGCGCCAATTTTGTACCACAGCATATGGCTCACTGCCGGCACCCGGTGATTGGGAATCACGATCACCTCAAGCCCGTTCGCCAGCGTAAAACTTTGGGTAGTGTCAGCAGCGACTGCCATGGGCGCGCACACCAGCGCAAAAGCAAACGCCAAACCCAAACGCCCGCTCGTGATCATACCCCAGCGCTCGCGCGTGATCATACTAGTAATCAAAAATCTTGCCCAGAAGCCCCGTATCGCGGGCTTTGACATCTGGCGTCTTGCCATCGGTCACGGGCTTTCCTTCGTCTTCATTTTGCTGGATGCGGGTGGCTTCTTTTTTCGCATCCACCGTCGGGTCTTTTTTATCGGCAGTCCAGTCAAACACATCCCACCACGGGGCGTTGTCTTTTTCATCGGCCTTCACATAGCGCTCTTCCACCAGCTCGTCGCGCACATGCGGATTAGCGCTACCCGCGCCCGCATTCTGCAGGAACTGCGAATCGGCGGCGTTCACGCCCGTATCGTTCTTACCCTTGGCAATCTTGCCCACCTTGCCCGTGCTTACCGGCGTCACGGCTGTGTTGGCGTTCAGCGAGCCATTGGCATTGCTGCCTGTCATCAGCGACTCAGCCTGCGACGATGCGGCAATTTGCCCCGGCGGCATATCCGTTGCAGAAGGCGGGCGCAGCGAAAACTGCGGCGGCACCGAAAGCGGCGGGCGCGACACCACGCGGTATTCATCGGGTGCGGCGCGCGTAAGGCCAAGCGTATCTTTCACCGTGCTGCTGGTGCAACCGCCAAGCGCCACTGCGCTAGCCGCCATTGCCAATGTCCAGTACTTCATAACGAGGGTCCTTTTGGTGTGTCCGAGGGTTTCTTTGGCGTTTCCGTAAACATACTGCTGAAAGACAAAAGTACAACCCCAATGAAGATGCAGCTATCGGCAATATTGAAGGCGGGCCAGTGATAATCCCCCAGCGCCACATCGAGGAAATCCACCACCGCCCCGTAATGCAGGCGGTCCCACATATTACCAACCGCCCCCCCGATCACGCAGCCCAGCGCCACCGCCACCAGCAGGGAGGTGTTTTTATTCAACCAAATCAAAAGCATTCCCACAATAATCACCGAAAGCGCCGTCAGCAGCATTGGCTGGCGGAACGCCGCAAACATCCCAAAGCTGATCCCGTGGTTCCACACCATCACCAGATGGAAAAACGGCAGCACCTCCACCACCGGCGCTTCCGGGGTAATAATGCGCGTCACAATCAGCCATTTGCTCACCTGGTCCAGCACCAGCGCCAGCAGCGCCACCCCCAGCCCCAGCGGAAAACTTTGCGTGCGTAAATTCATTTCGTTTCCTTTGTCACTTCCAGCATTCCCCGCGCCACGGCCTCGTCGCGCGCGATCTGGGCCTTAAGCCCGTCGAGCGAATCAAAATAGCGCTCCTCGCGGATAAAATCCACCAGCTCCACACGCACCAATTTCCCATACAGCCGCTCGCGCATGTCAAACGCATGCACCTCAAGCAGCGGCTCCTTCAGCTCAAACATAGGCCGAATCCCCAGGTTAGCTACGCCCCCATGCACCACCCCATCCACTAAAATCCGCACCCCATACACCCCATACCGTGGCCGAAACAGCCGCCCCAGCGCAATATTCGCCGTCGGATACCCCATCGCCCCGCCGCGCTTGTCGCCATGGATCACCCGGCCCTCGATGCTGTACTCGCGCCCCAGCAGCGCCGCAGCCTCGCGCAATTTGCCCTCGCGCAGCCGCACCCGTATCGCGCTTGAAGAAACGCCTTCGCCATCTGATACCACCGGCTCGCACGACGTAAACCCAATCCCCAATGCCCCGCAGGCCTGCTTCAGGAAAGCCGTATCCCCACCGCGCCCCTTGCCGAAGGCAAAATTATACCCCGTCACCACATGCCGCGCGGCCAGATCCAGGCCCAGCACATCGCGCACAAACGCTTCCGGCGACTGCGCGGCAAACCGGGCGTTAAAGCGCACCACGAACACCGCCTCAATCCCCGCCGAGCGGAATAATTCCATCTTCTGGCGAAAACTCTGGAGGCGCAAAGGCTCTGGATTCCTTGCAAAAAATTCCCGTGGGTGCGGCGAAAACGTCATCACCGCAGGAACCACCCCAAGGCGCTTGGCTTCTTCCACGCATGTGCGCAAAATCGCCGCATGGCCCCGATGCACCCCGTCAAAATTTCCCAAGCCCACCACCGCGCCCTTCAGCGCCGCCGGACAATGGGATAAATCGCGGATGATCTGCATATCAGTCTTTTCTGGCAGGCACCTTGATCAGCGCCTCGCCGTCAATCACCACCGTGTCGCCGACATAACACTTCGTCTCAAACAGGGCGCGTTTCTTTTCCGGCATCAGCTCTTTGACCGTCACCACCGCATACACCGTGTCGCCAACCTTTACCGGCGCCATGAATTTCAGTGTCTGGCTCATGTAAATGCACCCCGGCCCCGGCATTTTTGTGCCGATCACCGCCGAAATAAGGCTGGCCGTCAGCATGCCATGCACAATACAGCCGCCAAAAGGCGTTTGCTTGCCGAATTCTTCATTCAGGTGCATCGGGTTCGTATCACCCGAAACGCCCGCGAAATTGCGCACATCCGTTTCTGCAATCGTGCGGCTCACCGTACCGCGCATGCCAACCTTCAAATCCTCGAAGAAATAGCCGTACAGCTCCGGGTAGTTCATTTACGCAGCCTTAGGCTCAGTCGCGGGCAAGGGGCGGATTTGCAGGTAATACAAAGCAGGCGCCGACAGGTAGATAGACGAATAGGTGCCGATAATCACGCCAAACACCATCGCCCATGAAAACCCTTCAATCACCTCGCCGCCAAACAGTGCGAGTGCAAGCGCCGCAAGCAAGGTGGTGCTGGCCGTAAGAACGGTGCGCGACAGCGTTTCATTGATACTGTTATTGATCAGGTCAAACACGCTCATCTTTTTGTACCGGCGCATATTCTCGCGGATACGGTCATAAATCACCACCGAATCATTGATGGAATACCCCACGATGGTCAAAATCGCCGCAATCGCCGTAAGCCCGAACTCAAACCGCGTAACCGAGAAAAACCCAAGGATCATGATGCTGTCATGCGCCAGCGCGATAATCGCGCCCACGCCATACTGCCATTCAAAGCGGAACCACACATACATCATGATGGCAAGAAACGAGAACAGCACCGCCATAATGCCATTATTCACCAGCTCCTGCCCCACGGTCGGCCCCACGAAATCAATCTTGCGGTAGTCAACATTGTCGCCTTCCACGCTTGCCAGCACTTCTTTCACCTTCGCGGTGATCTTCGACTGGTCGTCGTCATGCCCGACCTGGATGCGCACCAGCACGTCATTGACCGAACCCATATTCTGCAACGAAATTTCGCCAAAACCCTGATGGTTCAGCGCTTCGCGCAGCGTGTGCAAATCAGCTTCTTTTTCGGTGTGGATTTCCATTAAAATCCCGCCCGTAAAATCAATACCAAGGTTCAAGCCCTTGGTGAACAAAAGCCCCAGTGACAGCAGGGTAAGCACGATGGAAAAACCAAACCCCAGCCAGCGTTTGCGCATGAAATCGAAATGGGGCTTATTCGGAAAAAACTGTAAGGGCATATCGGCTCAATCTAAGGAAAAAAGGATTACACGACCGCTTCAACGGCGATCACTTCGGGAACGTAATGCTTAAGCATGGTCTCAATGCCGTTCTTAAGCGTAATGGTGGAGCTGGGGCAACCAGAGCAGGACCCATGCAGCTCAAGCTGCACGATGCCGTCTTCAAACCCGCGGAAAATAATATCGCCGCCGTCTTGCGCAACCGCCGGGCGCACCCGCGTGTCAATCAGTTCGCGGATCTGCTTCACCAGCTCGCTCTCGTCTTCGCCGCTAGGCACCGACGCGTGGTCCTTGGCTTCCAGCACCGGCTTTCCGGCCACGAAATGATCCATAATGCCTGTGAGCAGCAGCGGCTTCAGCACGTCCCAGCTCGAATCCACCGACTTGGTAACCGTGATGAAATCGCTGCCAAGGAATACCGCCGTTACGTCTTCAATGCGAAACAGCGCCAGCGCCAACGGCGAGTGTTGCGCATCATTGCTGCTGGTAAAAAACGCGGTGCCGGTTCCCAGCACATCCACGCCGGGAACGAATTTCAGCGTCAAAGGGTTTGGTGTAGCTTCGGTTTGAATAAACATGAAGGCCTGCCTTGCAAAGGTGTTTTGCGTATAAATAGGCTTTTAGCGCAGTTTTTCAAGTTTCCCAACTAAGATTTACGCGCCCCCACGCAATACTTTGCAGCATCCATATTTTGTAGGTATAATAAACCATACCCACCACACCTAAGGGCCGCCCAACCCATTGGCCCACCAAGGATTTCAGAGTAATGCGCACCTCCACCCTGACCGCAACCTTCCTGATCACCAGCCTGATGGCCGGAAGTGCCTATGCGCAAAAAACCTTCCTCGAACGCTACCAGCCCACCAGCAAGGCAGGCATGCGCAGCAGCATCAAAGCCACACAAGACAAAGTCAAAACCACGCGCGTCACCACCGCCGACAAAAAATCCAAAGCCAACGAAGATGCGCTTACCGCCTTCACCATGTCTGTTGATGGCATCACTACGGGCAAAAATATTCCGCCGCGCTTCACCTATTGCACCAGCAACGGCAGCGGCGGCACGCGTGACGCCGCCAACATCAACCCCGCGATCAAATGGTCGCCGCCGCCCACCGGCACCAAGTCGCTGGTGGTGCTTGTCGTGGATAAAGACGTGCCCGCAAGCTTTGAAAATGCCAACGTGCCGCATCAAAGCATCGCCGCCAACGCCCCCCGGCAGGATTTTTATCATTGGGTACTCGTAGATATTCCGCCCAATATCGGCGGCCTGCTTGAAGGGCGCGACAGCAACGGCATCACCCCCGGCGGTAAAACACTGGGCACCAAGCCTTACGGCACCAGCGGCCAGAACGATTACGCCATGATGTCCGCCGGCGACCATGGCGGCTACGACGGCCCCTGCCCGCCGTGGAACGACGAGCGCATCCATAATTACCACTTCACCGTCTATGCGCTGGACATCCCCACCCTGAAGCTCCCCAGCCCCGTCAAAGGCAAACAAGCCGTCGTCGCCATGCGCACCCACATCCTCGCGCAAGCCGAAGTCGTCGGCACCTTCACCACCAACCCCGACTGGATCAAGCGCGCCCGCCAGAAAAAACGCGCCGCCGCCAAACAGCAGTAGCGCAAACCAGACAAGCACTCCCCACCACTACCGCATTGAACAGTGCTGCCTAAGTGACGCCTAACCCAAAACCCCAAAGCAAGCACCGGAGGAGTCCTAAACGACGACTAGCGCCATTGCGGCGTACAGCATGCGCGGCGCTTGAGCGCACTTCTATAAAGCCCCCCAAAGCAAGCACCGGAGGAGTCCTATACGACGACTAGCGCCATTGCGGCGCGCAGCATGCGCGGCGCTTGAGCGCACTTCTATAAAGACCAAAAAAAAGGCCTCCCGGTTTCCCGGAAGGCCTTTCCTTTTTGTCTCGTAGCAATTAGCAGGTAGTAGCTGCTGCTGCGGTACCGTTACCGGTGATGCCGGTTACGCCGCCGCCCATTGCGTTCACGATGCCAGCGGCACCGAACACGATTGCAACGCCGATACCCACGATCATGGCCATACCCCAAGATACTTTACCGAGCAATGCGCCAACGCCGATAACAGTTACGGCGATGGTGGCAAGACCCTTACCGGTGTTGCCGGTAAACCATGCGAGAACGGTACAAAGTACGTTACCCATGGGGGTGTTGGAGGATGCGGCATATGCGAAGTCAGGCATCATCACGATAACTGCGCTCAACATTACCATCAGGCAGATCTGCCAAGTCAGGCTTAAGTCTTTGGTCTGGGTTTTCATAGTAGTTAGTCCTTACAAAGTAGACTTAATAATAAAGCACTGAATATCTCAAAGGACATAGAGTGCTAACCAAAATATCTGCGAGGAACAAAGCCTCATTTGCAGACCATCTCATCTTACACAAGTCATGCCCCGGAATACACTGGTAATTTGTGACAATTATATGACGGATTTTGGAGGTTTTTAAAAAATAAGCGACCGAATAACAAGAAAACAATCTTTTTCGGTAATCTCTCTTTAATATTAACGGTCATAAAAAAATGTAAAATCCGCCTCTTGGTTAAGAGATCGTAACAATTGTTTCACTTTTCTTTGCTACGGTACGTGATAATTTACACAACCGCCCTCACGGAGGCGCGGCTGTTAAAATTCACGGCCCGGATGATCGGGGTAGTTCAGACTACATACTCTATATAATTTATAAGGAGCACGAAAATGGCTGAAGTTACTGGTAGCAACAAAGACCTTAAAGACGCTTTTGGATTCGTAGGCGATCGCATTGGCAGCCGCGGCGGCGAGCATGATTACAACAAAGACGCTGGCCAGATGGAAAAAGTCACCCCCAAGGCAGCATTCGGCAAGAAAGCCGGCGCAAGCCTGAGCGGCAACCTGAGCTACGGCGATCTGGACTCCCTGGCCACCGTACTGGTAGCAAACGAAGAAGCAAAGCTCGGCAAGCGCACCACCGGTGCGGCTGCTAAAAAAGAAATGGGCAAAGCATTTGACGAAATCCTCGCTTCTCCCCAAGGCGTAAAAGCAGCATTCCAGGCCAAACTGGATTCCGCTTTGAAAGAATATGCCGCTAACGAAGCCGCCGGCGCCATCGCCGACGACGCCAAGATCGGTATGAAGCTCACCGACGAAAAGATTGCTGCCATGGGCACCACGCGCACTGCAAAGCTCGCTGGTTTCCGCACCGAAGCCAAAGGCAACATGGAAGCCTTCGAAAAAGCAGCAGCCCTTCTGGGTGAAGACGCTGTAAAAGACCTCGCTGACAAGCAGGCAGGCATGTTGATCGAAGCCGGCAAAGACAAAGACTTTGCCAAGAAGCTCAACAAAGCCGTAGATGATGGCGATAAAGTAAAAGCACAGGGCATCCTCGACGACCTGGGCGCGAAAGTAAAAGTTTCCGCCATGAACATCAACAAAGACACCGTGATTGTAAGCAATGACAAAGCTACGACGTCTGCCAAAGACGTGGCTGGCCTCATTGGCGGCATGGCACAGACCGGCGGCAAAATCGCCCTGAGCTAATCCGAAGACACGAAAAAAAGGCTGGCGGCATCCCCGCCAGCCTTTTTTTATGCTTGTTAAGAACTCCCTTAAGAACCCTTGCCCTAAGCCATAAAGATTAGCAACACACTGAAATACAACAAAATCACAAACTGCCAATTGTAACAATTTGTTCACAGTTTTTAAGCATTTTGCATGATATTCTTATAGCATACGGGTGGCACCGATAGGCCTCTCTAGGAAAACCGAAACACGAATAACAGGAGACGTATATGGGTGACGGCAGTCGTTTTAATAACCAGCAAAAAGGTGCCATTGATAAAATTCGCAAATACCGCGATGACCGTGGCCTGAAAAACAACGACGACGTGAAGAACGACATGCAATCGCGTGGCGCTCCTGGCGGCGACAGCCTCGAAGGCGCTCCTAAAAATGCGGACGACGCAAAAACCCGCATGGACCAGATTGTGGACAACACCATCGCAAACCCCGCCTTGACCAACCCCGGCCAGGGCAAGCCCGTCGCGAATTATGTAGCTGGCGGCAACAAGGTGCAGATCACCGGCAACGAAGGCCAGGCCCTTGCCCGCCTCGTAATCGCCAACCTCTCCGCAGCCAATGGCGGCGACAAACCCAAACCCGCCGATGTAAGGGCGAAAATGGGTGAAGCGCTGGCACGCATCGAAGCAGGCGGCACTATCAAAGAAGAAATCGCCAATGCCGCCATCGAGCAGAAAGCCCGCGAAGCCGCAGGCCAGACCGATGGTCAGGGCAAATACAGCGTGTCCGGCAACAACGCCAAGCGTTACGGCGCAACCGACACCATCAAAGGCGCTGCCGACAAAGTAAACAAGGCAACCGACCTGCTCATGAAAGAGCTGCCGCCAGAAGCTGTTAAAGTGCTTCAGGATAACCCCGACCTTCTGGTAGAAGCCTTAACCGCTACCGCCAAGAACCCCGCCGGTGCCAAGAAAGTCATTCAGGCAGTCAAAGACGCCGGTGGCGATGCCGACAAAATCAAGGAAGCCATCGAAGGCGCCCTGAACGACGCCAAAGGCCCCGACGCACCCGCTCCCGGCGGCGTGAAGAAATTCGGTGAAAAAGTATCCGCGCTTGCATCGCCGGAAAAATTCCCGACCCTGGAAGTGGCAATGAACGCCAAAACCCCGCTGGATGGCGGCCAGAAGCAAGCCGCTCCCGGTGCCGTAATCAAAGGCCCCGATTCCGGCATGCAGGTATAACGCACCACACATAAAAAAAGGGCTGGCACACCGCCAGCCCTTTTTTTATGCCCGAATATTATGCCGAATATTATGCGGCCGCATCACCCTGCTGCGCAACCCACCCCTCGCGCCCGCCCATCGGCGCCAACACCACGCGCCCCTTAGGCGCATTCTCAGGCAAAACTTCACGCAAAGGCACAAATCGCACGCCGCGCGCTTTCGCCGTGCGCAACAGCGCGTCAAACGCGTCAAGCTGGCTTCCACCCTCTACTTCAGCGTGAATGGTATACACATTCAACCCCACAGGTTTCAGCGCGCCCAAAATAAAATCATTATAATTTTCTGCCGTCACGCTGGCGCGCCCCACCGCCTCATCAAAGGTCGGCAGCGTCACCGGCACCTGCGGCGCCAGAATCTTACCCTCTACCACCGGCGCAAACACCGAAACCCCACGGCAATCGCTATGATACGCAAATCCCATGTGCGCTTGCGCGAGCAAAACCTTCTCCGTGCAGCGCCACCCCGGCACCGCCGAACACTGCACCCGCTCGCCCAAAATCCCCTCCAGCGCCTCACGCCCGCGCCGCAAATGCGCTAAAATCTTCGCTTCCGAAAACCCCGCCACATGCGTCTGCCACGCATAATGGTCCCACGCATGCAGCCCAATCTCATGCCCCGCATCACGCGCAAACCGTATCTGTTCCCCAAACCGCGAGAGCAACCTGCCAGGCCAGAATGTCCCGCGCAAAAGAATATCCCACCCATACAAACCCGCAGCCCCTGAGCGCAGCATCTTCCACAAAAATGCGGGCTTCAGCAGCCGCCACACATGCCGCCCCATGTTATCCGGCCCCACGCTCATAAAAAACGTCGCGCGAACGCCGTGCGTCGCAAGCAGCGCCACCAGCGCCGGAACCCCGTCGCGCATGCCTTTCGTCGTATCCACATCCACCCGCAAACCCACAATCATCCCAGCACCTCGCCCACACGCAAGCCCAGCATTTCCGCAACCACCGCTCCCGGAACAACCCCATCATCCACCTGCCCCTGCACCACGCACACCGCGCCTTCGCCACACGCCACAATCAGCGGCGAAACCGAAACCACCTCGCCGGCAACACCCGCACCTTCCACAATCACCGCTTCCCACACCAAAAACTTCCGCCCCGCCGCCGCCGAAAACGCGCCCGGAAACGGCCTCGCCACCGCCCGCACCAAATTGCGCACCACACTCGCCCCACGTTTCCAGTCAATGCGCCCATCGTCCGGCGTCCGGCGTCCAAAATAACTCCCCGCCGCCAGATCCTGCACCTGCCGGGGTGCCGTGCCTTTGGCAATCAAAGGCAGCACAGCCTTCAACAATTCCGCCCCCGCAACCAACAATTTCTGCTGTAGCGTCCGCGCGTCATCCTCATCCGCAATGGCCACTTTCGCCTGCCCCACAATGTCCCCCGCATCCGCCCGCGACGTCATATAATGCAAGCTTACCCCCGTCTCGCTTTCGCCGTTAACCAGCACCCAGTTCACCGGCGCGCGGCCCCGGTATTTAGGCAGCAGCGACCCATGCAGGTTAAAGGCCCCGCGCTTGGCCACGCTCAGCACCACATCGGGCAGCAGCGCCCGGTAATAAAACGAAAACAGGAAATCCGGTGCTATCTGCACCATCCGCACCAGCTCTTCTTGCTCATTCCCCTCAAAAATAAACGTCGGAATCCGCAACCCCTCACACAGCGCCGCCACCGACTCCCCCGCCGCCGCATCGTCGCCCGCATGCGTATACACCGCCGCAATCCGGTACCCAGCCGTCTTCAGCGCCCGAATCCCCGCACACCCCATAGCGCCATATGCAAAAACAATAGTATCCATCCCATAAGCTATAAGCCCGCCCCCACTTTCGCGCAATCCGTCAGAATTACATTGCACCAACAGAAACTTGCTTTAATTTCAACCTATGAAAACAGACCCCGCTATAAGCATCGTCATTCCGGTCTATCACGAAGAGCAAAGCCTGCCCCTGATGGAGGCCCGCCTCTTCCCCGCGCTCGACGCGCTAGGCAAAAGCTACGAAGTCATCTTCGTCAATGACGGCAGCAAAGACGCAAGCCAGACCCAGCTCGAAAACATCTTCTCCCGCCACCCCAAAACGGTGCGCATCATCCAGCTCATGCGCAACGCCGGCCAGCACAAAGCCATCATCGCGGGCTTCGCCGCCGTGCGCGGCCAAATCATCGTAACGCTGGATTGCGACCTGCAAAACCCGCCCGAAGACATCGGCGCCCTCATCGCCAAAATCGAAGAAGGCCACGACGTGGTGGGCGGCTACCGCGCCGAGCGCCACGACACCCCATGGCGCAAAATCGTTTCCCGTGCCAGCAATGCCTTGCGCGAACGCATCACCCACATGCGCATGAAAGACCAGGGCTGCATGCTGCGCGCCTACAAGCGCGAAATCGTGGACCTCATCGTGGCCTCCCCCGAAGCCACCCCCTTCATCCCTGAGTTAAGCTGGTATTTTGCAGCCAACCCCACCGAAATCAAAGTCGGCCACGAAGAGCGCGCCGCCGGAACGTCGAATTATAATCTCTACCGCCTCCTGCGCCTGAATTTCGACCTCATGACCAGCTCTTCGCTCGTGCCGTTGCAAATATTCACGCTGGTCGGCATCGGCCTGTCCGCCATCAGCGCCCTCCTCTTTTTCTGGCTGCTTCTCTTCGGCACGGGCCACCGCACCGACGCGCTCCTGTCCCTTCTCATCAGCATCGCAATCACCGGCCTTGGCCTGATCGGCGAATATGTGGGCCGCATCTATCTAGAGGTCCGCCGCCGCCCGCATTACGTCGTCAAACGCATCATCGAACACGGGGAATGATATGACCGTCAACATCTCAGGCATCATGGGCAGCATCGGCCTCGTCGCCCTCTCCTATTTTCCTGATAGATTCGGGCGGCCGCGCCCTGCACGAAAGCGTCACCGCCCTGCGCGAAAAACAAATAAAAATCAGCAAAAACCGCTACTTAAAATCCGAAAACCCAAAAAAATTCTGGCTCAACGTCGCCTTCGGCTTTTTAGTCGGCATCCTCCTCTGTTTCATGGCCGGGGCCATGCTTTTCGTGGTATTTTTCCACTCCCCCGCCTAATCGCCCGCCCGAACCTTGCGTTCCGCCCCAAAACCGGGTAAAGGGGTAGGTTTCCGAGCCATTTAAGGACCCAAACCATGCACGCCTTCCGCACCCACAACTGCGCCGCCCTCACATCTGCCGCCGTCGGCCAAACCGTTCGCCTCTCCGGCTGGGTGCATCGCAAGCGCGACCATGGCACGTTATTATTCGTGGATCTGCGCGACCATTACGGCATCACCCAGCTCGTCGCCACCGAAGGCACCGCTCATTTCGATGGCCTGAACGCAACCAAGCTCGAAAGCGTCATCACCATCACCGGCAAAGTCGTAGCCCGCACCGCCGAAACCACCAATAAGGATCTGGCCACCGGCGAAATCGAAGTACAGCTCACCGAATTCCACCTCGAATCCGCCGCCGAACCGCTGCCGATTCAGGTAAACTCCGACCGCGAACAACCCGAAGAAACCCGCCTTAAATACCGCTTCCTCGATTTGCGCCGCGAAAAGCTTCACCAGAACATCATGCTGCGCTCCAAGGTCATTGCATCCTTGCGCAAGCGCATGATTGACCAGGGCTTCAACGAATTCCAAACCCCCATCCTCACCGCCTCCAGCCCCGAAGGCGCGCGCGATTATCTCGTCCCCTCGCGCATCCACCCCGGCAAATTCTACGCCCTCCCCCAAGCCCCCCAGCAGTTCAAGCAATTGCTCATGGTCTCCGGCTTCGATAAATATTTCCAAATCGCTCCCTGCTTCCGCGACGAAGATGGCCGCGCCGACCGCAGCCCCGGCGAGTTCTACCAGCTCGACATCGAAATGAGCTTCGTAACCCAAGAAGACGTCTTCGCCGCTATCGAGCCCGTGCTGCACGGCGTATTCGCCGAATTCGGCACCAAAAAATGCGTGCCCGCCACACTCGAAAAAGGCTTCCCCCGCATCACCTACAAAGACGCCATGCTCACCTACGGCTCCGACAAACCCGACCTCCGTAATCCCATCTTATTGGCCGACGTAACCGACGTATGGCGCGGCTCCGGCTTCGGCATTTTCAACAAGGTGATTGAAGCAGGCGGCGTCATCCGCGCCTGCCCCGCCCCCGGTTGCGCCGATAAACCCCGCTCCTTCTTCGACAACATGATTGAATTCGCCAAATCCATGGGTGCCCAAGGCTTGGCATACATCACCTACAAAGGCCCCGGCACCGCACCTGAAGCATTCGGCGGCCCGCTGGTGAAATTCTTATCGCCCGAAGCATTGGCTAAACTCGTAACCACTGCGCGCCTCGCGCCCGGCGACGCCGTGTTCTTCTCCTCCGGCACCGAACTCGCCGCCGCCAAGTTGGCAGGCCAGGTGCGCAACCATCTCGGCACCGAGCTGAACCTGCTGGAACAAGGCGTGTTCAAATTCCTCTGGGTCGTGGACTTCCCGTATTTTGAATATGACGAAGACGAAAAGAAAATCATCTTCTCCCACAACCCCTTCTCTATGCCCCAGGGCGGCATGGAAGCGCTGCTTACCAAAAACCCGCTCGACATCTTGGCGTACCAGTACGACATCGTGTGCAACGGCGTGGAACTCTCCTCCGGCGCCATCCGAAACCACAAGCCCGAACTCATGTATAAAGCCTTCGAAATCGCAGGCTACGGCCCCGAAGTCGTGGACAATAAATTCGGTGGAATGATTTCGGCCTTCAAATTCGGCGCGCCCCCGCATGGCGGCCTCGCTCCGGGCGTTGACCGCATGGTCATGCTGCTCGCCGACGAGCCGAATATCCGCGAAGTTATCTGCTTCCCCATGAACCAGAAAGCCGAAGATTTGCTGATGCAGGCACCCAACGTCGCAGAAGACAAACAACTGCGCGAACTCCACCTACAACTCTCCCCCAAAGCCAAGCAGCTGCTGGCCGAGGAAACCGAGAAGGCCAAGGTCGCCTAGCAATCATTAATATCAATCACTTAATCTTGCACGGCCCCACCGTGGCATTACCAGTTTTGCGCCTTTATTAACCCTTTTCATGCTATAAAAAAGCATGGAAATGGCACCGCAGCAGGGTATTGGCCAGTGTATCGCGGCACTTCGCGCCAAAAATCCGCGCCTCATCATACGGCTCCCTGCAAAGCAAAACACAATGCCCGCACGCCCATGAAACATGAGCGCACCGACACCATCGAACATCTCGTTGCGGATTTACGCAAAAACCACCCGCGCCTCGTCCTGCTCATCGGCGAGCGCCACGATTCCGTCGAAACCCGCAAACTCTACAAAACCATGGCCAAAGACGCAGATGTCGGGTTTTTCGAATCCCCCAACCGCTCAAAAAACCCCACAGGCGACCCGGACGACCGCGGCATGCGCGCCCAGAAACTCGCCGAAATGCGCAAACGCCGCCTCTGGCGCAAACCCACCGAACAGCAAATCGTCACCACCGAAACCATGCTCGTGCCTAAACATGCCGTTTTCGTTGACGAGATAAGCAATCACGGCCAGAAACTGTTGCTCACCACCCGCGCCATCGAGCGCCTTGAAGATAATCACGTCCCCGCCTCCGACCCGCTCATGAAATCCATCCGCGACATCCACACCGGACGCGCCATTGACCGCGTCGCCAGCTCGAATAAGGTCATGGGCAAAACCATCGCCGACCATCTGGATGCGAATTTCCCCGGCGACACCCCCTTTTTCGCAACCTTTCTGGTGGGCAATGGCCATCTCCGCGACCTCGACACCTTAAACCTCGAATCCACAGAAAGCGATATTTCACATACACTTAACCAGCGGGGCTACCACACCGTCGCCCTCGACATCAAGCCCTTCCCCAAAATCACCCCCCTGCAAAAGCCCGGCGACTACCTGATTATCCCTGAATATGCCAAGATAGGCGTGGATTTCTCCATCGGCATCGTTGACCCGCAGGCAAAGAAGTCTTTACGCGGCTTTTAAGCCTAAAAACCCTGCCTTTTCTCCCTACTTATGGCTTGAAACGCACCGCAAAATCGCTACTATTGCCGCCTCTTAACGATTAGAGCGGGCAATAGTGGCACTAGCATTCCAACAACTCATCCTCACCCTGCACCAGTTCTGGGCCGAGCAAGGCTGCATCATCTTGCAACCCTACGACATGGAAGTGGGCGCAGGCACGTTTCATCCCGCAACTGCGTTGCGCGCCCTCGGCCCCAAGCCGTGGAAAGCCGCCTACGTCCAGCCCTCCCGCCGTCCGAAGGATGGCCGCTACGGCGAAAACCCCAACCGCCTCCAGCATTATTACCAATATCAGGTCATCTTAAAACCCTCGCCCGAAAACCTGCAGGAACTCTACCTCGAATCCTTGCGCAAAATCGGCATTGACACCAACGCCCACGACATCCGCTTCGTCGAAGACGACTGGGAATCCCCCACCCTCGGTGCATGGGGCTTGGGCTGGGAAGTATGGTGCGACGGCATGGAAGTCACCCAGTTCACCTACTTCCAGCAAGTCGGCGGCATCGAATGCAGCCCCGTGTCCGGTGAAATCACCTACGGCTTAGAGCGCCTCGCCATGTACATCCAGGGCAAGGAAAACGTGTACGACCTCGACTTCAACGGCCAAGGGGTCACCTACGGCGATGTGTTCCTGCAAAACGAAAAAGAATTCTCGGCGTATAATCTCGAATTCGCCAACACCGCAAAGCTGCTCGAACATTTCACCAACGCCGAAGCCGAGTGCAACGCCCTCATCGAAAAGCACCTGCCTTTGCCTGCGTACGACCAATGCATCAAAGCCAGCCACTTCTTCAATTTGCTGGACGCCCGCGGCGTTATCTCGGTAACCGAACGCGCCAGCTACATCGGCCGCGTCCGCGCCCTCGCCAAAGCATGCTGCGAAACATGGGTAACCAAAGAAAATAAAAGTGGGGAGGCCGCATGAAACAAAAAGTCATCAGCCCCGAAACCATCTGGATAGTGGACGCCTTCACCTCCAAACCCTTCATGGGCAACGCCGCTGGCGTGTGCATTTTGGAAGCCTACCCTGAGCGCGACGTCATGCAGCTCACCGCTCTCTCCATGCAGCTCTCCGAAACCGCCTTCGCCGTCGAAAAATCCCTGCGCAACTACGACCTCCGCTGGTTCACCCCCGAAGTCGAAGTCAACCTCTGCGGCCACGCAACCCTCGCCACCACCCACGTCCTCGCTCAAATGGGCAAACTCAAAAAAGGCGAGACGGTAACCTACCACACCATGAGCGGCGAACTCACCGCCCGCCTGCTGGATAACGGTGCCGTAGAACTCGACTTCCCCACCCTCGAAAGCGAACCCGCCAAAGCCCACGCAGCACTCGCTGCCCTCGGCGCAAAACTCACCACTTGCGAACTCAGCCGCGACAACTACATCGTCGAAGTCGCTGACTACGCAACCCTCATCTCCCTCATGCCCAACTTCAAAAAACTCGGCAAGATGGACGCCCAGGGCGTCATCGTCACCACCGCCAAAAACGTTCCCGAAGGCTTCGATTTCGCCTCCCGCTATTTCGGCCCGCCGGTGGGCATTGACGAAGACCCCGTCACCGGCTCCGCCCACTGCACCCTCGCCCCCTACTGGGCCAAGCGCCTCGGCAAAGACACCTTCCACGCCTTTCAAGCCAGCAAAGGCCGCGGCGTGCTGGACGTAACGCTCAAAGGCCCCCGCACCCTTATCTCCGGCCACAGCGTCACCACCCTCAAAGGCAGCACGACCAAGACTAAGGAAAAAGCCGCATGCTAATCACCATGATGCAAGCCAAACTCCACCGCGCCACCATCACCCACAGCGAGCTGCACTATAACGGCTCCATGGGCATTGACCGCACCTACCTCGAACAGGCAGGCCTCATCGAAGGCCAGCAAATAGACGTGCTGAACGTCAACAACGGCAAGCGCTTCACCACCTACCTGCTCAACGAACCCGCAGGCTCCAAGCGCTTCGGCATCTACGGCGCCGCCGCCCATTTGGCTGCCCCCGGCGACGTCGTCATCGTCATCGCCTACGCCCAGATGGACGCAAAAGAAGCCCGCGCCCACAAGCCCACCGTCCTCATCCTCGACAAGGACAACAACATCACCACAGAGCTGCACAAGGACATCGAAGAATAATGGCCGACCTGCTTCTCGAACTCTTCTCCGAAGAAATCCCCGCCCGCATGCAAGCGGATGCCCTTTATTATTTAACAAAATACGTAGCGGGCTATGAATACACCGACAACACAGGCTATGTTACGCCTCGCCGCATAGGCTTATGGATAAGAAATATTCCCGTTGAACAAGCCGCCACCGAAACCGAACTCAAAGGCCCCAAAGTCGGCGCCCCCGAAGCCGCCCTCCAGGGCTTCCTCAAAAAGAATAACCTGCAACAGTCCGACCTCACCGAGAAAGACGGCACCTATTTTGCTATCGTCCGTAAAGAAGGTACTCAAACTGCCGTTATTCTTAAAAAGCGCATCGAAGAAACGCTGGCAACGTTTCCGTGGCCGAAATCCATGCGCTGGGGCGCAGGTTCCACCAACTGGGTACGCCCCCTGCACAGCATCCTCTGCCTGTTCGATGGCAAAGTAATCCCTGTCACCTTCGCAGGCATCACGGCTTCTAACACCACGCGCGGCCACCGCTTCCTCGCGCCCCAAAGCATCACGGTGAACAACCCCGCAGAATACGAACCCGCCCTCGAAAAAGCCTTCGTCATCGCAAACCGCGAGCGCCGCAAAGCCAACATCCTTGAGCAATCCACCAAAGCCGCACACGCCGCAAACCTCACCCTGAAAGCCGACGAAGGCCTCCTCGAAGAAGTCACCGGCCTCGTCGAATATCCCGTGTCCTTAACCGGCACCATTGACGCCAAATACATGGATTTGCCGAAGGAAGTCCTCGTCTCCGAAATGCGCGCCCACCAGAAATATTTCGCCCTCGAAAACGCCGACGGTTCCTTGGCCAACAAATTCCTCATCACCGCCAACATCACCGCAACCGACAACGGCAAGGCAATCATCGCCGGCAACGAGCGCGTCCTTCGCGCCCGCCTCGCCGATGGCCGCTTCTTCTGGGACCAGGACCGCAAAAAATCCCTCGCCGATTGGGCCAAGGGCTTAGAAACCGTCACCTTCCACGCCAAACTCGGCACCATCGCCGACAAAGTATCCCGCATCGCCACCATGGCCGACGCCATCGCCGGAACTATCGGCGCCGACAAAACCAAAGTCGCCAAAGCCGCAACCCTCGCCAAAGCCGATTTGGTAACGGGCATGGTCGGCGAATTCCCCGAACTCCAGGGCGTCATGGGCCGCTACTATGCCGTGGCCGCCAAAGAAGACGCATCCGTCGCCGACGCCATCCGCGACCACTACAAACCCCAAGGCCCGTCCGATGCCGTACCCACCGAAAAAACCGCCATCTGCGTGGCCCTTGCCGATAAACTCGACACCCTTATCAGCATGTTCGCCATCGGTGAAAAACCCACGGGCAGCAAAGACCCCTTTGCGCTCCGCCGTTCCGCGCTGGGCATCATCCGCATCATCCTCGATAACAAGCTGCGCTTGCCGCTCGGCGGCCTGTTTGCGCTGTGCCCCACCCAAAGCATCGCCCTGCGCCAGGCCCACGGCAAGCTCGCCCAGCAAACCGCCGCCAGCCTCCAGCACAGCACCGAACACAAGGTCGGCATATACCTCACCGTAAACGAAACCGCCCATCAGGATTTAAGCACCGCCGTCCCTGAAAACCTTGCCACCATCCTGCAAGACTTCTTCATTGACCGCCTCAAAATCCAACTCAAAGACCAAGGCATCCGCCACGACGTCATCAACGCCGTCATCGCCAATGGCGACGACGATTTGTTAAGAATTGTCACCCGCGCCCGCGCCCTGCAAGACTTCCTCGAAAGCGCCGACGGCAAGAACTTACTCGCCGGATATGTTCGCGCCTCCGGCATTCTCTCCGCCGAAGAAAAGAAAGACAAAAAGAATTACGATTCCTACGCTTCGATAACATTGCTTGCGGAATCATTCCACACCCCAGAAGAGCAGGCCCTGCAAAAACTGCTGGCCGCTTTGGAACCTGAAATCACCACCCTGCTGGCGCAGGAAAAATTCGCCGATGCTCTCCAGCGCCTCGCCGCACTCCGCGCCCCCGTGGACACATTCTTTACCAATTTAATGGTTAACACCGACGACAAACACACCCGCGAAACCCGCCTGCGCCTGCTCGCCACCATCCGTGGCAGCATGGACAAGCTGGCCAGCTTCGCGAGTATTGAAGGATAAACAGGAGACACTATGACCAAGACCAACGCACAGACCAAACCCGAACTCGCATCCAAGCTGGTATACACCTTTGGCGACGGCGCAGCCGAGGGCAAAGCCGACATGAAGAACCTGCTCGGCGGCAAGGGCGCAAACCTCGCGGAAATGTGTTCCTTGGGCCTTCCCGTGCCTCCGGGCTTCACCATCACCACCGAAGTCTGCGTGGGCTATTACGCTGGCGGCAAAAAGCTCCCCGCTGGCCTTGAAGAACAGGTGGCAGCAGCCGTAAAATACGTCGAATCCAAAGCAGGCCCTAAATTCGGTGACGCCACCAACCCCCTCCTTCTCTCGGTGCGCTCCGGCGCCCGCGCCTCCATGCCCGGCATGATGGACACGGTGTTAAACTTAGGGCTTAACGACGCCACCGCCAAAGCACTCGCCGCAAAAACCGGCAACGAACGCTTCGCGTATGATTCCTACCGCCGCTTCATCCAGATGTATTCCGACGTAGTGCTGAACCTCGACCACTACCATTTCGAAGAATTGCTGGAACAGAAAAAGAACGACCGCAACATCGAACTCGACACCGATTTAACGGCAGAAGACCTCAAAGAACTCGTCGCCCAGTACAAAGAAATCGTAGCCGCAGAACTTGGCCGCCCCTTCCCCGAAGATGTGCATGAGCAGCTCTGGGGCGCAATCATGGCCGTGTTCAACTCTTGGATGAACGACCGCGCAACCTACTATCGCCGCCTCCACGACATCCCCGAATCCTGGGGCACCGCAGTCACCGTACAGTCCATGGTGTTCGGCAACATGGGCGACGATTGCGCAACCGGCGTTGCCTTCACCCGCAACCCCAGCACCGGCGAACATAAATACTACGGCGAATTCTTAGTAAACGCCCAGGGCGAAGACGTGGTAGCCGGTATCCGCACGCCTGTGCCGCTCGACGAAATGCCCAAGGTCATGCCCGTCGTATACAAGCAACTCACGGCCGTATTCGACAAGCTCGAAGCCCACTACCGCGACATGCAGGACATCGAATTCACCATCCAGAACGACAAGCTGTGGATGCTGCAAACCCGCAACGGCAAACGCACCGCCGCCGCCGCCGTAAAAATCGCCATAGACATGGTGAATGAAAAACTGATTGATAAAAAATCCGCGCTTTCGCGGATTGACCCCCTGTCGCTCGACCAGCTCCTGCACCCCACCCTCGACCCCAAAGCGCAAAAAACCATGCTCACCACCGGCCTGCCCGCATCCCCCGGTGCAGCCAGCGGCAAAGTGGTTTTCACCGCTGAAGACGCCGAAAAAATGGCCATCGAACACCGCGAAAAAGTGGTGCTGGTGCGCATCGAAACCTCCCCCGAAGACATCCACGGCATGCATGTCGCCCAAGGCATTTTAACCGCGCGTGGCGGCATGACGTCCCACGCCGCAGTGGTTGCTCGCGGCATGGGCAAGCCCTGCGTGTCCGGCGCAGGCGAAATCCGCATTGATACCAAGGCCAAAACCATGAAGGTCGCGGGCCACACCATCAAAGAAGGCGACATCATCACGCTCAACGGCTCCACCGGCGAAGTCATGCTGGGCGAAATCCCCACCGTGCAGCCCAAGCTCTCCGGCGATTTCGAAACCCTCATGAGCTGGGCCGACGAATTCCGCAAGCTCAAAGTCCGCACCAACGCCGAAACCCCCGCAGACGCGCAGACCGCCCGTCGTTTCGGTGCCGAAGGCATTGGCCTGTGCCGCACCGAACATATGTTCTTCGACGCCGAACGCATCATCGCCATGCGCGAAATGATTGTGTCGCAAACGGTCGAAGGCCGCAAAACCGCACTCGCAAAACTCCTCCCCATGCAGCGCAACGATTTCACGGAATTGTTTAGCATCATGGAAGGCCTGCCCGTCACCATCCGCCTGCTCGACCCGCCATTGCACGAATTCCTCCCTCACACCGAAGAAGACATCAAGCAGGTGGCACAGGCCGCGGGCGTAAGCGTAGACGTAGTGCGCCACCGTGCGCATGAGCTGAAAGAGCAAAACCCCATGCTCGGCCACCGTGGCTGCCGCCTCGGCATCACCTACCCCGAAATCTATGAGATGCAGGCCAAAGCAATCTTTGAAGCCGCCGCCGACCTCATCAAAAACAAGAAGCAATCCATCGTGCCCGAAATCATGGTGCCGCTGGTCATGATGCCCAAGGAACTCGAAATCCTGAAAGCCCTGATTGACAAAGTAGCCACCGACGTCATGGCCGCCACGGGTACGAAAATTACCTACATGGTAGGCACCATGATCGAGCTGCCCCGCGCAGCCCTTCGCGCGGGCGATATTGCAGCGTCTGCTGAGTTCTTCTCCTTCGGCACCAACGACCTTACGCAAACCACCCTCGGCATCAGCCGCGACGATTCCGCCAGCTTCATCGAAGCCTATAAGAAGCAAGGCATCGTGGAACAAGACCCCTTCGTCTCCATTGACCAGTCCGGTGTCGGCGAACTTATCGGCATTGCCGTCGAGCGTGGCCGCAAGGTAAAGCCAAGCCTGAAACTCGGCATCTGCGGCGAACACGGCGGCGACCCTGCCTCCATCGCCTTCTGCCAGAAAGCCGGCCTCGATTACGTCTCCTGCTCCCCCTACCGCGTGCCGGTAGCGCGTCTG
>JAYULW010000045.1:0-5525 GCA_043763155.1 Alphaproteobacteria bacterium | reverse complement strand
CCAGCAGGGCGATGGCCATGAGCGAGATGGAGAGGCCGGGCAGGAAATTGCCGCCGACGAGTGGCAGCGAAAGGATGAAGGCCATGAAGGCGATGAGCAGGCCTATGACGCGCTCGCCATTGCGGGATGTAACCCATGTGAGCCGGGGGTGGAGGTATTTTTCAAGCCGCGCAACGAAGGGGATGGATTTGGTGAGGATGGTGGCGAGCATGGATTGGGAGATGGTTTTATGCGCGACTTTGCGAGGTAGCCAAATGGTTTCCTTGCCCCAGACCATTTGCAGGGCGATGCAGAGGATGGGGATGCCGGTGAGGGTGGAGAAGCCGGGAATGCCGGGGATGGGCAGGGAATTGGGGAGTGAAAAAATGAGGATGGACAGGGCGAACGACCGGTCGCCCAGCAGCATTACGAAATCCTGCACTGTAATGGCGTCCTCTTTGAGGAGGGCGTGGATGTTTTGCAGGATCTGGCTGGCTTTTATGTGGTTTTTCATCACATCAACATCACCTTTTTATTACAAAAATGATAGCCTGAGATGAGAGCATAACATAGGCGGAGCATAAGTTTTCATGGCGCAGTTGAAGATATTGATGGGTAATCTGGGGTATTTGCGGGGTATTGACGGCTCGCTTGCGGCGCATATTGCGTTTGCGCACCGGCATTTTTATTGCTCAGCGGCCTCGCAGCAAAAAGCGGTGGGGCAACTGCGCGAAATTATTGCGCAGGCGTCGCCCGATATTTGTTGTTTTGTGGAAATTGACCAAGGGTCGGCGCATTCGGCGCATTTTAACCAGCTGGAGCAGGTGCTGGGGGAGCATCACCCCTTTTTCGATATTGATAATAAGTATGGGCATGACAGCAAGCTCAGGCAGTTTTCGCTGACGCGGGGGAAGAGCAATGCATTTATCTCCAAGCAAGAGCTGGCTTTTGAGCGGTTGCATTTTACGCATGGGACGAAGCGGCTAGTTTATAAGTTACAACTGGCGGATGGGCTTACCTTATTCTTCGGGCATTTTTCGCTGAAGCGGAAGGTGCGGGCGTTGCAGCTATTGCAGGTGCGGCAGATGATTCGCGATACGCCGGGGGAGGTGATTTTCCTTGGGGATTTTAACATCCTTGATGGATTTTCGGAGTTGGCGCTGTTGCTGCAAGACAAGCTGGTGCTGATGAACCGGGACGATAGCCCTACATTTACCTTCCATCGCACAAAAAAGATTTTAGATATTTGCATCTGCACGCCGGGGATTGCGCAGCGGGTGGGGCTGCAGATTATTCCGCAGCCTTATTCCGATCATGCGGCGTTGCTGCTGGACGTTGCACTTTAGCCCTCCAGGAAATGCCCGAAGGCTTTCAGGCGGTGGATGCGGTCGCAGATGATTTTCATGATGGCGAGCATGGGGGTGGAGAGGATGGCGCCGGGGAAGCCCCACATCCAGTACCAGAACATGACGGAGAGCATTACCAGCACGGGATTAAGCGTGAAGCGCTGGGCGAGCAGCATGGGGGTGGTGAAGGTTCCTTCCAGCAAATGAATGCCGAAATAAAGGATGGCGGGCAGGAAACTGCTGCCGTCGGGCAGTGCAATAACGCCCGCGAAAAACAGGATGGCGGTCATGATGAGGGGGCCGACGATGGGGATGTAGTTGAGCAAAAATGCGAGGGTTCCCCATAGCAGCGGATCGCCGAGGCCTGAGGTGTAGGCGACGATGCCGGTTGCGATGCCTACGAGGGCATTCATGACTGATATGGTGAAGAGATAGGTGGAGATGTCCCGCTCGATTTGCTGGGAGATGTCCACGGCCTGGCGTTTATCTTTGAAGCGGGGAAGAATTTCGACAAGGCGGCGCAGGAACGTGTCGCCCGACACCATGAAGAAAAATACGAGTACGATGGTCATGAACATGCCACTCAGGAAATTGCGGGAGCTGGCCATGATTTTGTCGAACAGGCGCGTGCCCTGCACGGCGACGGGCATGACTTTGGGGCCGGGAGCCTGCGTCATGTCTTCGGCGTGGAGCATGAATTTCTGGGTTTCCTGAATCGGTTTGCTGATGGGGGTGATGCGCTCTTGCAGGCGCGACATGGCGGAGGGGAGTTTTTCGGCCCAGTTGCTGGCGGGCTGGGCGAGCATGGTGCCGAGGCCGAAGAGGAACCCGAAAACGGCGAGCAGGATGATGATGCTGGAAGGGGCGCGGTGAACGCGCAGGCGCTCCAGGACCCGCAGCGCAGGTTGCAGCATCAGTTTTAATACGAACGCGAAGACGACGGGCAACGCAATGGGCTGGGCCACGTAGAGCGCGGTGAGGGTTGCGAAGATGAACAAGCCACCCAAAAAGAGGGTGTTGAGGTTGATGGGTTCGATCTGTATTTCCGGCAGTGGCATTGCTTCATCTATTGGCGTTGGCAATGGCACTATGTTCGGAACTTTTTCGCCTGGCAGCATATAAAGGTCCTTCTGGATTATCAAAAAGGACGGAACCGAAGTTCGCGTCCTTTTTGGGGCATTATGGGCGGTAATGGCCGTAGCCGTTACCGCCAACAACACTACATATTACATTTTGCTGGAAGAAGTCCCGCAAGAATCGCTTTTGCCTTCAGTGGAAGACTTCTTAGCCTGCTCGTCCTGAGCGGGGTTCGAGGTGCGGTTCTGCTGGCTCTGCTGATTCTGTTGTGGCTTCTGGGTGGGGGTGTTGTTGCTTGGGGTGCTGGTCATAAAATAATTCCTTTTAGGTGTTTTGCCCAATGTTTTTGGGCTGAAAACACGGTAACCCTACCGGCATCAACTTCATATGTGGAGTGGGGGGCTGCGGCGTAAAGGCACGATAAAGCCAAGAAAACAGCGAGTTTACAGTCTTTACACAGAAATTACGGCGATGTTGAGGTTACCGTATCGTTTCATAACGCCTTGTTGCTTAGACTCTGGGGTAATGCAGTTGCACAATCCGCACCGGCAGTTTTTAACCCCCTGCATCCTTTAAGGAGAGTCACATGGCTTACACTGCTGCAAAAGACGAAACCCTGAACCGCCCGGTTCAAGATACACGTTCCAACACCAAGAACACTGATGACGGCCTGACCGTTATGGCGCACCGCGCTGGCCAGAAGCTTTCTGGCATTATCGGCGGTACATATAAGGAAGTATCGGGCACTGCTGAAGCAGTTACCCGCGAAATCCGCAACCGCCCCGTACAATCCAGCCTGATCGCGCTCGGCGCAGGTTACGTGCTGGCCGCATTGTTCCGCCGCTAGTTTCATTCATTTCAAGGAGAGTTTTATGTCTACTAAGAAAGAAAAAATCGCAACGCATGAAGGCGAATATGGTGATCATCCCGTTGGCGGCGCTGTTGGCGCGGCTGTGGGTGCTGCAGCCGGTGCGGCCGTTGTTGGCGCGGCACAGGGCGCAATGCTTGGCACCGTTGCCGGTCTCCCCGGCATGGCCGCAGGTGTTGCCATTGGCGGCATCGTGGGGGCATTGGCCGGTAAGGGCGTTGCACAGGAAATCAACCCCACCACCGAAGATGCATACTGGAGCGAGAATTATCTCGACCGTCCGTATGTCGCTGAGGAAACCACGTATAACGACTACCGTCCGGCATATCGCCATGGCGTAGAAGCTTATACGCGCAACCCTGGCCGTCAGTTCGATGAGATCGAACCGCAGCTGGGCCGCGAATGGGAAAAGGCGCGCGGCACGTCTAACCTTGGCTGGGACAATGCAAAGCCCGCCACGCGCGACGCTTACGACCGCCTGTACAACCAGTACAAAGACAAGATGTAATTCTACCGGGAGGCCGGATGGTCCGGCCTCCCTTCATTTCTCAAGGAGCTTACTATGTATTCCAACACCACCACCCCTAAAGAAGCACTGAACGACCTGAAGAGCACTGCAAACACTGTTCACAACGAAGCGACGAAAGCCGCTAACGATGTTGCAAGCGATGTGCGCACGGCTGCTAAGTCCACCTCGGACAAGGTTCGCTCTTTGTTCAGCACCACCAGCAGCGAAATTTCGCATGCTGCCGACACCGTTTCCGAACAAATCCATAATAAGCCTGTGCAGTCCACGCTGATCGCGCTGGGTGCTGGCTTTATCCTTGGCTCTTTGTTCCGTCGCTAATATGCCGAGACTAAAGTCCATAATGAACCTGAGTACCTTGCTGGGGATTACCTCCCTGGGTGGGGATCTGTTGAAGGCGCGCATGATGCGCCGCCTGATGAAAGATATTGCGGGCGTTATTGCGCTTGCGGTTGCTACAGGCTTTATGGCAGGGGCGCTCCTGATAGGCTGCTTTTACGTAGCCTATCAGGAGCTTGTCTTTTCTGGCGGGCTGGACCCGCTGGCCGCTACGATTTTCCTGATGATTATGGGCCTGATGGTGACGTATGCGCTTTTGCGCATGACGAAGCGCAAGCTGCGTGTTTTGAAACAACTGCGCGGGCAGGGCTTTACCGATAAGGCGGACCTGGCTGACCGCATGTATGGTTTGGCCGATAGCTTCCTTGATGGGTTTGGCGAGGCCTATCGCTCGTCGCAGACGCGCCGCTATTAATTTTTTTCCTTACCCTAATTTTATGATGTGGCGCTGTATCCGCGCTGCATCTTTACCGCATACATGTTCAGATAGGGGTATAGTATTTTTGAAAGGAGACTGCCATGACCGCCGTACAACCTATTATTGAAGCCCCCACGCCTAATGTGGAACATTGCGAAGCACCGCACAGCCCGTTGGACCAACAGCTTTGCGAAGCCGAGACCCTTACCAACGACCTGAAACGCCTGCTGGTGAAATACGAGAATGCGCTGGAGCAGGAAGGCATCCGCCATGAGGTGGAAACGCTTGAACGCTGGATGGAATCCTATCGCCGCGGGCTTTCGGCCGCACGCAAGATTTCGGAAAAAGGCCCGCAGTGGCTTACACAGTTGCGCGAACGCCTGAAGATGGCCGCAGAAGAACTGCAGCGCCTTGAAAATGAAGGCGGTAACCCGCTTGATAAATCACAGGCGGTGCAAGCTGAAGAATATCTTCGTGCTTCGTTGCGGATTGATAAGGTGATTCCGAACATGGAAAGCATCTTCAACCTTGAAAGCATAGAACCTGCTCCCGTTACGGCTGGTAAAGCGTAATCGTTCTTCAATTTGACGTGATTATAAAGCGGTCCCTGTAACTACAGGGACCGCTTTGTTTTTATGGTCTATTTATTAGAAATTTATATGTTGGGCCGTTTTCTCTGGTCGCATCCTTATATGGCCGGCGGCATGATGTGGCCGGATTGATTCACTTATTGACTGGAGAACTATATGAAATATTCCCGATTTATGGCGGTACTGGTTACGGCTTCGATGCTGACCGCATGTACCGAGCCTAACGGCGCACCGGGCAAAGGCGTGGAAAATGGCGGCGCACTTAGCAAGAAAGACGTAGCGGTTGCCGCAGGCGTTGTGACTGGCGGCTTGGCCGGTAGCGCGATTGGCGGCGGCGCAGGGCAGGTGGTTGCTGTCATCGGCGGCGGGTTGCTTGGCGGGT
>JAYULW010000044.1:0-20239 GCA_043763155.1 Alphaproteobacteria bacterium | reverse complement strand
CCACGTTCCAAAAATTTCAGGAAGAAAAGTTGTTCGTGCTTGTAGTAGTCGGGAAGGCATGTTGCCCGCTCGCGGGGCCAGTCGTAGGACAGGCCGATCATCTTGAGCTGCTCGCGCATCGTCTCGATGTTTTTGAGGGTCCAGTCGCCGGGGTGGGAATTGTTCTGGATGGCGGCGTTTTCGGCGGGCAACCCAAAGGCGTCCCAGCCCATGGGGTGCAGGACATTATAGCCCTGCATGCGGCGGGCGCGGGCGATGACGTCGCCGAGCGAATAGTTGCGCACATGGCCCATATGGATGTTTCCGCTAGGGTAGGGGAACATTTCCAGCACGTAGTATTTGGGCTTTGCAGCACCATCATGCGCGGTGAAAGCGCCGGTTTCGTCCCAGCGTTTTTGCCATTTGGTTTCGGATTCGCGGAAATTATACCGCGAGTGGGCCGCGTCGCTCATAAGGATTTCCGGGTGCTATTATTTCAGCTGCGTGACGCGCAACTGGCGGGCGCGGGTGAGGATGGTGTCCTCAAGCGAGCTTTCCAGCGTGCCGTCCACCTTCTTGTCGCGCCATACGCCTTTTTCAAGCTTTTGCTTGAAGACGGTGAGCTTTACGCCGTCGGGGCGCAGTTGCTTATCGAGGATGAGGGCGTTGACCTTGAAGCGTTCGCCGGGGGTTTTGGGGTCTTCATACCAGTCGGTGATGATAACGCCGCCGAAGGGATCGGCCGAAGCCAGCGGCATGAAGGCCAGCGTGTCGAGGGTTGCGCGCCAGAGGTAGGAGTTCACGCCCAATGCGCCGCCTTCGGCGTTTTTGGCAGAGGGGCCGCCAGAAAGGGTGAAGCCACCTTCTTCGCCCGTGAGGGAGCCGTTGCGGTTGCGGCGTTTCTGAATCTGGGACTGGGGAGTGCCGGGATCTTCCAGCTTAGCGTCACCGCAGGCGGAGAGGGCGAAGAGAACACTGAAGGCGACTAGGGCTTTGCGCATAACACCACATTCTTAAGAAGGTTAAGTAGGCGGTGAATTTAGACAATAAAAAGGGGCGATGCAAGCATCGCCCCTAAGTTTAGTCGTATTTTCTATCTGATTAGATTCAGATTAGAAGTTCAGCTGGGTACCGACGATACCAACGTAGCCGTTGTTATCAAGAGCGGAGTTGGTGCGCTGATCCATATCGAAGTACGAAACTTCGGCGTATGGGGTCAGGCCAGGAGCCAGCTTGTAGTCAACGCCAGCGGAAACGTTCTGGAACTTGTTGTTGCCGGTGCCGATGCAGTTTGCGGTGTTACCAGCAACTGCAGTGGAGTTACCGCAATCAAACTTGGAGTTCAAGTAGGTTACGGAAGCGCCGAACGGGCCGTATTCGTAAGCACCACCAACAGTCCAGTAGTGCGAACCGTCAGATTTGTCGGCCTTCAGGGTATCGGAAGAACCCCAGCTACCATACGAACCAGCGAGGCTGAAGCCCATGTAGGCCAACTTTGCGCCAGCGTTCCAAGCAGCAAGGTTGTTGTATGCGGTCTGTTGTGCCTGACCCCATTCGCCGGTTGCAGCAGCTGCGAGGCCGATGTCACCGAACTTGTTGTCATAGCTCAAACCACCAGTGAAGATGTTTTCAGACTGGCCAGCAATGTTGCTGTTGGTGTTTGGACCATTGCGGTTGAAGGTCGTGCCAGCAAAGCCCTGGCCACGGTTTGCTTCATCCGGGAGATAGCTTACGCCGAGCTGGAAGCCCGAGAAGCGTGGGGTGTAGTAGGTTACTTTGTTCAGGTTTTCTTCGGTGTGGTTGCCGGTGTAGTTAACTGCACCTGCGCCCATGTTGCCATAGGAGAGCGGGAGAGCTGCCTGAGCGATCTGCTGATCACCTGCGTTTGCGAAGTAGTTCCAGTCACCGTTGATACCACCGGTCGCACGAGCGATCGAAGCAGCGTCAACTTTCATGGTGCCGTCGGCGCCTACGTTGGAACCGAGTTCAAAGCGGCCCCACATGCCGTCGAGGTATACAACGGTCTTGGATGCGTTTGCACCGCGACCCTGTACGTCAACAGAGGTGTCTGCGAGGAGGTTGATTTCGCCGCCGTAGCCGAGGCCGGAGTCATTCTTGCCGTCAATTTTGAAAGCGATCATGGTGTCGCTGCGGAACGACTGCGGGCGCTGCGTGGAGGTACCAGCAAGTACGTTCGAGTTGTCCAGATCCTGGTTAGCATAAGCTGCTTCGAAGTTAGCGTAGCCGCCTACGGTTACTTTGGGGGTCTCGGCGAGAGCAGCACCTGCGAACAGGCCAACTGCACCGACGAGGGTGGTGGTTCCGAGGAGAATTTTTTTCATAGTATTGTTTCCTTTAGAGTTTTGAAAAGTCTTCGACTAGAAGTTCTCTAGGCTACACAAGATAAATCGGTCGTTTCGTATTTACCTTGGGCATTTACCTAGGGTAGTTATTGTGCAAACTGTTTCCCCATGCAAGCCGTAACGCCGAAAGTGGGGGGAATGCCACAGCTTTTCAGCCTTTCTGTTGCAATATGGCAACAAAAAGGGCCTGAAACGGGATATTATATAGAAGGGACAAGGGATAATGACGGCAGGGGCGGGTGTTTTGACGGTGGGGCAAGCGGCAGAAGCTTTGCGCCAACGCATTGAAAAGGCAAAAAATAGCCCCTTAGCCGCCCCGGACGTTACTTTGCTTGGAGCGGCCAAGGCCCAGACTGTAGCTACCATCCGGGAGGCCATAGACGCAGGAATCGTGGATTTTGGTGAGAACCGGGTGCAGGAAGCAGAGGCTAAGTGGCCTGAACTTAAACAACAATATCCGCATGTGCGGTTGCATCTTATTGGGCCATTGCAGACCAATAAGGTGGCCGATGCGGTGGCGCTTTTTGATGTGATCCAGACGGTTGATAGGGAAAAGCTGGCTGATGCGCTTGTGCATGAGATGCAAAAACAGGGCAAAAACCCCGACTGCTATATACAGGTGAATACCGGGGCGGAAGAACAGAAGGCGGGCGTGGCCCCGGAAGGGGTGGCGGCACTGGTGGATTATGCCAGGGCGAAGGGGCTGAAATTGGTGGGGCTGATGTGCGTGCCCCCCGTTGGGCACCATCCGGCCCCGCATTTTGCTTTGCTGGCCAAGCTTGCCAAGGCGCAGGGGCTTTCGGGGCTTAGCATGGGGATGAGTGAGGATTTTGAGGCGGCGGTACGGATGGGAGCTTCGTGCGTACGGCTGGGCCGGGTGTTGTTCGGGGAACGCGATTAGGTGTTTTGCACGCTAATATAGGAATTATAGGCGCTGCGCTGGCTGGCGCTTATGAAGCGCGTAGGCTCCGGGGTGGGGGTGACTTCGGTGGAGACGCCTTTTTGCGGGCCGGGGGTGGGATCACCCGTGATGGCGGCGAGGGCATTGCCGGCGATGTCGGTGCCGGTTTCGGTTTGAACGATACTATTTAAGATGGATGATAGCAGGCCCAGCGCGCCGCCGAACAGGACATTGCCCGCCATTTGCGCGCCCGTGGAGGGTTTGTTGTCGCCGGTCAGGGACTGGTAGATATTGGAGACGACGGGAATATGTTGCAGGGGGTTGATGGTGTCGAGCACGTCTTTGAAGCTGGGGCCGTCGTCCTGCCAGAAGGTGCCGGTGGCGGCAGGCTTGGCTTCCTGCCGGGGCGGTACGGTAATCTGTAGTGATTGGTGGACTGGCATACGCTGGCTCCGGGGGTGATCCCTTAAGGGAAAGCAAGAGCTGTGCCAGCTTAATCTTTAAGGTGCGCTCAAGCGCCGCGCATGCTGCGCGCCTCAATGGCGCTAGTCGTCGCGGAAGGGCTCCTCCGGGATTGCGATTTTGTTTTAGGGAAGAAGAGTGGCTGTTAAGCGGCCATCTGGAGGGCTTCGGCGAGGGCCATTTTCTTTTCGGCCAGTTCGCGTTTGGCGTCGGTGTTGGCGTATTCGAGGGCCTCGATGGCTTCGGCTTTTTTGGCTTCGATTTCGACAGCGCCCCAAGCAGTGCATTCTTCGGCGGATTCAGCGAGGATGGTGCAGGTTTCGGGGTTGGCTTCGGCAATGCCGCCCGTGACGGCGATGCGGCGCTGGATGCCGTCCACGGTATCAATGCTGATGATGCCGGGGCGAATGGTGGAGATGAAGGGGGCATGGCCGGGAAGCACGCCGAAATCGCCCAACGTGCCGGGCACCACCACCTGCGTGGTTTGCGCAGAGAATAAGATTTTCTCAGGGGTGATGATGTCCAGCTTCATTGGGTGTTCTTCCTTCGTTTTTATTATGCTGCTTCCAGAGCCATCTTTTTGGCTTTGGCGATGGCTTCGTCAATGCCGCCCACCATGTAGAAGGCGGATTCGGGCATGTCGTCGTACTTGCCTTCGCAGATGCCTTTGAAGCCTGCGATGGTGTCGGCGAGCGATACCAGCTTGCCGGGAGCGCCGGTGAAGATTTCAGCGACGTGGAAGGGCTGCGAGAGGAAGCGCTGGATTTTGCGGGCACGTGCCACAACCAGTTTGTCTTCTTCGGACAGTTCGTCCATGCCCAAAATGGCGATGATGTCTTGCAGGGACTTGTAGGTCTGCAATACGCGCTGTACTTCGCGGGCGATCTCGTAATGTTCGGTACCGATAACGGTGGGGTCGAGCACGCGCGAGGTCGAATCCAGCGGATCCACGGCGGGGTAAATGCCGAGTTCGGCGATCTGGCGCGAAAGAACGGTGGTTGCGTCCAGATGGGCGAAGGAGGTTGCGGGAGCAGGATCGGTCAAATCGTCGGCCGGTACATATACGGCCTGAACGGAGGTGATGGAGCCTTTTTTGGTGGAGGTGATGCGCTCTTGCATCTGGCCCATGTCGGTGGCCAGTGTGGGCTGGTAGCCTACGGCGGAGGGAATGCGGCCCAAGAGTGCGGACATTTCCGAACCAGCTTGCGTGAAGCGGAAAATGTTATCCACGAAGAACAGAACGTCCTGGCCTTCTTCATCGCGGAAATATTCGGCTTGGGTGAGGCCGGTGAGGGCTACGCGGGCGCGGGCACCTGGAGGCTCATTCATCTGGCCGTACACAAGGGAAATTTTGGATTTGCTGAGGTCTTCGGCATTGATAACGTTGGATTCCATCATTTCGTGGTACAGATCGTTGCCTTCGCGGGTACGCTCGCCGACGCCTGCGAACACGGACACGCCGCCATGGGCCTTTGCGATGTTGTTGATAAGTTCCATGATGAGTACGGTTTTGCCTACGCCTGCACCGCCGAAGAGGCCGATCTTGCCGCCTTTTACGTAAGGCGCGAGAAGGTCAATAACCTTAATGCCGGTCACGAGGATTTCGGTTTTGGTGGATTGTTCGGTGAATTCGGGGGCCTTGGCGTGGATCGGGGACACTTGCGTGTGGCCGATGGGGCCGCGTTCGTCAATCGGCTCGCCGACTACGTTCATGATGCGGCCAAGCGTTGCGCGGCCTACGGGGACGGAGATGGGGGCGCCGGTGTCTACGACTGCCTGACCGCGGGTGAGGCCGTCGGTTGCGTCCATGGCGATGCAGCGCACTTCGGATTCGCCGAGATGCTGGGCTACTTCGAGCACGAGGGTTTTACCGTCGTTTTGCGTGTGCAGGGCGTTCAAAATCGAGGGCAGCTTGCCGGTGGGGAACTTTACGTCAATCACCGCGCCGATGACTTGAGTGATGATACCGTTGGTTGCAGACATAGTTTTCTCGCTTCTCTCTTTAGATTTCAATTAATCAATGCAGATGGTTTTGCGTTTGGCCTTATCCGTATCGAATACGTCGTGGCAGCCAAATTTAGCGGTGTGGCCAAAGCACTGGCCTTCGTCGGGGAAGTTGACACCCTGAACGCAAAGTTCAGATTCGCATTCGGAGGAATGCTCGCAGGGCTTGCCTGCGTCTTCGGTGCGGGTGTCGCACATTTCTTTCTGGGATGCGCCCTGCTTGCTCCATTCGCCGCCGATGGCTTCGCATGCGGCCTGGTCTTTTGGAGCTTCAAAAGCAAGCGCAGGGGAGGCGATAAGGGCGAGGATGAGAACAAGCGATTTCATCATACGGCTTCAGCCCCGCTGATGATTTCGATGAGTTCCTTGGTGATGGCGGCTTGGCGGGTGCGGTTGTATTTCAGGTTCAGCTTTTTGATCATGTCGCCGGCGTTGCGGGTTGCGTTGTCCATGGCGGTCATGCGGGCGCCCTGTTCGGAGGCAGCGTTTTCCAGCAATGCACGATACATCTGTACGCCGAGGTTGCGCGGCAGGAGTTCGGCGAGGATTTCGTTCTCGTCGGGTTCGTACTCGTATACGGCGGAGGACTCGGTGGCGATGGCTGCTTTGGCGGGCAATGCCAGCGGGATGAGCTGCTGGAAGGTGACCACTTGCGAAATAGCGGAGCGGAACTCGTTGTACATTACATGCGCCACGTCGAATTCGCCTGCGAGGAAGCGGGCGGAGAGGTCCTGGGCGATGGCGTTTGCATCGTTGTAGCTTAAGCGGCGGGATTTGAGTTCGGCGCGGCCTACGATGAGGCGGCCGAATTCACTTTGCAATTGCTCAAAGCCTTTGCGGCCTACGCAGAGGAGCTTTACCTGATGGCCGTTGGCCTGCAGCTCACGCACCTTGCGGCGGGTGGCGCGCACGATGGAGGAGTTGAACGCGCCGCACAGGCCACGGTCCGACGTTGCCACCACGATGAGGTGGGTGTCGGTTTTTCCTGTGCCTGAGAGCAATATGGGCCCTTGCGTGCCTTCGGGAACACCGGCGGCAAGTGAGAGGAGCATACGTTCCATGGCTTCGGAATAGGGGCGCGCGGCTTCAGCCTGTTCGCGGGCGCGACGCAGCTTGGCAGCGGCCACCATCTTCATGGCCTTGGTGATCTTCTGCGTAGATTTTACGCTTTTGATCCGGTTTTTTAGGTCTTTTAAGCTGGGCATGTTCTCTCGTTATGCGAAGCGTTTAACCAAGGACTCAAGCAAGTTCTTCAGCTTGGCTTCCGTTTCGGAATCGAGCTGGGACTTGGCTGTAATGGCATCCAGAATATCGCGGTGACCGCTGCGCAGGTCTTGCAGCAGGGCGGTTTCGAATGCGCTGACCTTTTTCAGGTCCACGGTATCGAGATAGCCTTTTACGCCTGAGTAGATCACGCAGACTTCTTCTGCGGTGGACAGGGGCGAGTATTGGGGCTGCTTCAGCAGTTCCGTCAAACGAGCGCCGCGGGCCAGAAGCTTCTGGGTGGCGGGGTCGAGATCGGAGCCGAACTGGGCGAAGGATTCCATTTCGCGGTACTGGGCGAGTTCGAGCTTAATGGAGCCTGCAACCTGCTTCATGGCCTTGATCTGTGCGGCCGAACCTACGCGGGATACGGACAGGCCCACGTTTACTGCGGGGCGCACGCCTTTGTAGAAGAGTTCGGTTTCGAGGAAGATCTGGCCGTCGGTAATGGAGATCACGTTGGTGGGGATGTAGGCCGATACGTCGCCAGCCTGGGTTTCGATGATCGGCAGTGCGGTCATGGAACCTGCGCCCATGGCGTCGGACATTTTTGCAGCGCGCTCGAGCAGGCGGGAGTGAATGTAGAACACGTCGCCGGGGTATGCTTCGCGGCCGGGAGGACGGCGCAGCAGCAGGGACATCTGGCGGTAAGCAACAGCCTGCTTGGACAGATCATCATAAATGATCAAAGCGTGCATGCCGTTGTTGCGGAAGAATTCGCCCATGGCGGCACCGGTGTAGGGCGCCAAGTATTGGAGGGGGGCGGGTTCGGACGCGGTTGCGGCAACCACGATGGAGTATTGCAGGGCGCCAGCTTCTTCAAGCTTCTTTACCACTTGTGCTACGGTCGAGCGCTTCTGGCCGATGCAGACATAGATGCAGTATAGCTTCTTGGATTCGTCGGTGCCCTGGTTGACCTGCTTCTGGTTCAGGATCGCGTCAATGGCGATGGCGGTTTTGCCGGTCTGGCGGTCACCGATGATCAGTTCGCGCTGGCCACGGCCGATGGGGATCAGGGCGTCAATGGCCTTGATGCCGGTGGACATCGGCTCATGCACCGATTTGCGGGCGATGATGCCGGGGGCTTTTACTTCTACGCGTGAGCGGGTCACGTCTTTCAGGGGGCCTTTGCCGTCAATGGGGTTGCCGAGGCCGTCTACGACGCGGCCAAGCAGGCCTTTGCCTACGGGAGTGTCCATGATGGTGTTGGTGCGCGACACGGTGTCGCCTTCTTTTACGCCGGAGTCATCGCCGAAAATTACCACGCCTACGTTGTCGGCGGCGAGGTTCAGGGCCATGCCCTTAATGCCGTTGGAGAACTCGACCATTTCACCGGCCTGAATGTTTTCAAGCCCGTACACGGTTGCGATACCGTCACCTACGGATACGACTTGCCCGGTTTCGGATAGTTCCGCGTCTGCGTTGAACTGGGTGATCTGTTTTTTCAGAATGTCTGAAATTTCCGACGGGCGGATATCCATGGCGTGTATTCTCCTAATTGATTACGTCTTGTTCGTTTAAGCTGCCTTCAGGGTATTTTTCAGGCGGCGCATTTTACCGCTCAACGAGCTGTCGAGCTGCTGGCTTCCGATTTTTACGATGACACCGCCCAGCAGGGAGGGGTCTTGCTTCACTTCGAGGCGCATCTTGCGGCCATAGGCCTTGCTGAGGCGGTCGCTGATGGCAGCGATTTCCTTGTCCTTCAGGGGCGTGGCGGCAGTGATTTCGGCCGTGAGTTCGCCGCGCGCGGTGGCGGCTGCGTTTGCGAATTCTTCGATAATGGCGGGAAGGATTGCGAGGCGCTTTTGCTTTACGACCATGCCGATAAACTGGCGGGTGAGGGGATTGGCGCTGATTTTTTCGAGTATGGCCAGCATGGCCTGGGCGCGCTGGGCGTTGCTCAGGAGCGGGTTTTCGAGGAAATCGCGGAATTCGGGGCTGGAGTCGAGGGCTGCACCCAGTGCGCTCAGGTCGCTTTCGACCTTTTCAACAGACGAGGTGGCGGTGGCGACTTCAAAGAGTGCCTTGACGTAGCGTTCCGCGATGCGTTTGGAGCCGGATGTTTTCACGAGTAGCGCAGCTTTCTAAGATGGTGGCTTTATATATATAGGCTTTGGGGGAGGCGAAGCGAAACTAGGCAACATTGCCCGCAAAGGCAACCTAAAAATATGGGAGCGAAATAGCATAGGGATTTTGCAATTGCAAGCGGTGCGTGGGAAACTTGGTAATGGCCTGACATTGCTTAATAATATACGCGGCTTCGCCAAGGCGCCACCGTGGGGGTGGAATATGGGCCAAGCCCTTATTTTCCGGTATATTTTTTGTGGCCCAGCGCTATGGTGGGGGCAACAGCATCGGGGGACGACAACGCTATGCGCAGTCTTGGTTTCAGGCGTTTTTGGGGGCGCATTGCCTCGCCTTTGCGGCTGTTTTTACTGCTTTGGGTGCTGCCTGCGGCGGCATGGGTTGCGTTTTCAAGCGACTGGCGCAGCGGGTTTTATGTGGTTCTGGGCCAGCTTTTGCTGCTGGCGGTCTATGCCAATGTGCGGCCTTTGGCGGCGCGCAGCCCCTATACGCGGGTGCTGGCGTGGGTTTTGAGCGTGGTTGCGGCGCTGTTTATCCTGCTGCAACTGATCACGGTGGAATATTTCGTGGTGCAGGGGGATTTGCTGGATCCGTTCTTTGCGCTGGATAATTATCAGGAAACGGTTCCGGCGGTGGTGAGCAGCTTTAGCGTGGTGCGGCTGGTGGCGGGCATTTCGCTTACCCTGCTCATGTGGGCGGGGTGTTTTTATGGGCTTTCCAAAGTACGGTTTGCACTGCCGCGCGGGTGGCGGGGGCATGGCATGGCGCATGCGGTGCTGCCGCTGCTGGTGGTGCTGCTGTGGGGGCATAATGCGCCGTATGGGTTGCTGAAAGCGGGAATCCCGCTGCTTTTGAACACGCACCGGCTGAATGACAGCGACGAAGGAATCACAGGGGCGAAGGGCGATGTGGGGGTGGTGACGCGCCGCTTCGGCAAGTTTCATAGCAAAGACGGGGCGCCAGTATTTATCGTGCAGCTGGAGTCGGGCAATGCGCTGGCGCTAAGCGGCAAGGCCACGCCCAATGCGGGGCTTTCCGCAGCGCAGTTGATGCCGACATTGCTGAAGGCCAGCGAAGAAGGGGTGTTTGTGCCGTTTATGTGGGGCTCAAGCATGCAGACGCACCGGGGGCAGGGCGCAATTTTATGCTCGGCGGTGATGGATATTTATGCGGGCATCAGCATGGGGGACGCGATCCCCAAGGGCTGCTTGCCGCAAAAACTGGCGAGTGACGGCTACCGCACGGTGTTCCTGTCGGCGCACCCGGACCCTAATTTTGCGCATACGCAGCGGTTTATGGAGGGGATCGGGTTTCAGGAAACGCATTTTGCCGACAAAATGAAGCGCGGCGATACGAAATATGAATGGGGCTATGACGATTGCGATTTCTATGATGCATATTTCGATTTCCTTGAGAAGAAATACGGCGAGGCGATGAACGGGAATTTCATGGTGTATTTTACCGTGTCGGCGGCGCATGACACGTTTGAGCCGAAAAAGAAATATTCGCAATTTATGCCGTTTGAACCGGTGTTTGGGTTTGCGCAGAAATATTTGAATTCCTTTGCCTCGCAGGACCATTGCCTGTCGCGGTTTCTGGAGCGGGTGGAGCCATACCGGGAGAAGGCACATATTATTATCGTGGCGGATCATTCGTGGCCGCTGGGAGTGAGCGGGAATGTGAATAGCGAAAAGGGCGCGACGACGGATAATTTCCTTATTCCGTTTGTGTATCTGCCGCCACGGGGACAGAAGGATGCGTTCAGGAGCAATGTGACGATTACAAAGCCGATGCTGGGGCAGGTGGATATTTACCCGACGCTGCTGGAGCTTTTGAGCGGCAAGCCGTATGACAATTCGTTCGCAGCGCTTTTGCACAAGGGTAAGGACGGCGCAGAGCCGCAGCTGCCGCCGGATTACGATGATTGCCAGGTGATGTCGCAGCCCTATGACGGCTCGCAGGTGGTGGTGGTGCGGGGGAAGGACAAGGTGTCGTACAAGCTTAGCACCCACACGTTTGTGAAAGGGGTTCTGCCCGATGATTTGATTGAGCCGATTGTGGAAAAAGGCGCGCTGGGGGGCACAAAGGATTTTAAATACCGCAGCTTCCTTGAAACCTACATGTGCGAGCGGTTTAAATATTGGGTGAAGTCGCCGCAGGGGCCGCGGGCTGTGCCTTACACCGTGCCGCACTGGTCGTTTTAATTACATGAAGCTGATGGGGTCTATGTCGGTTTTGATGCGCACATTGCTGGGCGGTTTTTGCGCGTCTACCCATTGTTTCATGATGTCGGGCAGGTTCAGCGCCTTGGGCGCGCGGGCCAGCAAACGGTAGCGGAAGCGGCCACGGAGTAGGGATAATGGCGCGGGCGCAGGCCCTAGGATATGCAGGCCATCAATGCGCGGGGCGGTGGCGGCGAGCTGGTTGGCGGTGCGCATGACGGTTTCTTCTTTTTCGCCATCAATGATCAGGGCGGCGAGGCGGGCAAAGGGGGGCATGTGGGCGTTTTGGCGGGCTTGTAGCTCGGCGGCCAAGAACTGGTCGCGGTCGCCGGACAGGAGCGCTTTCATGACGGGGTGGTCGGGCAGGAAGCTTTGCAGGTACACTTTGCCATGGACATTTTCGCGGCCAGCGCGGCCCGATAATTGATGCAGGAGCTGGTAGGTGTGTTCGGAGGCGCGCAGGTCGCCGCCAGAAAGGCCGAGGTCTGCGTCAATCACGCCTACGACGGCGAGGTCTGCGAAATGATGGCCTTTGGCGATCATCTGGGTTCCGATCAGCACGTCAATTTGGCCTTCGGACATGGCGGTGATGGTTTGGGAGAGTTCGGTGAATCCGGTGGCGGAATCGCTGGCCATGACGCCTACGCGGGCCTGGGGCAGGAACTGGTTCACTTCTTCCTGCAGGCGTTCGACGCCGGGGCCGCAGGCGTGGAAGGTGCCTTCGGCGTGGCACTCCGGGCAGGCGGGGGGCACTTGCTGGCGGTTGCCGCAATGGTGGCACTCAAGCCTTGGTTTGGTTTTATGCATGACCAGCCACGAGGAACACTGGGCGCACTGGAAGCGGTGGCCGCAGGCGCGGCACAGCAGCAGGGGCGCGTAGCCGCGGCGGTTTAGGAACAGCATGGACTGGTGGCCGCCGGCAAGCGAATCGGCGAGGGCCTGACGCAGCGGCGGGGAAACGAAGCTGTCGCGCTCGACGAGGGTTTGGCGCATGTCCACCATTTCGATGTCGGGCATTTGGGCGCTGCCGTGGCGGGCGGGCAGGGAGAGTTCGGTGTATTTACCTGCCCTTGCGTTGTAGTGGCTTTCGAGCGACGGCGTGGCGGAGACGAGGATAACGGGTATTTTTTCGAAATTGGCGCGCGCTACCGCCATGTCGCGGGCGTGGTAGATGATGCCTTCTTGCTGTTTGTAGGAGCTGTCATGTTCTTCGTCGGCGACGATCAGGGACAGGTTTTTGTAGGGCAGAAAGAGTGCGGAGCGGGCGCCGACGATGATGCGGGCGTCTCCGGTGGCGATTGCCTGCCATGTGGCGCGTTTGCGGGCGGGGGTGATTTCGGAATTCCAGAGGGCGGGGGCAAAGCCGAAACGGTGTTCAAAGCGGGAGAGGAACTGCACCGAAAGGGCGATTTCGGGGAGCATGACGAGGATCTGGTTGGTGTCGTTGCTTTTCAGGGCGTGGGCGATGGTGTCGAAATAGACTTCGGTTTTGCCCGATCCGGTGACGCCGTCGAGAAGGTTAACGCTGAAGCCGGAGCCGAGTTTGGATTCAAGCGTGGCGGCAGTTTCTTTTTGCAGGCCTGCGAGGGAGGCCAATTGGAGGGTGTCGGCGTTTATTCTGGTTGCGAAACTGTCGGCCTTGGTCCTGCCTTCCTTGGCGATGTCGGGGATGGGGAGGACCATTTTGAGGATGGCGCCTTTGGGTGCGCAATTATACCATGCGGCCCAGTCAATGAAGCTGCGCATGGGGGCGGATAGGGCTGGGAATTGGTCGAGATGGCGGGCGATGCGCTTCATTTTGCTGAGCGGCACATTGGCGGTGCCTTCGTTCCAGACGATGCCCAATGTTTCGCTGCGGCCGAAGGGGACGGTGACGAGGTCGCCGGGTTTTAGGGCGAGGTCGGTGGGGGCGAGATAGTCGAAGCCGTGGCCGAGCGCGGTGGGCAGCAGGATTTCAAGCTGCTTGGTGTCGGCGGGCAGTGCGGCTTGAGGCGCGGGTTTCAAAAAGAGCTTTCCTTAGGGTCGGGGCTTGGCTATCGTCGCGACAGCGCTTCCCCCCATTCATACACTAACAGGAATTTTTCCGATGAAATTTTTTGTAGATACTGCTGACGTTGCTGAAATTAAAGACCTTGCCGCTACCGGGATGCTGGACGGCGTGACCACAAACCCCACCATTATCGCCAAGTCCGGCCGCGATTTCTTTGAAGTGATTAAGGAAATTTGCGGGCTGGTGGAAGGGCCGGTTTCGGCGGAAGTGACGGCAACAGATGTTGCGGGCATGATTAAGGAAGGCGAGAAGCTGGCCAAAATTGCCGATAATGTGGCGATTAAGGTGCCTTTGACGTGGGACGGCCTTAAGGCGTGTAAGCATTTTACCAGCAATGGCACGATGGTTAACGTGACGCTGTGCTTCTCGGCGGCGCAGGCATTGCTGGCTGCTAAGGCGGGCGCGACGTTTGTATCGCCGTTTGTGGGCAGGCTTGACGATGTGGGTCAGGATGGGATGCAGTTGATTGACGATATTGTGACCATGTATTCGCAGTATGAGTATTTTGAAACGGAAGTGCTGGTGGCCTCCATCCGCAACCCGGTGCATATTGTGAACGCAGCGCTGATGGGCGCGCATGTGGCGACCATTCCGCCGTCTGTTTTGAAGCAGTTGGTGAGCCATCCGCTGACGGATAAGGGCTTGGCGGCGTTTTTGGCGGACTGGCAAAAATCCGGGCAAAAGAAAATCGCCTAATAATGACTACGGAACCTATGAAAAAGCCCGAGCCATTGACTGCGGACGAGGTGCGGGATTTTTTAAAGCGGAACCCGGATTTTTTTAAGAAAAATGCCGACATCATGGCCGAGATGGCCCCGCCGGAGCGCGAGCTGGGCGATGGGGTGATTGATTTCCAGCATTTCATGGTGAAGAACCTGCAAAAAGACAGCAAGGGCCTGCAAAAGCGCTATGATCTGCTGATTGATTTCTGCCGGGAGAATATGTCGGTGCAGGGGCAGGTGCATCAGGCGGCGCTCAGGCTAATCCGCACGCGGGGGCTGGAGGCGCTGCTGGAAGTGATCACGCTCGACCTCGTCAGTTTGTTTGATGTGGATGTGGTGCGCATGGCCATGGAATCGGACGTTCCGGTGGATACGTCGTATGGGGAAAATAATTATTCCGGTTTCGTATTTATCTCGCCCGGCACTGTGGATGCGGCCATTGGCGCGGGTAAGAACGTGCTGCTGGTAGATGATGTTCCGGCCAAGCCCTTTGCCGGGTTTGAGGAAATTTTTGCCGATTGCGAAGGGCTGGTTTCCAGTTGTGCGCTGCTCAGGCTGGAGCTGGAAACGGTGGGCAAGAACGTGGTGCTGGCGTTTGGCGTGCGGTATAAGGACCGCTTCCATACGGGGCAGGGGATTGAGCTTTTGCATTTCCTCGCACAGATCGTTGCCTTCCAGCTGGATGCTTATTTGATAGACCTTGCACTTTAGGCTATACTTTCGGGCATGAGCGATGCCCTACTCCTTCCTGCTACACCGCCCGTTTCCGAGGCTATGGCCGCGTGGCTTTCCTATTTGCAGGATGTGCGGCGCTATTCGCGGCATACGCTGATTGGGTATGAGCAGGATTTGCGGCAGTTCCTTTCGTTTTTGAGCGGGCATGTGGGGCAGGCGGTGACCATGGCGGTGCTTGCAAAGCTGGAGGCGCGGGATTTCCGGGCGTGGCTTGCGTCGCGGATGCATGATTTCGAGGCGTCTTCCACGGCGCGGGCGCTTTCTACGGTTAAGCATTTTTACCGCTATCTTGAAAAGCAGGGCAGCGTGGAAAATGCGGCGATTTTCCATATGCGGGGGCCGAAGCTTAAGAAGTCTATTCCCAAGGCGCTGGCCGAGGTGCAGGCGGCGGACGCGATTACGGGGATTGGTGAGCAGCACACGGAAGAATGGGTGAATTTGCGCGATATGGCGCTGCTGGTGCTGATTTACGGATGTGGGTTGCGCATTAGCGAGGCGTTGTCGCTTACCTATGCGGATGTGCCGCTGAAAGAGGTTTTGGCGATTACGGGTAAGGGGAAAAAGCAGCGCATGGTTCCGGTGCTGGCGGTGGTGCGGGAGGCGATTGATACGTATGTGGCGGCGTGCCCGTATCCGTTTGCGGCGGAGATGCCGCTGTTTGTGGGGGCGCGCGGGGGCGCGCTGGATGCGGGGGTGTTCCAGTTGCAGCTTCGTAAATTACGGGCGCGGTTGAATTTGCCGGAGACGACTACGCCGCATGCGTTCCGCCATAGTTTTGCCACGCATTTGCTGTCGTCGGGCGGGGATTTGCGTTCGATCCAGGAATTGCTGGGGCATGAGAGTTTGTCTACCACCCAGCGCTATACGCAAGTAGACAAGACGCGGCTGCTTTCAGCATATAAGACCGCGCACCCAAGGGCTTAGATGGCCTTAGGAAGTCTAATCTTGATTATTGGGGTAAACAGGTTAAGGTCCGCCAATCCTTGTACGGACCCGTAGCTCAGCTGGATAGAGCGTTGCCCTCCGAAGGTGGAGGTCGAAGGCTTGAATTACCTTAAGTCCGCTATACTCTTCAATAACTTGACCACATCAAGCGACCGCCCAAAATATAGCTCGTAAGCATGGCGTAAGCAAGATAAAGAAATGGAATGAATTGAAAAAGCAAAGCGTGTAATTGTTCTGCACACGGTCCCGTAGCTCAGCTGGATAGAGCGCGTCCCTCCGAAGGACGAGGCCGCACGTTCGAATCGTGTCGGGACCGCCATAGCTTAATGTCCATGCCTATGATGAATATCAGGATAATGTGGATGGCTATGGGTTAACGGGGTGTGCTTGTGGTAATGCGTATGCGGCTCGATGCCATCCCATTCAAAATCATGCCGATGCTGGTGGTGTTCATCATGGGTATGTTCATGCTCATGTTCTATCGGCTCGTGCGTATGCTCATGCTCGTGTCGTTCGGTAAGGTGCAGCCAGATGCCAGCGCCCATCAGCGCGCCCGCAATCCAAAACGACAGCGATGGGCTTTCGTGAAGCAGCAGCAACGACACTGCTGCGCCGAAAAATGAAGCAACCGAGAAATATGCACCGGTGCGCGCCGAGCCAAGATTACGCAGTGCCAACACAAACAGCACCAGGCTAATGCCATAGCCCGCCAGCCCAATAGCGGCGGCTTGCGCAATGACCGGCAGCGCTGGCAACGTCATGCCCAGCGCCAGGGCGATACCGATATTTACTACGCCCGCCGCGCTGCCTTTGATGGCCGCGATTTGCAGCGGGTCGCTGGCTGATACTTTGCGCGTCAAATTATTGTCGATGCCCCAGCATAGACAGGCTGCCGCCACCAACAACCCGCCCCACGGTATGCCTGCCGCTTCGCTTTCCTGCCATGATAACAACACGCCAGCAGCGATAATGAATATCATTCCAAAGAAAATACGCCGATCGAAATTTTCTTTGAATACAAACCATGCCAGCAGCGCGGTAAATACGCCTTCCAAATTGAGCAGCAGCGAAGCACTGGAAGCTGGAATAAGCGTGATGCCGAACATCAGCAGCACCGGCGCAGCGATTCCGCCAGCCACTACCGCGCCAGCCAACCAAGGCGCATCCTGACGCGTAAGATGTGCTATGGATTCGCGCTTACGCAACAGCATCCATAGCGACAACCCCACGCCGGAACCGGCATAGAGCAACCCGGCCAGCATTATCGGCGATGTTCCGCCAATCAGCAGCTTGGCGAAGGGCGTGCTGATACCGAACAAAATAGCGGCCAAAATAGCGTAAAGAATTCCTATTTTCATGTGCATGCTTATACCACGCCCATGCAAAAGCGCATTATGCTAATGACACCGTTTCATTTCCTTGCCGATCAGCCAATAGTTCACCGGGAATGCGGCGATGTAACCAGCAGGAACCGCGAAGGCCAATGCCTCCCAAAACAGCGGGTTGAACACCGAGCCGCTACGGATGCCGCCCATGTGGTAATCCACCGAATTCATCACCAACTCCATCACACCGATGGAGATAACTTCGCCCAGCCAGATTGCTTTCAAGGCACTTTTGAATGGCAGCTTGGTGCGCTTCAGGAGGGGGAAGATGGTGAGTGAGAAGCCACTGATATAGGCCAGCGCAGTAGCGAGTGCCATCGACGCATAAATATGCAGCCCTAGCGTTACGCCGATCATCAAACCGATAGTTTCGCCAATGACGCAGCCGGTTAAGCAATGCAGCGTAGCGTGTGCGGCGGCATTGAATGATGTTTTACTATGCCCTGCGTGTGCATCAACGTTCTTTTCCGCGTGGCAGCAATCGTGTTTTTTATGTTCTGTATGTTCCATAAATTCTACATTAACTTAGATGCGATAAAGGCGAAATAGAAGCCTGTTAAATACATAACGAGCGAGAACAAAAAGATGCCGAAGCTCCAACGCCGCAAACGCTGGCATGCTTTTGCTTTGGCGGGGTCGGCGGGGCATGGCGCATTGCGGTTGAGGTAGCGCATCGTGCCGGAAAGCGTGAGCATGCAGCCCGCGAAAATAAACAACACCACCTTATGTTCCGAAAGCCAGATCAGCTGCGGGAACGTGCTAACCAGGCCAATCACTGCCGCGCCCGCGCCGAGTGAAACGAACAACGCCGGTAACGCACAGCAAAACAGCGTGCTAAACGAACCGAACAAAGCGATTGTGGAAATAAAGCCGGAAGCTGCGCGTTTTTCAGTGTGCATTATTTATCTCTTTTGATGCCAGTTACGGTATAGCCCGCGTCGGTGATGAGCTTGGTAATCGTCGCGTCATCCATTTTCTGATCGGCCTTGGTGGTGATTGTCACCAGCTTGCTTTCCAAATCAACATGCACGGTTTCCACGGCGGATTCGGCCTTAAAGGTTTTTTCAATGCCGGTGGCGCAGAAAGCGCATACCAAGCCATTGACGCTGGCCTTGATGGTTTCCGCATGCGCGGCGCTGGCAAGTAGCGTAAAAGCAGCGGCGGTGAGTAAAAGTTTTCGCATAGTTATTTCCTCTTTAGAATTGTAATACCCAGTTGAACATCACATGGTTGTTACTGCTGTAACCGGCTTCCACCAGTGTTGTTTTGTAGAAGAAGCGCACCAGCGGCGTAACCACCAACGTATCGTCTTTGGCGGGGTGATGATCGACCTGCACCATGAACCAGGTGTTCAAATCGTCGTAATTGGCGAGATACGGCGCAACACCGACACGCGCCCGCTGCCACACGGATTTTTCAAGATCGCCCGCATACATGCCGCGAATTTCGTATGAGGTGAATACGCGGCGTGTTTCATAATCGGCCAGAATGCTTTGCCACGCGCTGGCCTCATTGTCGCCATGGTAGCGCGATACGCCCACGCCGGTCATGCTGAAAATATTGGCCTGGCCATCGGGCATATTCCACCGCTTCACTAGATAATTCACCTGCGGGCCGATAGTTTCAAAATCCTTACGCTGGTTTTCTTCTTTCTTTGCGTACAATCCCACAGCAAGGCTGGGGTCAACGGTGTAATCCAGCGAAAGCGTGTGGCCGGTTTCGTCATTTTCCTGCATCGCCATCGTACCACCGACATAGGAAATCGGCTTGGCATCAGCGGGGTTGGCCGATAGTCCGGCCATGCCAGCGGCCAGCGCCAACACTGCCAACGATTTCGCCTTTTGCTTGATGTGATCGAGAATCGGGCAAGCCTTCGTGGACGTGCTATCGCCAGGGCAGGTTTTCACCAGCTGGGTAAGCACCTTTTTAATTTCCTTGAGTTCAAGGATTTTGGCTTCCGCTTCCATGATCTTGCCCTCTGTCTGTTTTAATACCTCCGCGCAGCTGGCCTGATCGGATGTGCTGAGAGTGAGCAATTTACGAATCTCAACCAGCGTAAAATTCAGCGCCTTTGCGCCACGGATGAACCGCACAACGGCCACCGCGCTTTCGTCATAAAGGCGATAACCAGCGCGTGAACGCGATGACGCTTTCAGCAGCTTCATCTTTTCGTAATAGCGTAGCGTATCTGCCGTTGTGCCGGTCAATTCCGCTAATTTTCCGATGGTTATTTCTTTCATAAATCACTCACTTTTATACATTCTACACCTTGGAGTTTACTCCAAGGTCAATAGAATATTATTTGATTTTCTGCCCCGTCATCTTTTCGTAAATGTCCTTGGTACGTGCGGCATGATCGGCGGCGGGATTGCCGTGCTTTTGCAAGGTTGCGGCGATCAGCGTTTTGCCTTCCTGGGCGAGTGCTTTTTTACTCGCTGCATCGGTGGCATCTTCCAGCTTGCGGCATAGTGCTTTTGAGGTGCTTACTTCCTCGTTGTAGCGTAGCTTTATCTGCGATTTCAGCCGTGGGTTAGCCGAACGATAGCCGGAGGAATTATAGATCGGCCATTCCGCTTCATTCAGGCATGCCAGCCGCAGCACTTCTTTTTGGTCTTCGGCGGATTTGCCTTGCAGCTTTTGTTCCAGTGTTTGCGGTGGTTCCGAGGCACATGCGCTCAATACAACCAATCCCGCCAGTAATAGATATTTCTTCATAAATCGCTCCTTAAAAAAGAAGCCCCTCCACATCAAGCGGAGGGGCTAATTTGCCTTAGTGTTTGCCAGCAGTTCTTTGCACATACCCGCCTAACTGATGGTCATAAACGCAGTTGCCACATGGGTATTCCGAAGCCTTTTGCACGGTGGCATCGGATACTTGCTGTGCGCTGCCCGATTTAGCGGGCTGGGTGTTTTTCTGCTGGTTAAAATATTCCCAGTTGCGCTGTGCCATCAGTTGGGGATTGCCACCAGCGAAAGCCGCCGATGCGGTGGTGATGGCAATTACGCCAGCGACCACCAGGGTTTGTAATGGATTTTTCATATAAACTCCTTGTAGAATGGTTAAACATTCCTGACGAAAACACGTCAGGTTTGGGGAGCGCGGCGGGAAAGCCATGTCGCAAA
>JAYULW010000043.1:0-46453 GCA_043763155.1 Alphaproteobacteria bacterium | reverse complement strand
GCTGTTCAAGGAAGATTTCGACGTGACGGCGATACGCCCCAAGCAGCAATACAGGCGCAACCCGGCACTGAAGAAAGGTGATGTGGTGCGGGGGGTCTGGGACGTGCTGCGCACTGCCAGCGAGCCGCTAACGTCGCGGGAGCTGGTGATGCGGGTGTTGCAGGCCAAGGGAATTGAGGAGCCAACAGAAGCGGAGGTTCAGAACGCGAGGAACAGCGTTGGGACGTGCCTCAAGCGTAAGCTGGGGGAGGGAATGGTGGTGGCGGATGGAGGGCATCCGAAGCGGTGGAGGTTGGGGTAGGGGTGTGTTACCAGCGGGAGAATGGCGTTGCGACGAGTAAGGAGGGGGCGGGACTGTTTATGATGTGGTCAATTAGCGGTGATCAACCGACTTCAATTCCTGAACCGCCAAGCTCATTACGCTGGGGAAACACCGCACCAGCGTCAATGAGTGTGGTGATGGTACTGCCAGTGAAGGAATAGGATTCCCCGCCCTTGCACCGATTCTGAATAACTTCGTCGCCATCAACGTCAATTCCCAACGTCCGAGCGGCTCGGGTGAGGTTTTCCGTGATAGTGCCGATCAGCATAGGCCCCCTGTCCTTGCCCGGGATGTTGCCTTCGGGGACATAATGCCATTTGGTGGCTTGCACTACGCGATTTGCTTCTGCGGGGGTCACACTCGATCCATCTTTTGTGGAAGACGAGTGTAGTATGGGATGGGGGTTCGCTGGAAGTGAAGAAAATGTGACAGCCGAAGGGGCGGGGCTGTTTATGATGTGGGAGATTGCAAATTAGCAAATTATTGCAGAGCCTTAGGTATCTATCGATAATGTTGATGAACTGCACACAGTAATTGGGAGGGCTATCGTCGACCATTTGCCGGAGCTAACTGGCAAAGAAGTCCGTTTTATACGCTCCGAAATGAGTATGAGCCAAAAGCAGCTTGCCGAATTTTTAGGTATAGATGAACAGGCTGTCCATAGATGGGAAACGGCAAAGACAAAAAAAGTTAATCCACAATCTGATCGATTGATACGCTTAATATATAAGCGATTCTTGAAGCAAGATCCCGATATCATAGCATTGTGTGAGTCGTTAAAAGAGATGCAACGGACACATAATCGCGACAAGCTACAAGAAATGGAATTTGCCCTTACTTCGCACGGTTGGGAATCTGTAGCTTCTCAGGCTGCCTAGCAATTTTAAGCTGCCCTCCTCTGCCAATATCCCTTCCACACCCGTGATACAGGTGAGGCCATAGCGGCACCAGCGGCCATAAGGTATTGCTCACCGTTCGATACTCGGCGGTTATTTTCCCTCCACGCCATTTCGGCTGCATAGCTGTTCAGGTAGGGACCAGCAATGTGATGGTGCGTCCCCACCTCGGCACGGCGAAGTCGCGAGAAAAACGACTCCGCCTGATTGGTGCAAGCGCCATCCTTGCTATACGCCTCAGAATGGTTGATGCGCTTCATTTGGTAGCGGCTGTGCAGGGCATCCCACCCGGCGGCCTCATCCGCGTGTATCGTGCTGCCCAAGGCCACCCGGCCACGGATGACGGCCACGGCCTCCGCCTCGCTCTGGAACACGCCTGTAAGCGTCCTGCCCCCGCGTTCCCGCATGGCGACGACGACTTGCCGCTTGCCTGTCTGGTTCATGAGCAAGCGGCGGTCTTTGCGGTCTGCCTTGAGGTTCTCAGGGCGAACATGCCCGCCGAAATACGCCCCGTCGATTTCCACGGTTCCACTATTATACAATAGCGCTTAGCGCGAAGGTAGTGGGCATGACTTCATCATGTGTTTAAAGCCCCGGTCATCACAGGGGAAAATATGCTTATTATTGAAATTGCGGCTGGTATTATTTTGGCAGCTATTTTGCTTAGTTCTCCGCAATTCTTGCTGGGTATTGTTGCCTTGGGAATTTTAATTTACATCGGTGGAGTAGCAGCTGTCACTCTTCCGTATATTGGGGATAATTTAGCAATATATCTTTATGAAATTTTAGCCCTTGCTCTCCCCAGTGTCATTTTCTTTGCTATGCGGTGGGTAGAAGAAAACCATTTCGGAGTGCGATCAAATGATAAGACCGACAGAAAGTCTTGGCATAATAAGCTGAAAATGATTTCCATATTTAAAGAGCTAAGTTACTCCTTATTAATTGTATCCAGTTGGATAATTTGTTTCTCAATTCTTACATATCTCAGTCTTAAAATTTCGCCATTATGCACCAGCCTCACCAGCGTCGGGTTAGGTCGTCACCCAACCCGCTGTGACTTCTTAACAAACGGTCCCTGCCCGATTGACAAGTCTAACATTCCGGGTTAGAGATAGGCTGGGGGAGATGGGAAAATGCGGTACGAGCGGTCGATAGGAATTACCAACCGACTGGAAAGCCTCCTTGATCTGATCAGGGAGGGGAGTTATTCCACGCCCGCACTCGCCGATAAGCTCCAGGTTTGCGACCAGACGATTTATCGCGACATCCTCTTCCTCAGGCAACGCGGCCACAAGATTCGCTCGCGTAGACTCTCAAACGGCTGGATTTATGAGCTTCTTGATGGGGCAGAAGCCCATCCATCCAAGCAAGGGGAAGGCTCATGACCGGCCATCCCTTACCGGACTGGCGTGCGGACTTCGGAATCGACGGGAAAGGCCCTCCGCATTTCTTCGCTGGTCCTGATGACATTGATGCGGCCAATGGAAGCATCCCCCAGGCCCATGTGCTCCGCCGCGCCTTTGAAGATTTGAGCCTCGACGGCATCCTTTGCCGGGATAACAGCCCGATCATCTACTTTCGGGTCGTTGACCGCCTGGATGCGTCCGAAGTGCTGGCCATGCACCGCACGTTCTGGAATCAGGGGGTAGCCCCGATCCTGGTACTGGTCGGCCCCGACGAGGTTCATGTTTACTCGGGCCTTACGCCGCCCGCAGTGGGGGCCGTCGCCGGCTCCCAGCCTCCTGGTTTCGTCGAACGGCTGGATCGCGTTGCCGAGCTACTCCATGCCTTCCTCGTCGCTGTCGAAACCGGCGAGTATTACCACCGCCATCGCCGCGTCTTCGACCCTCGCCAGCGGGTAGACCGCAACCTGTTGCGACACCTAGAGGCCGCCAGGGAATTGCTCGCCGAAGTGCCGGCTAGTGATCTTGACCCCACATCCCTCGACGCCTTGCTCTGCCGCATTGTCTTCACATGCTACCTGTTCGACCGGAAGGTGATTGACAGAAAATATTTGGAAGATGCCGGCATTGCCGGGGCCTCAGGCGTTGCGGACATCCTTGGTCGAAAGCCACGTTCGCGGGCCAAGGACGATCTCTACGCTCTGTTCGCCCAACTCGGGGAGGACTTTAACGGCGATCTGTTTAGCGAGGACCTGGGAGACGAGGCCCGGCAGGTGACGCCCGAGCACCTCGTGATCTTGGAAGATTTCATTCGAGGGACCGACCCGAAGACGCGTCAGCCGAGCTTTTGGCCTTACGAGTTCGGCATTATTCCCATTGAGACCATCAGCGCGATCTACGAGCATTTCCTGAAAGCCGCCGGCGTCCGTGAAAAGAAAGAGGCCGGCGCATTCTATACCCCACGATTCCTGGCGGAGCTGGTCCTGGACAACGCGCTCGTCGGCCAGAGTTCCTTGTTGGAAAAACGATTCCTCGACCCCGCCTGCGGATCGGGCATTTTTCTTGTGGGACTATTTAACCGACTTGCCGAGGAGTGGAGCCTTGCGAATCCAGATGCCGGCTACGACGCCAGGCTTCGGGGACTCACGACGATTCTCAAAACCAACATCTATGGCATCGACAAGAACCGTACCGCCTGCCTGATTGCAGCGTTCAGCCTCTATCTTGCCTTTCTCGACCAGCTCTCGCCGCCTGATATTCGCCGCGTGTTGAAGAAGGTCAAGGTGCTGCCCCGGCTGGTCGCGATGGGGGAAGGCAGCGGCGAGAGCACCATTCGCTGCGCCGACTTTTTCGGCGATGAAGCCGACCCTAAACATTTAGTGGATTATGTGATCGGGAATCCCCCGTGGGCAAAGGCGAAGGACGCGTCCGCACCTGTCGCAAAGTGGTGCGCCGAGCGTAAGTTGCCGTTCCCCGGCAAGCAAATCGCGGCTGCCTTCGTCTGGAAGGCACCCGAGCACTTGAAGGACGGCGGATCAATCTGCTTCGTCCTGCCGCATGGTCTGCTGTTCAACCATACCGACAGCGCTGTCCAGTTCCAAAGCCGCTGGTTTCGCTCCCATGCCGTCGAAAGAATCCTGAACCTGGCCGATTTCCAGCGTTTTCTTTTTGAAGATGCGGAAGCGCCGGCGCTCGTCGTCCGCTACGAGAAGCAAAAGCCGGTGGATAGCGGCCATCGCATCCAGTACTGGTCGCCGAAAACCGATTGGGGTGTGACCCAGGCCGAGGTCATCTCAATTCTGCCGCAGGACAGGGCCACCCTGAGCGTTCGGGAGGTCCTGGATGACTTGCGTGGCGACGATGCCCCGCTCATCTGGAAAGAGCGTTACTGGGCGACCCAGCGAGACCGGCGGCTCCTGGACCGGTTACGTCTTTATCCCCGCCTCCGCGATGTCTTGGGCCAGCGGGGAAAGGGTGATCCTAAGCGATGGATCATCGCTTAGGGGTTCGAGCCTTTCGGAGCGAACGACGCACAGGAGACGCTCCGGCAGCTGACCTTTCGTCAAACGGCAAAGATCGAACGCAGCACCCACCGCCTCGATTTGTTGCTTCCCCCGTCTGACTGCAAGATTGAAGATGATCTCAAGCTGGATCTGCGGCGTGGCATCAGCAATACGGATATCTTCAAAAAGCCTCTAGTTCTCGTGAAGACCGGGTTCTCCAACGAGCCCGAAGTCGCCTTCGCGAATTTCAACGTCGCCTATAGGCACGGCATCCGTGGCATCCATGGCCCCGAGGATGACGCCGATTTGCTGGCATTTCTGACGTTCTATCTGCGGTCGAGCGTAGCCCGCTACTTCCTGTTTCATACATCGGCGAGCTGGGGGGTGAGCCGCGCCATGGTCGACATCGACGACCTTATGCGCCTGCCTTTCCCGCTGCCCCAGGAGGCGGATAGCCCCGTTCGAGCCGCTGAAATAGTCGCGGAAACCGGCAGGCTTATGGCGAGCGTTACGAGGGCAATCGGAGAGTCAGTTCTTGGCAGAGACCAGGCCGTAGAGCACGCCCAATCGCGCGCAGAATCCCTCGTCGCCGAGTACTTCGATATTGACCCGATCGAGAGCAAGCTTCTGGCCGATACCGTGGACATCGTTATCCCGAGCGTCAGGCCGACACGGGCGCGGATTGATGTGCCATCCCTCAAGCCTTCGCGGCCTGATCAATACGAAGCCTACATAGATTTGCTCTGCGGGACGCTTAATAAATGGGCGAAAGCCAATTACCGCGTTCATGGCAAAGCTGTGGCCAACGGCAACCTCGGCGTATCCATGGCGGTCTTGCAGAAGACCCGAAAGGACGATGCAACCGACAGGCTTGATGAGGCCACGCGGGACGTCTTGGCAGCCCTCTATCGGCTCCAGAAAGGGGCGGCGAAGGGCTACGGAACCTTCGAGTTGGTGCGTGGTGTGAAGGCGTTCGACGGGGATTTGCTTTACATCATCAAGCCGGTCGGGCAGCGATTCTGGTCCGCGACGGCTGCGTTGAACGACGCGGATGAGATCGCCGGCACGATCCTCATGCGATCTGAGGGGGGCGCATGACGATCGGCGATAGCAGTGAATGGGACGATTTCATCGCCCAGGGAGGGATAGCCACGGTGATAGCGCTGGTGCTTGACGCCTGGACCCTGCTGTCATCCCCTGCACCGGACGAGTTAGAGAAAAAAACTTCTATCCGGCTTTATGCCTCCTTGGTTAAGAAGCAGGATCGTCAGGTCCACCGATTCCTCATTCGTTACGAGGATGTGGAAATCGACGCTGACCTGGAAAAGGAGACGGGAAGAAAGGATATTGTCTTTTTCCCCGGACACGATGGAAACTTGTATTTTTGCCTGGAGGCCAAGCGGCTCAATGCCAGGATAAGCGGCGTGATGACCTCACTGGCTGATGAATACGTCAAGGAGGGCATGCAGCGTTTCGTCAGCGGGAAATACAGCCGACATGTACACCATGCCGGAATGCTTGGCTACGTCCTCGACGGCGACGTGCCGAGGGCGATGCGAAACGTACTCTCAAATATTCGCGCCCATCATCTGGTCCTTGGTATGGACCCGCCTGGCGATTGGGGGGAGTCGCCGATACGCCCGGGCGATGCACATGCCAGAGAAACCGGTCACAGGCGCGCCCACACGGACCAGAGGTTTCTCCTGCATCACCAGTTTGTAGCGGGCCGATCTGTTGGGGCCGGGGTCACGGCGTCCCCGGTCGACTCATTAACGGTTACCACTTGAGTTGCTTTACGAACAAATAGAAGGCGGACATATGGGACGATTGCTGAGTGAGAACCTCTGGTCTGAAATCCAAGTCGCCTCGACGAAAGTGCCGAAAATTGCCGCCGTTGCATATGTTAGCAGCGACCAGATCATCAAATTCGGGAATGGCGACACGTTAATCACAGATGCCACCGATGAGACCATCGCGGCTGGGCAAACCCGTGCAAGGGTTCTCGAAGCCGCTTTCAGGCTTGGGGCAACTCTGTATTCTTTGCCCAATTTGCACGCGAAGATTATGGTGTTCGGCGATACCGCCGTCATTGGCTCCGCAAACATCTCTTCCAATTCTGCCAATGCCCTCGCGGAGGTAGGCTGGGTAACCGACCAGCCCGCAGAGGTACAAGAAGCCCGCACATTGATCGAAAGGCTCGTTGCTCGCGCGGTTCCGATCGACCAGGCGTTCATCACCCGCATCCTCAACATACGCGTTCGACCCAGACCTCGCGGGCCGGGTCAACCTCTAACCACCTGACGGTTTGGTAGCGTCCCTAACTTTACAGTTTCAAGCCTACCGCCGCGCTCAACGCATGAAACTTCCAATTCCGTCCTTTTTTCAATATAACTTTTGGTGGTGCGGCTGTGGCCGATAAAATTTCTTGGGTTTAGCTCAAAGTTTTCAGATATGAAGTCAAAACAATAATCAAACCTGCTAATTCGTTCAAAAGGAACACCTACAAGTATTTCACCCTGCTCGTTTACAGCATCCAAATCATTAATCAGTGTCTCTAAAATTTTGCGCTTGGTCTCTTTATACCCGTAAAGAGCAAGCATCAGACTGCTACATGACACCCTGACATTCCATCCATCTATCCTTGGGCTACATGCCTTTGCCATCAGTAAGCTTATATGGCCTATCTTTGGGTTTGGCGTTTCGGACGGCGAGGTCAGTTAGGGGCATAGGGGTAACTCCAGTTGGGTATAAAATCGCTACCCCCAAGATCACCCCATTTAGGGGTAGGATTTTGCTAAACGACCTTGGAGTATAACAGATACGCTATACACCTAAACTGGCTATTTTCCTAGTATTTTTGGAGTTTTATGGACTTCTCTGGAGGAGAGTATGGTGGAGGCGACAGGAGTCGAACCCGCGACATCCTGCTTGCAAAGCAGGCGCTCTACCAACTGAGCTACGCCCCCACACATGAAAGCACCGCGCTTAGCGGTGTGCAGGGGGAGAAACTAGGTAGGATGGAGATTTTAGTCAAGCATTAATTTAGTGATTAATGAGGGGACTGCCGGGTGGGGCAGAATGGGGGTTATTTAGGGGAAATTTGCTTGGATGCCGGGCGGATACGAAAGGGAAAACGACGATGGCGGGCTATTCTTCGATGATGTGGGACAGGCGGCGGATGGAGTCGTCGAGCTTGCCGTAGATGCTGGAGGCGACTTTGTGGAGGTCGTTATACTGGTACTGGAGCTGTGCGATGGCGGCGTTCAGGTTTTCGCGTTCTTGCTTCAGGGCGGCGTTTTCGCGCTCGAAAAAGACCATTTGCTGCTCCTGGTGGACGTCGCGATCAACGGAGACGCTGACTTGGCGAAGGTTGTTTTCCAGACGGTCGAGGGCGCCCACCAAACGGCGGGTTGCGACATAGAGCGGGTGGGCATGCTGTTCGGGCATGGGCTTATCCTTTGCATTTTTCGTAACATATCATGCCTTGAGCAAAGTTAAAGTATCAAATCTTGAAGTTGGGGTGGAGCGCCTTGCCCCTGGATTTGGGCGGGCTGCGGCGCAGTCATTCGGGATCACGCGGGAAAGGCTTCTGGGCTATGAAAAGATGATTGCTGCAGATGATGCGTTTTGGGGTGTTGGGATCGTTTTGAAGCTGCATTATTGTCAACGACTTAGGGGGCTGGGGGCGCGGGAGGCGCGGGGAGTTTGGATTTTGGGGATTTTTTGATTGAAAATTCCTTGCGTATGCTTGATACAGTGGGCATGTTCGGCTTACGTTGATGCGCCCTATCGCATTGACCAAAGTTACAGTGTCAAAATCTTTTAAAAAGTATCATGATGCAGCAAGCTATGGCCACCCAGAAAACCGCACAAACTTCCGCACTCACCCGTGACATGGCCAACGCCATCCGGGCCCTTTCCATGGACGCGGTGGAGCGCGCCAATTCGGGACATCCGGGCATGCCGATGGGCATGGCGGATGTGGCGACCGTGTTGTTTGCCGAGCATCTGAGCTTTGACCCCAAGCACCCGCTGTGGCCCAACCGCGACCGGTTTATTTTGTCGGCGGGGCATGGTTCGATGCTGCAATATTCGCTCTTGTACCTGACCGGGTACGAGGACATGACGCTCGATGAGCTGAAGAAGTTCCGGCAGATGGGCGCAAAGACCGCGGGCCACCCGGAATACGGCCATGCGACAGGCATTGAAACGACGACGGGGCCTTTAGGCCAAGGGCTGGCGAATGCTGTGGGCATGGCGCTGGCGGAGCGGCTGACGGCGGCGCGGTTTGGCGCGGTTTCGGACCATTACACTTATACGATTGCGGGCGATGGCTGCCTGATGGAAGGCATCAGCCAGGAAGCGATTTCGATTGCGGGGCATTTGAAGCTTTCGAAGCTCATTGTGCTGTTTGACGATAACAAAATCAGCATTGACGGGCCGACCAGCCTTACCACCTCGGAAGATACGCTGAAGCGCTTTGAAGCCAGCGGCTGGGCGGTGCAGGCGATTGACGGGCATGATATGGCCGCCATTTCGGGCGCGATTGCGAAGGCGAAAAAGAGCGACCGCCCTTCCCTCATCGCGTGCCGCACCACGATTGCGTTTGGCGCGCCGACGAAGGCGGGCACCAGCTCCAGCCATGGCTCGCCGCTGGGCAAAACGGAGATTGAAGGCACACGCGCAAAGCTTGGCTGGGCGCATGCGGAATTTGACGTTCCTGCGGATGTGCTGAACGCATGGCGCGAAACGGGTGTGCGCGGCGCGAAGGCATTTGAAGCGTGGGACGCGCAGCTTTCCAAGCTGGACGCAGGCAAGCTTGCGGAATATGAGCGGATGCTGGCGGGAGAACTGCCTGCGAGCTTTAACGATACGATTCAGGCGCTGAAGAAAAAGCTGGCGGAAACGAAGCCGAATGAGGCGACGCGCAAGTCTTCGGAAAATACGCTGGAGGCTTTGGTGCCGGTGATGCCGGAACTGTTGGGGGGATCTGCGGATTTGACCGGGTCGAACAATACCAAGACCAAGGCGATGAAGCCGATTAACGAGGCGGATTTCAGCGGCGCGTATGTGTATTACGGTGTGCGCGAGCATGCGATGGGCGCGATCATGAACGGTATTGCGCTGCATGGCGGGTTTATTCCTTACGGCGGCACGTTCCTTGTGTTTACTGATTATTGCCGCCCGGCGATTCGCCTTTCGGCACTGATGCAGCAGCGCGTTATTTATGTGATGACGCATGACTCGATTGGCCTTGGTGAAGACGGGCCGACGCACCAGCCGGTGGAGCATCTGTCTTCTTTGCGGGCTATTCCGAACCTGAACGTGTTCCGCCCGGCGGATGCGGTGGAGACGGCGGAATGCTGGGCGATTTCGCTCATTACTAAAGAAACGCCCTCGATCCTTTCGCTGACGCGCCAGAATTTGCCGACATTGCGCACGGAGTATACGGCTGAGAATAAATCGGCGCGTGGCGGGTATGTGATTTCGGAGGCCAAAGGCGCTGCTGCCGTGACGATTATGGCCACGGGGTCGGAAGTGTCGCTGGCGGTGGATGCGCAGAAGCTGCTGGAAGCCAAGGGCGTTGCCACCAAAGTGGTGTCGCTGCCATGCTGGGAATTGTTTGATGCGCAGCCTGCGGCTTATCGCGATGAGGTATTGGGCAAGGACACGTTGAAGGTTGCGGTTGAGGCTGCGATCAAATTTGGGTGGGAGCGGTATCTGGGTGTGGACGGGATTTTCGTCGGCATGCCGGGTTTTGGCGCTTCGGCACCGGCGAAAGATTTGTACCAGCATTTTGGCATTACGGCTGAAAATGTTGAAAAACTCGTTTTGAAGAAATTGAAAGCATGACACTACGCGTAGGGATTAACGGGCTGGGGCGCATTGGGCGCTGCGTGGCGCGCGCCATTTATGAGTCGGGCGCGAAAGATATTGAACTGGTTGCGGTAAACGGTACGGCAACGGCGGAAACCCACGCGCACATGCTGCGCTATGATTCGGTGCATGGGCGCTTTGGGTTTGAGGTGCTGGTGGAAGGCGAGAACCTGAACATCAACGGCAAGACCGTGAAGCTTACCAAGCAGCGCGACCCCAAGCTGATCCCGTGGGGCGAGATGGGCGTGGATGTGGTGCTGGAATGCACAGGCAAATTTAATAAGAAGGCCGATGCGATTGGGCATTTGGCGGGTGGTGCGAAGAAGGTGCTGATTTCCGCGCCTGCGGAAGATGTGGATGCGACCATTGTGTTTGGCGTGAATAATGCGGCGCTGAAAAAAGAACATCAGGTGGTGTCGGTAGGCTCTTGCACGACGAATGGGTTAGCGCCGTTGGCGAAGGTTTTGAACGATAATTTCGGGATTGAGTCGGGTTTCATGACGACCATCCACGCCTATACGGGCGACCAGAACCTGGTGGATAATAACCACAAGGATTTGCGCCGGGCGCGCTCGGCGGGCATGTCTATCATCCCTACCAGCACGGGGGCGGCTAAGACCATTGGGCTGATTTTGCCGGAACTCAAAGGTAAGCTGGACGGGGTGGCGCTGCGCGTGCCGACGCCGAATGTTTCGATGATTGATTTGTGCTTTGTGGCCAGCAAAGATGTGACCAAGGATGAGATCAACACGGCATTGAAGAAGGCTGCGGACGGAGAGTTGAAGGGTGTGCTGGGGGCTTCGACGGAGCCGCTGGTTTCGATTGATTATACGCATTCGACCTTTAGCAGCATTGCAGACCTTACGGGCACGTATGTGACCGGCAAGCGCCTTGCGCGCGTGGCCAGCTGGTATGATAATGAATGGGCGTTTTCCTGCCGCATGCTGGATGTGGCGCGTCTATGGTCCTGAAGTTTCCCAAGCTCGAAGATGTGGATATTGCGGGCAAGGTGGTTTTGCTACGCACGGATCTGAACGTGCCGATGCAGGGCGGGGAAGTGACCGACAATACGCGCATTGTGCGCCTGCTGCCGACGCTGAATTACCTGATTAAAAAGAAGGCGCGCATTGTGCTGCTGTCGCATTTCGACAGGCCGGGGGGCAAGTTTGTGCCTTCCATGTCGCTCGCTCCACTGGTGGACGCGGTGTCGGACGCGCTGGACGCGAAGAAAGTGGCGTTTGGCGTGGATTGCGTGGGGCCTGCGGCGCGGGACGCGGTGGCCAAGCTGAAGCCGGGTGGGGTTTTGCTTTTGGAAAATTTGCGCTTTCACCCGGAAGAAGAAAAGGGTGATGCGAATTTTGCGCGTGAGCTGGCCTCGTTAGGCGACATCTATATTAATGACGCGTTTTCGGCGTCACACCGGGCGCATGCGTCCATCACGGGTATTGCGGCGCATCTTCCAGTCGCGGCTGGGCGTTTGATGCAGGAAGAGCTGGAAGTGCTGGGCAGTATTCTTTCCAACCCCAAGACGCCGATTGGGGCGATTGTGGGTGGGTCCAAGGTTTCGACCAAGCTGGAGCTGCTGGAGAATCTGCTGGAAACGATGGACATGCTGATCATTGGCGGGGCGATGGCCAATACGTTTTTGCTGGCGCAGGGGCATGATGTGGGCAAGTCCATTTGCGAGCCGGGCATGAAGGTAACGGCCAAGCGCATTTTGAAAGACGCTGAGAAAAAGAAATGCCGGATTGTGCTGCCGACCGATCTGGTGGTGGTGCAGAAATTTTCGGCGCATGCGCCGTGCCGCGTGGTGGAGGTGGACAAGATTCCGTCTACGCATACGGCAGTGGATATTGGGCCGTATAGTTTGCAGGTGTACCGCGAGGCGTTGCAGACCTGCAAAACGGTGGTGTGGAACGGGCCGGTGGGCGCGTTTGAGACCAGCCCGTTTGACGCAAGCACCATCAACCTTGCGCGCATTGTGGGCAAGCTTACGGGCGAAAAGAAACTGCACAGCGTGGCGGGCGGCGGCGACACGGTTGCAGCCCTCACCCATGCGGGAATGGCGCAGGAATTCAGCTATCTTTCCACGGCGGGGGGCGCGTTCCTTGAGTGGCTTGAGGGCAAGACGCTTCCGGGCGTTGCAGTACTTTTGGCGGCGAATGCACCTGCCAAAGCGAAGCATGCGTAGCGTATGACGGATTTTGGGCGGGTTATCATCGCCCATACGCTGGCCCATATGCGGGAGGCCTTTAAGGTCGCGCATGAATTAGAGGTTCCTTTAGTATTACAGACGGCGACTGGCGCTTTGCGCTTTGCGGGCGCGCAATATTTGCTCACCATGTATGAAAAAGCGCACATGAACTACCCCGATGTGGTGGCTACGCTGATTCTTAATTGTGACGATGCGGCAGCGGAAACGATTAGCGCGATGCGCATCGGGCATGCGTATGTGCGCTCCACGGCTGCGGGGCCGACGCGGGAAAAGCTTAAGGATATTGCGTTGCAACTCGGCGTGGTATGGGTGGAGGGCGAGTTCCAGGCACTGGATTTGCGCTATACGTACCAGGTGTATGTAAATTGCAAATTATGGCTGCTGCCGCTTGAATGATTCCGGAATTGGAATTATATATAAGGGCTATGAGCAGCCCCTTTCCCATACTTGATAAAGCGCCGAACCTCGGCAAAGCACGCCAGCCCACGACTCCGGTGCATGTGGTGCGTGAGAAGCAATTTGCCGCATGGCTGAAAGCGCAAAGCGCACAAACGCGCAACTGGCTGGACAGCTCTGGGTTTAAGGCTTCTGCGGGGGCGGTGGGTTTGCTTCCGGGTAAGGACGGGGTGTTTGCGGGCGCGGTGTGCGTGGTGGCGGATACGCCCGACACGTGGGCGATTGCGGCTGTGCCCGCGCAGCTTCCGGTGGGGGCCTATCATTTAGAAGGTAAGTTTAGCGACGCGGAGGCCACGGAGCTGGCGCTGGGCTGGGCGCTTTCGGGGTATAAATTCACGAAATATAAAAAGGCTGCGCCGAAGATTGCGCAGCTGGTTGCGCCCAAGGGCTGCGACCTTGCGTATGTGCGCTCGATGACGCGCTCGATCTGCTGGGCGCGGGATTTGATCAATGCACCCGCTAATGACATGAACCCGGCGGCGCTGGCGGCAGAGGCCGTGGCGTGGGGTAACGGGCATAAGGGTAAGGTGAGCGTGATTAAGGGCGAGGCGCTGCTGAAGGCGAATTACCCGCTGATTTATACCGTGGGCAAGGCCTGCGACGTGCCCCCTCACCTTGTGGATATTCGTTTTGCGCGCAAAGGTGCGCCGAAGGTGACGCTGGTTGGCAAGGGCGTGACGTTTGATTCGGGCGGGCTGGATTTGAAGTCTTCGGGCAATATGAAGCTCATGAAAAAAGACATGGGCGGGGCGGCGTGCGTGCTGGCACTGGCGAGTGCGATTGTGGATGCGGGCCTGCCGATTAGTTTGCGCGTGTTGCTGCCGATTGTGGAAAACAGCGTGGGTGGCAATGCCATGCGACCGCTGGATGTGGTGCGCTCGCGTAAAGGTATTTCGGTGGAGATTGGCAATACCGATGCTGAGGGCCGCCTGATTCTTTGTGACGCGCTGGCGGAAGCCGATGACGAGCAGCCGGATTTGCTGATTGATTTTGCAACGCTCACGGGCGCGGCGCGCGTGGCGCTCGGCACCGATATTCCGGCGTTTTTTACGGCGGATGAAAAATTAGCGCAGGACGTATCCCAGTATTCGGCAGCGCAAGGAGACCCGCTGTGGCGTTTACCTTTGTGGAAAGGCTATAGAAAACAGATAGATAGTTCGGTTGCCGATCTTTCCAACGACCCGGAATCGGGCATGGGCGGGGCGATTACTGCGGCCTTGTATTTGCAGGAATTTGTAAGTAAAACACCCTCCTGGCTTCATGTAGACATGATGGCATGGAATTCAAGCACCCGTCCGGGCCGCCCGCAAGGTGGCGAAGCCATGGCCGTTCGTGCCCTTTTTGCGATGTTGAAGGATCGTTATGGTACAAACAAAAGATGACACTAAAGTAGGCTCGTCGAAAATCATTCGTGCGCTTTCGTTCTGGCACGGGGTGACGGCTACTGCGCTGAAACAAATGCCGCTCGATTTGTCGGCGCGCCAGACGGCGGTGCTTTTGAACGTGTACCTGATGCCGCCGCCGCATAGCATTAAAAGCCTTGCCGATGACCTCATGATTTCCAAGCCTGCGGTTTGCCGCGCGGTGGACGCGCTGGAAAAAAGCAAGCTGGTGAAGCGCATCCGCGACCGTCAGGACAAGCGCAATGTGCTGATTCAGCGCACGGTGAAGGGTTCAGTTTATCTGAGCGAGTTTGCCGACATCATTCTCAGCATGTCCAAAGAAGCAGCGTAAATCCAGCCTATCGGCCAACTGCGTCGTTGCTTGCGGTACTCGAAATCCGCACATAGCGCTGCTATGCTTGCGGTTTCTCACTCCTCGCCGCCTAGCATTTGGCTCGCTACGCTGAATTTCCTTTTTTTATTTTAGATTATTCTTCTTCGAACTCGTCGTCGGCGGTTTTGCTGGGGCTGTCGAAGATGTCGAACAGGCCGCGCAGGAAGCCGGGGGTGAGGATGGAGAGCGGGTTTACGCGCACCTCAGGCTCGGAGCCGGAGCCTTTGATGCTGTAGCTGGCGGCGAATACGCCTTTGCCCTCGCCACCCATGAGGGCTGCGCCGATAACGGGGACTTTGCCCAGTACGGTGTTGAGCGAATAGGACGGTACGATGGTGCCGCTTAAATCCAGTATCTGGCCGGGGAAGTTGATGTTGCCTTCAATGGTCATGCCCATGGCGTCGCCGTAGGTTTTGGCGTCGGTGATGGTTAGCACGTCGTTGGACAGGGTGAAGGGGGCGCGGAGTTTATGGAAGATGATGCCCTTGCCGTTGAGCGTGTCGAAGAAGCCAGAGAGCGATGCAAGCGAGAGGATTTTGGCGAGGACGGGCGCGTCTTTTACGGTGTAGGTGGAGATGTCGGCGCGGGCGCGCAGGATGCTGCGGTCGGGTTTGTCGTTATACGTTCCGATGATGGTGAGGTCGCCGCCTTCCATGCTGTCGAAGATGCCCACGGCTTTGAGCAGTGGCCCTGCGCTTTCGGCATGCAGCGAAATCTGGCGTTTGCCCTTGGGGTTTTTCAGGATTTTGAATTCGAAGGGTTTGCCATCCACTGTTTTGCCGTCAATATTTGCGGCATTGCAGATGCGGTCGCAGTCGAGGGTGCCGTGGACCGCGCCTAAGCCCCTGCCCTCACCGAGCGCTACTTCTTTTACGTCCACGTTCAGTTTCATGACCGGGAAATGCTCGAAGGAGAAGGTGCTGGCTTCGCCTTTTTTGCTGGCGAACCACGGGGCGAGATCGGCGGTCTGGCCTTTGGCGTCCATGCGGAAGCCGCCTTCGAGTTTTTCATACGTCATGCTTGTGAGCTTGGTGTCGCCGTAGGTGAGGTCGTCGAAGCTGACGCTGGCGAGATCGCTTTTATCTTTGGTGAGGTCGGCGCTGCCTTTGCCGTCGAGATGCGCGCCTTTGACATGAAAATTGGGAATGGTGGTGATGCCGTCTTTTTTCTCAGACGTTAGCTCAAGCGTTGCGGGTTCGCCGTCGGGCTTGGTGTAGCGCACAGGCGTGAAGGCGATGGTGGCATGAGTCATGTCAATGGTTGCGTTGGCGACTTCTTTGTCGGCACCGACTTTGAGGGAGGCCTTCACGCCCAAGGTTCCTTTAATGAAATCGAAGGCGGGGTAGCCGAAGCGCGGGAGGGCTGCGACGGGCGTGGTGGCGGTGGTATCAATGAAAGTGTCGTAGCCCGCTTCGGGGGTGAAGAGGTATTTGACGGTGGCTTCTTGGGCGCTTGCGCCGTTTACGTCGCCGCTGCCTTTGAACTCGATATGTTTGTTGTCGAGGGTAACCGATCCGGTGGCTTTGCGGATTTCGAATTTGCCGAGCAGGTTGGGCTGGCTTACGTCCTTCACATCGGCGGTGAGGTCGTAGGTGATGTCGTCGTCGCTGTCTGCCTTGGAGGCGAAGAAGCGGAAGCCTACGGCGGCGTGGCCGCTAACTGTGCCTTCGGCGCCGTCTTCGGTGAGGCTTAGGCGCTTGGCGTGGCCGAGGCGGGGCAGGCCTAAGAACTTTACGATGTCGCGGCCGCTGGAATGGGCGTCGAAGGCGAGTTTAATGTAAGGGTTGTCGTCGTTGAGGTCGTCAATGGCGAGGTCGCCGTTTGAGAGCGTGGTGTCGCGCATGTAGTGGCCTTCGAAGATTTTGGCGTTCAGGCTCAGGCCGTCCACATGGATTGCGCCTTTGACGCCGATGACTTCGGGGTGTTCGGGCAGGTAGCTGATGCTGGCATCTTGCAATTGAATGGTGGCGTCAATGGCTTCTTTGGGCAGGACATCTTTGGCGAGGTCGCCGGGCTGGATGTTGATTTGCGCTTCGGCCTGCGGGTAGCTGCCGCTGTAAATATTTTTGGTGAGCCAGTCGCGGGAGAGCGGGGCAATACCCAGCGGCCAGAACATATGCATGTTATCGTTGGTGATGTTTTTGGCGAGGACGTGGGCGTGCAAGGCGGAGTTGTCGCCGTCAATAAGGCCTGTGCCCTGCAGCTCGATGGTGGTGCCGTCGAGGTCGAGGAGGAACTGCTTGATGTCAATGTTGGCGCCACCGTTGCTAACGCTGCCTTCGGCGTGCAGGGACGTTACGGGCAGCACGCTGTCGAGGCGGTCGGTTTCGATAGTGCCTTTGCCGCCGTCGAGGGAGAAGTCGAGGTTCTTCAGGGTGCCGCTGCGCTCAAGCTGCATTTTGCCTTTGCCTTTGACGGGGAATTTGAAGGCGCTGATTTCGGTTTTGCTGGTGAATAAATCGGCGAGCGTGCCGGGCATGAGCGGGCCGAAGCTTACTTCGCCGTTGATGACCGGCTCGCCCAGCGGAAGGCTGAAATTAGCGTCGAGGCGGGACTCGCTATCGTTATAGGTGATTTTAGCGCTGCCGAAGGCTTGCGCGCCGCGATGATTGTTTTTGAAGACGAGGTTGGCTTCGGTGGCGGTGAAGAACACGCCGCTATGGGTGTTGCCCACGCTTACGTCGGCATTCAAGATGGTGACGGTGCGGAGTTTGCGCAGCGGGGATTTGGCGTCGGGGTCAATGAGCTGGTTCAGCACCACATTGAAGGGCACGGAGTTTGTTTCCGTCTGGCCGTCAATGGGGGTGGCGGCCTGAGCTTCTGGCTTTTCCGGGGATTTCTCAACAGGGGTTTCAGCAACTGCCTCGCCGGATTCTGCGGGTTTGGCGTCGTCATCTTTTTCGGGGCGGAAGCCGAAGGAGATGGAGCGGTCGTCTTTCTGGTAGAGGCTTAAGACGGGGTGGGAGATGGTGAGGGATGAGGGCAGCAAGTTGCCGCGCATGAGTTCCAGCACGTCCATGCCCACAGAGATTTCAGGGAAGCGGGAAAAGCGCTGGCGTTCTTTGGTGAGGACCGAGACATTCCTCAGGCGGATGTCTATGGGGTGTTTCCAGCCATCCCAGATGAGCCATGTTTCGCCGATGCTGATGGAGTAGTTGTGGCTGGAGTCGGTTAAGGAGACTTCGATGAAGGGGGAAAGAATATCAATATTGCGGGGGCCGGTGGCAACCCAGAGCAGCAGCGCATTGAAGGCCAAAAGCAGGGCCACGCTGATGCCCAGCGTTGTGCCGCCTGCGAATTTCGCGGCGCTGCGGATAAGGGGTGTGTATTGCATCAGGGCCTGATCATTTTAACTGTAACATTAGTGATAGTGGTTTTAGGCGGAATTGACAAAACATAGTTTATTTTTCGTGAGTGCCCGAAGGCCTGATGTGCATTGTATACAAGTGCCGGGTTTTTATACTATATATTCTGGTATGAGCATTACCTTGCCACAGGCTTTTTACACGACCGAGATGGAGCACCGCTTCCAGGAATGGGATGAGCGCGCGCAAAGCCTGAGCGGCGAGCTGGGCGCGTGGATGCGCGAAGCGGCTGCGCCCTTGGCTAAAGAACGCGCGCTGATGGAGGCGGTGTTTGGGCATTCGTCGTATTTGTCGCGGTTGTTGTTTTTGTACCCCGAAGTGCTGCGCGATTATGCGCAGATGGGGGCGGATGGATGTTTTGCAACCGTAATGCGCAGTTGCGATGCGCCGCTGCCGGACGAGGTTTCGGCGCTGATGGTGCCGCTGCGCCAGCTTAAGGGACGAGTGGCGCTGCTGGTGGCGCTGGCGGATATTGGCGGTGTGTGGGGGCTTACGCAGGTAACCAGCGCTCTTTCGGACCTTGCGGAGCGGAGCCTGACGCGGGTAGTGGATACGCTGCTGGCGCTGGCACACAAGCGCGGCGAGATTACGCTGGTGGATGCGCAGCAGCCCTCCTTCGGCAGCGGGTTGATTGTGCTGGGCATGGGCAAGCTCGGCGGGCGGGAGCTGAATTATTCGAGCGATATTGATTTGATTCTTTTTTATGAGGTGGGGAAGCTTGCCTATAAAGGGCGGCACACGGAGCAGCATTTCATGAACCGGGTGGCGCATGACATCGTGACGGTGATGCAGGAGCGCACGCCGCAGGGCTATGTGTTCCGCACCGATTTGCGCCTGCGGCCCGACCCGGCCTCCACACCCCCGGCGGTGACGACGGAGGCTGCGTATTATTATTATGAAAGCGTGGGCCAAAACTGGGAGCGCGCGGCGATGATCAAGGCGCGGCCCGTGGCGGGCGATGTGGCGGCGGGTGAGCGGTTTTTGAAGGGTATTGCGCCGTTTATGTGGCGGCGGAGTCTGGATTTTGCGGCGATTAATGACATTCACTCCATAAAGCGCCAGATGGATACGCTGCACAGCAAGACGATTTCAATTGCGGGGCACAATATCAAGCTGGGACGCGGGGGGATTCGCGAGATTGAATTTTTTGCGCAGATCCACCAGCTGATCTGGGGTGGGCGGGAGCCGGTTTTGCGCAGCAGGGCTACGTGCGAGACGCTGATGCGGCTTACTGAATATGGGCTTGTGGCAGGCCAAGACGAGGCGCTGCTGCTGGAGGCGTATGCGTTTTACCGCAAGCTGGAACATAGGTTGCAGATGGTGGCCGATGAGCAGACGCATAGCATGCCCGATACGGATGAGGGCGTGGCGCAGATTGCGGGGTTCATGGGGTTTGGCGATGTTGCGTCGTTCAGCGAGGTATTGCTGGGGTATTTGACGCGGGTGCATGCGCTGTATGCGTCATCTTTCAAGAGTGAGGGCGCGACGCAGGAACTGGGCGAAGGCGGCAACCTTGTGTTTACGGGCACGGTGCATGACCCGGATACGATCGAGACGCTGAAGGCGATGGGCTACAACGCGCCGGGGACAGTGTCGGAGATTGTGATGGGGTGGCACCATGGGTCGCGGCGGGCTACGCGGACCAAGCGGGCGCGGGAGTTGCTGACCGAGTTGATGCCGCTGCTGCTGAAACGCTTGAGCGAGACGGCGAATCCGGACGCGGCGTTTTTGCGGTTTAATGAATTTTTGCTGCATTTGCCTTCAGGGGTGCAGTTGTTTTCGCTGTTTCATGCGAACCCGCATTTGCTGGGGCTGATCAGCGATATTATGGGCAGTGCGCCGACGCTTGCGGACTCTCTTAGCAAAATGCCGGAGCTGCTGGACGCGGTGCTGTATGCGGATTTTTATGGGCCCCTGCCCTCGCTTGCGTACCTGACGCAGCAGCTGAATGAAAGCCTCCTGATGGTGGAGGGGTTTGAAGAATGCATGGACGGGCTGCGGCGGTTTAGGAACGAAAAGCAGTTTCAGGCGGGCGTGCAGCTTTTGCGGGGCATGATCACGGCGGAGCAGACGGGCATGTTCCTTGCGCACCTCGCGGATGTGACGGTGCAAAAGGCGCTGGATATTGTGACGCAGGAATTTGTGAAGACGTATGGGGTGATTCCCGGCGGGCGGTTTGCGATCCTTTCGCTGGGCAGGCTTGGCAGCCGCGAGATTACGTTTGGGTCCGACATTGACCTTGTATTTGTATATGACGCGCCGGACCTTGATGCGGTGTCGGACGGCAGCAAGCCGTTTAGCGCGAGTGTGTATTATAACCGGTTGGCGCAGCGGTTGTTGAATGCGCTGACGGCGCTTGCGCGCGACGGGCGGCTGTATGAGGTGGATACGCGGCTCAGGCCTTCGGGCAAGCAAGGGTTGCTCGCAGTATCGCTACCGGCGCTGCACCAGTATTTTGCGGAGATGGCGTGGACGTTTGAGTTCATGGCGCTTACCAAGGCGCGGCCCAATGTGGGAGATATTTCGCTGCGGGTGGCGTTGCAGCAATTTATTTTGCAGGCGGTGGCATCCGGGCGGCACGCGCAGACACTGCGCGGCGACATCAGCGACATGCGCGAGCGCATTGCCAAGGAGCATGGCACGAGCAACCCGTGGGACATTAAATATGTGCGCGGCGGGCTGGTGGACATGGACTTTCTGGCGCAGTATTTATTGCTCTTGCACGCACCCGGCAAGCAGGCGCTTCGCACCGGGGGGGCGGGGGATATTTTCCTGTGGCTGGCAGGGCAAGGGCTGATTAGCCCGGAATTATGCGAGGAGCTGCGGGGGTATTTGCATTTTCTTACCCATATTTTCAATATGTTGCGGCTTTGCACGGAAAAGGATTACGACATGGCGCACGCACCCCAAGGGCTTAAGAAGCTGCTGGTGGAAGCGGTGGGCGAGGCCGATTTCGAGGGGCTTACGGCCCGCCTGATACAAGTTGAACAATCGGTGCTGGACCACTATATTAGCTTTCTCACATCCTGACTGGAGGGACTATGAATTCCACCGCCGTTAACAAGAAGCTCGAACTCTCGGCTGGCATGAAAGCGCCGGATTTCAGCGTGGCGTTTGACAGCGCGCAAGACGTTACGACCGACAATTTGCGCGGTAAGCACAAGGTGATTTACTTCTACCCCAAGGACGACACGCCGGGCTGCACGGTGGAAGCCAAAGACTTCCGCGACCTGATGGGCGAATTTGAAAAAGCGGGCGCAACCGTGATCGGCGTTTCGCGCGATTCGGTGAAAAGCCACGATAACTTTAAACAAAAATTCTGCCTGCCCTTCCCGCTGGCGTCCGACGAAGACGGCTCGATGTGCGAAGATTACGGCGTGTGGGTGGAAAAAAGCATGTATGGCAAAACCTATATGGGCATTGAGCGCACCACGTTTTTGATTGATAAGAGCGGCACCATTCGCCAGGTGTGGCGCAAGGTGAAGGTGGAAGACCATGTGCGCGACGTGCTTAAAGCCGTAAGGACGCTTTAGGCCTTGGACAATCTTGAACATTCCGACGTGCCGCCCGTAGCTTCGCGCTGGGCCGGGCTTCGCACACGCGCTATTTCCGGCGCGGTGATGGGGCTGCTTGCGGGGCTGGCGCTGTTTATCGGCGGGTGGGTTTTTATTGTGCTGGTGGTGGCCGCAGGGCTGCAAATGATCCGCGAATGGGACGGGCTTACGGCGCAAGACAGCAAATACTGGAAGCTGGCGGGGGTTGCGTATGTGGCCATTCCGTGCGCGTCGCTGATCTGGATGCGGGCGGTGCAGGTGAGCGCGGACGCCAATGCGGGCATGCGCATTGTGCTTTATATTATCCTCGTGGTGGTGGCTACCGACATCGGGGCGTTTTTTGCAGGGCGGCGCATCGGCGGGCCGAAGCTTGCGCCGTTGATCAGCCCCAACAAGACATGGGCCGGGCTTGGCGGCGGCGTGGTTGCAGCAGCAGTTATGGGCGGCGCGTGTTCGTCGTTTACCCCCTACCCTCCTTCGATCATCGCGTGCATGGACCTTGCTGCGCTTCTGGCCATCGTGTCGCAGTGCGGGGATTTGTTTGAGTCGTGGCTCAAGCGCCGTGTGGGCATCAAGGATAGCGGCAACCTGATTCCGGGGCATGGCGGGTTGCTAGACCGGGTGGACGGGCTGGTGTTTACGCTGCCGGTGTTCGCGTGGTTTTTGTACCTTTACGGTAGTTATCAATGAGTGCGCAAGCCGCAGCCATTCCTGAACACATGCCTGAAATGCAGACCTTAACATTACTGGGTTCCACCGGCACCATCGGGCAGAACACACTGAAGATCGTGGCGGCGCACCGCGACCGTTTTGCCATTACGGCGCTTACCGGGGGCGAGAATGTTGCGCTGCTGATCGAGCAGGCGAAAGCCTTCCGGCCCAAGCGGGCGGTGATTAGCAACGAGGCGCATTTTGCCGTGCTGAAAGACGGGCTTTCGGGCACAGGCATCGAGGTTGCGGCGGGTGAGGATGCGGTGCTGGAAGCAGCGGGCATGCCAGCCGATATTACCATGTCGGCGATTGTGGGCGCGGCGGGGTTGAAGCCGACGCTTGCGGCCATTCGCAAGGGCGCGCACGTGGCGCTGGCGAATAAGGAATGTTTGGTGTGCGCAGGCCCGCTGATGGCGCGCGAGGTGCAGAAGCACGGCGCGAAGCTGATTCCGGTGGATTCGGAGCATAGCGCGATCTATCAGGTATTTGACGCGAAAAGCCCGGAAGCGGTTTCGAGCGTGACGATTACGGCTTCGGGCGGGCCGTTCCGCCAATTCAGCCGTGAGCAGATGAAAGATGTGACGCCCGCGCAGGCGGTGAAGCACCCGAACTGGGCGATGGGGGCGAAGATTTCGGTGGATTCGGCGACGCTGATGAATAAGGGGCTGGAGCTGATCGAGGCGTTTTATTTGTTCCCGCTGAAGGTGGAACAGTTGAAAGTTTTGGTGCATCCGCAATCCATCATCCATTGCCTCGTGGAGATGATTGATGGCTCGGTGCTGGCGCAGATGAGCCTGCCGGATATGTGCACGCCGATTGCGTATGCGCTGGGCTGGCCGGAACGGTTGAGTGCGCCGGTAGGCAAATTAGATTTGGCGGCGATTGGGCAGTTGAGCTTTGAAGCGCCGGACGAGGCGCGGTTCCCGGCCCTTGGGCTGGCGCGCCAAGCCATGCAGGCGGGCGGGAATGCCCCCACTGTGCTGAACGCGGCCAACGAAATTGCGGTGGGGCGGTTCCTGAAAGGGCAGATCGGATTTTTAGATATTGTGGCAGTGGTTGAAAAGACCCTCGCGCATATCCCATATACAAGTTTAGAAACGCTGGACGCGGTGCTGGAATGCAACGCGCGCAGCAGGCAAATAGCGGAGCAGATGTAACCTATGGAAATCGTTTTTAATTTGCTGCATACGCTGTGGTCTTTTTTTGTAGTGCTTAGCACTATCGTGTTTATCCATGAGTTTGGGCATTACCTTGTAGCTAAGCTCTGCGGAGTGCGGATTACGGCGTTTTCGATCGGGTTTGGGCAGGAATTGTTCGGCTGGAACGACCGCTCCGGCACGCGCTGGAAAATTTCGCTGCTGCCGCTGGGCGGGTATGTGAAGATGTTCGGCGATTCCTCGGCGGCCAGCACCGCCGATGACGACGCCATGGCGCAGATGAGCGATGAGGAAAAAGCGGTAACGTTTCACCATAAGCCGCTGGCCAAGAAAATGGCGATTGTGGTGGCCGGCCCGGTTTCAAACTTTTTGCTTACCATCGTGGTGTTTACTTACTTCATCATGACCAGCGGCCTGCCTTCGGCAGAACCGGTGGTGGGCGATATTATGCCGGAGACGCCAGCCGCCGAAGCGGGCCTGAAAACGGGCGACCGCATTCTTAAGATTAACGAAGATACGGTGAGCAATTTTAACGATATTCCGTATTTGATTTCGACCAACCTTGGCACGCCCGTAACCCTGCTGCTGGAACGCGCCGGGAAAGAAGAAACTGTGACGCTTACGCCCAAGGAAGTGGAAAGCGACGATGGGCTGGGCAATAAGGTTAAGCACCCGGTGATTGGGATTAAGAGCCAGGATATCAAGTATCAGGATGTGGGCATGGCTTCGGCGCTTAATGAATCGGTGCGCCGCACGTACCTGATTTGCGCTTCGACGCTCAAGGTGATCGGGCAGATGGCAACCGGCAAGCGCAGCCCGGCAGCGCTTAAGGGACCGGTGGGCATTGCGCAGCTTTCGGGGCAGGCAACGGGTAAGGATTTCCACACCACGCTGTGGCTGATCGCGCTGCTGTCGGCGAATCTGGGGCTGGTGAATTTATTCCCCATTCCGCTGCTGGACGGCGGGCACCTTGCTTATTACGTGGCGGAAGCTTTGCGCGGCAAGCCGCTGGCGCAAAAAGTGCAGGAATACGGCTTCAAGCTGGGGTTTGCGATGCTTGCCATGCTCATGGCGTTTACGCTGATTAACGATTTGGCCAAGTTCCTGTAAAAGCGCTTCTTCCGCACCCGTATTCACGCGGCAAGATGAGGCTTGATTTATGGCTTGTTTTGCAGCATGACTACTACCAGAAATAATTTTTTGCGGGACTGGTGGCTGAATGAATCGTTCAATTGTGTCAACGGCGGTATGGGGGCTTTTGCTTACCGGCAATGCGTGCTTCCCGGCCTATGCACAGACTGCGACGGATGGTCCTGCCATTGACGTTACGGGCGATGCTCCCGGTGATGCGGCGGGTTCGCCCAGCGCCCTCGCCCAGCCCTCTCCTATTGTGCATAACGACGCAGAACCCGTGCTTGGTACCATTGGCGCTATTCGCGTGGAAGGCAACCAGCGCATTGAAGCGCGCACTATCATTTCGTATTTCGGCCTGAAAGCCGGCGACACGTTTAACCAGAGCGACATTGACTCGGCGCTGAAAAACCTTTTCGTGACGGGCTTTTTCTCGGACGTGAAGCTGCTTCGCGAAGGCAGCACGCTGATCATCAACGTGAAGGAAAACCCGGTCTTGAGCAAAGTTGCATTTGAAGGCAACGACCGCATCGAGACCAAGGACCTTGAAAAAGAAATCGAGCTGAAGCCACGCTCGATTTTTTCACGCGAAAAAGTACAGTCGGATGTGAAGCGCATCCTCGATATTTACCGCCGCAGCGGGCGCTATAACGCCTCCGTTGAGCCGAAGATTATTGACCAGGACGAAAACCGCGTTGACCTTGTATATGAAATCGTGGAAGGCCCTGTTGCAAAGGTGAAAAAAATCACCTTCATCGGCAATGAAAACTTCGACAGCGACACGCTGCGCAAAGCCATGCGCACGGAAGAAACCGCCTGGTACAAGTTCCTTTCCGACAACGACAAGTACGACCCCGACCGCCAGCAGTTTGACGAAGAATTGCTGCGCCGCTTCTATAACAATGAAGGCTACGCCGATTTCCAGGTGACGTCTTCCACGGCGGAACTTTCGCCTGCGAAGGATTCGTTTTACCTGACGTTCGTGGTGGAAGAAGGCCCGCAATACACGCTGGGCGACGTGAAGGTGGCCAACGAGCTGAAAGAAACGGGCGAAAAGATTGATCTCAATGCGCTGGTGACCTCGGAAAAAGGCAAGACCTATGACGCAAGCAAGGTGGACGACACCGTACTTGCGATCACCAACGAGCTGGGCAACCATGGCTATGCGTTCGTGGACGTACACCCGAAACTTGAGCGCGACAAGGCGACGCATGTTGCGAACCTGACGTATGAAGTGAAGCCGGGGCCGCGCGTGTATGTTGAGCGTATCAACATTACCGGTAACGTGCGCACGCTGGACGAAGTGGTGCGCCGCGAATTCCGCGTGAAAGAAGGTGATCCCTATAATACCGCAAAGCTGCAACGCACCGAACAGCGCCTGAACAATCTTGGCTACTTTGAAAAAGTGGATGTGAAGAACGAGCAAGGCAGCGCCCCGGATAAAACGGTGGTGAATGTGGATGTGAAGGAAAAATCCACGGGCGAAATCAACCTTGGCGCAGGCTACTCCACCACCGACGGTGTACTGGGCGACTTTGGCGTGGCTGAACATAACTTACTGGGCCGCGGCCAGGATTTGCGCACCAACTTCACGCTTGCGGCACGCCGCAGGCAGGCGCAGCTTAGCTTTACGGAGCCGTATTTCCTTGACCGCGAATTGGCTGCGGGCTTCGATATTTACCGCACCTATGTGGATTTCACGCGCCAGTCTTCGTATATCAGCGACACGCAAGGCGGCAAGCTGCGCATGAGCTACGCGCTGCAGGAACATTTGCAGCACGGCATGTATTACAACCTCTCGCAGAGCGATATCAGCAAGGTGCCGGTTACGGCCTCGGCGTATATTCAGCGGCAGGAAGGCAATAACATCAACTCCGCCGTCGGCCAGTCGCTGGCGTATGATTTGCGCGACAACAAATTTGCGCCCACCAAGGGTTATTTCCTGAGCCTTACGCAGGAACTGGCGGGTTTGGGCGGCAACTCGAAATACCTGAAGCATGAAGCCAAGGCCAGCTACTACTATACCGTATACCCCAAATGGACACTGGGCCTGCTGGGCACGGGTGGTTTAATTCTGGGCGATGGTGACCGCGGCATCCGCATCAATGATCGCTTCTTCCTTGGCGGCGATGATTTGCGCGGCTTCCAAAACGCCGGTGTGGGTCCACGCGATACCAGCACCACGGACGCGCTGGGCGGCAATGAATACTATGTAGGTACGGCGGAATTACGTTTCCCGCTGGGGTTACCTGAGGAAATCGGGCTTTCGGGCGCGGTGTTCACGGACGTGGGCAGCCTTTGGAACATCAATGAAAAAGGGCCTAATATTTTCGATAGCAGCAAGCCGCGCGTGTCTTCGGGCGTGGGCGTCTTGTGGAATTCCCCCTTCGGCCCGATCCGCGTGGATATGGCCTCGGCCATTATTAAACAACAGCCCGACCGCACGCAGATACTGCGCTTTGGGTTTGGCCAACGATTCTAATATTTATTTTCCTTGAAAGGATGCGATAGAACTATGAAGACGATGCTTACCTCCGTGGCAGTTGCAGCCATGATTGCTTTCACCGCACCGGCATTTGCCGCTGACGCCGCTCCGGCTGCTGGCGCGAACACCATTGCGGTTGTGAATATCCAGCAGGTGATGCGCGATTCCACGGCTGCGCAGAACGTGCGCGAACAGCTTGAAAACAAGCAGAAGACCTTCCAGAGCGAAATTTCCAAAAAGGAAGAAGAGCTGCAAAAGGAAGACCAGGATTTAGGCAAGAAGCGCAGCGTGCTTTCCAAGACCGCGTTTGACGAGAAGGCCACGGCGTTCCGCAAGAAGGCTACCGACGTACAGAAAGAAGTACAGGCCAAAAAAGCAACGCTCGACGCTGCGTTTGAACATGCGCTGAACGACATCCAGAAGGTTGTGACCGAAGTGATCACCGACCTTTCCAAGGAAAAGGGTTTTGCGATTGCGGTTCCTACCTCGCAGATCCTTTATGGCGACCCGAAACTGGATATTTCTGATGAAGTGCTGAAGCGCCTGAACCAGAAAATGGCCAAGCTGGATGTGAAGTTCGACGCTCCGGCAGACACCAAATCGGATGACACCAAGAAATAGCCTTAGCGCACCTGAAGGGATAGCACGTGGTTGACGCGCGTTTTTTCCGCAATGCGGGGCCGGTGGCTTTACGTGATATTGCAGTGCTTACGGGCGCTGCACTCACTGTCACTTCCGGGCAGCTCGACGAGGCGCGCACGTTTATGAACGTTGCGCCGCTGGAAACTGCGGGCGCGGAAGACATCAGCTTTTTCGACAATGTGAAATATCTCGACGCTTTCAGCAAATCGGCGGCGGGGGCGTGTTTTGTGCGCGCCAAATTTACCAACCGCGCACCGGCGGGCATGGTGATGCTGGTGATTGACGAGCCGTATTATGCGTTTGCGCTCACCTCGCGGCGCTTGTATCCGGATGCGGAGATTGTGGCGGGGATTTCACCTGCGGCGCATATTGCGGCCACGGCGAAGATCGGCAAGGGCGTGCGCGTTGAACCGGGCGCGGTGATTGGCGAGCATGTGGTGATTGGTGATGGCAGCCGCATTGGCGCGAACACGGTGATTGATGCGCATGTGGAACTTGGGGACGGCTGTAATATTGGTGCGAACTGCACGCTCAGCCATTGCATTCTGGGTAAACGGGTGGTGTTCCTGCGCGGGGTGCATGTGGGGCAGGACGGGTTTGGTTTTGCACCGTCGCGCAAGGGTGTGGTGAAGGTGCCGCAGCTTGGGCGCGTGTTGATCGGCAATGATGTTGAGGTGGGTTCTGGCACGTGCATTGACCGTGGAGCCGGGCCAGATACGGTGATTGGCACGGGTACGAAAATTGATAATTTGGTGCAAATCGGGCATAATGTGCAGATTGGCAATTATGTGTTTATTGCGGCGCAAACGGGCATTGCCGGCAGCTCGCAGGTGGGCGATGGCTCCATGCTTGGTGGGCAGACGGGCATTTCGGGGCATCTCACTTTGGGTGCGGGCGTGAAGCTGATTGCGCAGTCGGGCGTGATGCATAACCTTGCGCCGGGCGGCACGTATGGCGGCAGCCCCGCTGTGCCTGCACGCGAATGGCACCGCCAGACATTGGCGCTGGGCAAGATTTCCAAAAAAGATACTGCGGCTGACGAATAATGCCTGCTGCGCGCAACAAAACGCTGGCGCTGACAGCAGCGGAAACACGCGCGTTTTCCAAGAAATTGCTGCGGCTTGATGGCCCTTCTTCCATGCCTGCGAACCGGATATTGCAGCAGGATATGGAAGTGGCGTGCGGGTTTTTGCCACGCGCGTGCGCGGATCTGGTGGTGCTGGACCCGCCGTATAATATGACCAAGACTTTTGGTGCGGCGACGTTTGCGAAGCAATCGGTTGGGGCGTATTCCAAACAGCTGGAAGCGTGGATTGTCGCGATTTTGCCGTGCATGGCGAAGGATGCGAGTATTTATATTTGCGGGGACTGGCTGAGTTCGCCTTCGATTTTTGCGGTGGCGAGCAAGTATTTCCGGGTGCGCAACCGCATTACGTGGGAGCGGGAAAAAGGCCGGGGGGCTGCTGCGAACTGGAAGAATGCGAGTGAAGATATCTGGTTTTGCACGGTGGGGGATGATTATTATTTTGATACGGAGGCGGTGAAGCTGCGGCGCAAAGTGCTGGCCCCTTATCGCAACGACGACGGCCGCCCGAAGGATTGGGACGCAAGCGAAGACGGCAATACGCGGCTTACGCATCCGTCTAATTTATGGACGGATATTACGGTTCCCTTCTGGTCTATGCCGGAAAACACGCCGCACCCGACGCAAAAACCGGAAAAGCTGATCGCCAAACTGATACTGGCCAGCAGCAAAAAAGGCGCGCTGGTGCTGGACCCTTTTTGCGGGTCGGGGACAACGGCTGTGGTTGCGGCCAAGCTCGGGCGGCGCTTTATCGGGATCGAAAAAGACGCCGATTTTGCCTGTATGGCGCTGAAACGGCTGGCTATGGCGGAAGCTTCGCCGGGGATTCAGGGGTATGCGGATGGGGTTTTTTGGGAAAGAAACACCCATTCCTCGCAACGGGCGGCCCAGCGGACAAAGGGTAAAACCCCAGCAAACCCGCCAAAAAAGCCGCGCAAGAGCGGGATTTTGAAGCAAGCGGGCTAGGTTTGCGCATAAAGGCTTTATTTTAGGGCGCAATGCTCTAACATCTAGCCGGAATTCACACACGATACTCAGGACACAGGTCCTGCAAAGCTTTTGGAATATTGAGGACAGGTTATGACTGCAGCAGAAAAAGAAACGCCCGCTTCCGCTCCCGTGGTTTCCAAGGCCGTGGTTTCGGTGGAGCGCATTATGGAAATGATTCCGCACCGCTACCCGTTTTTGATGATTGATAAAGTCATCGAAATGGCGCCGGACCACTACGCCATCGGCGTGAAGAATGTGAGCATCAACGAACAGTTTTTCATCGGGCATTTTCCGGGCAAGCCGGTGATGCCGGGTGTGCTGATCATTGAGGCGATGGCGCAGACTTCGGCCGTGCTGGTGGTGGAAACGCTGGGCAAGGCCTCTGAGGGCAAGCTGGTGTATTTCATGTCCATTGACGAGGCGCGCTTCAGGAAGCCGGTTGTGCCGGGCGATTCGCTGCATATCCGCGTGGACAAGCAGCAGAGCCGCCGCAATGTGTGGAAGTTTGCCTGCGTTGCAACCGTTGACGGCGTGAAGGTGGCGGAAGCCGTTATCTGCGCCATGATTGTGGATTAGCCATGAGCATTCATCCTACCGCTATTCTCGGCGCGGACGTGACTGTGGGTAAAGACGTGCATATTGGGCCGTATTGCGTGCTGGAAGGCACGGTGGTGATCGGCGACGGCACGCGGCTGGTGTCGCATGTGGCGATTGGCGGTGTTACGACGCTTGGTAAAAACTGCACGGTGTATCCGTTTGCATCGCTTGGCCACCCGCCGCAGGATTTGAAATACAAGGGCGAGAAATCTTCGCTGGTGATCGGCGATAACAACGTGATCCGCGAGCATGTGACGATGAACCCCGGCACGGAAACCGGCGTAATGGTGACGCGGGTCGGCAATAACTGTTTGTTCATGGTTTCGAGCCATGTGGCGCATGATTGCCAAGTGGGTGACAATGTGATTCTGGCGAATAACGCGACGCTGGGCGGGCATGTGGAAGTGGGCGACCATTCCATTATCGGCGGCCTTGCGGCGGTTCACCAGTTCGTGCGCATTGGCAGCCATGCCATCATTGGCGGCATGTCGGGTGTTGAGCATGATGTGATTCCGTATGGGTCGGTCATGGGCGAACGCGCGAACCTTGCGGGGCTGAACCTTGTGGGGCTGAAGCGCCGCGGGTTTGACCGCGATACGATCCATGCTTTGCGCAACGCGTACAAAATGCTGTTTGAAGACCAGAACGGTACGCTGGTGGAACGCGCGAATAAAACGCGCGAAACATACGGCAGCGTAAATGAAGTGATGCAGATCCTTGGGTTTGTGGATGATAAAGGCTCGCGGTCGCTTTGCGTGCCCAAAGCCAGCACCCCTCAGGATACGCCGCAGGCGGCATGAGCGCGGCTGCGCCAAATACCTCCACCGAAGAAACGCCGTGCGCGCTTGGCATTATTGCCGGGGGCGGCAGGCTGCCTTTGCAACTGGTGGAATGCTGCGAGCAATCGGGGCGTCCCTATTTCGTGGTAGCGCTTGAGGGCATGGCGGATATGGAAGCGCTGAAAGAGACGCCACACGCAGTGGTGCGCCTTGGTGCGGTGGGTGAAAGCCTGGAGATTTTGCGCAAAAACGACGCACGGGAAATTGTGCTGGCGGGGCGGGTGAAGCGCCCTTCCCTTTCGGGTTTGCGGCCTGATTTTGTAGGAGCAAAGCTGCTGGCGCGGTTGGGCGGCGCGTTTTTTTCCGGCGATGATGCGCTGCTGAAAGCCGTGATCGCGTTTTTGGAAGAGGAAGGTTTTACGGTGGTGGGAGCGGATGCGGTGATGGCATCTTTGTTGGCGCCGCTGGGTATTTTAGGCAATATTGCACCCGACGCACGGGCCGAAGCCGACATTGCGCAGGGGTTGAAAGTGGCACTTGCCTTGGGCGCGCTGGATGTGGGGCAAGCGGTGATCGTGGAGCATGGGTATGTGCTTGGCGTGGAAGCGGCTGAGGGTACGGATGCGTTGATTGCGCGTTGCGCTGGCTTGAAGCGCGAGGCGAAGGGCGGGGTGCTGGTGAAGCTTAAAAAGCCCGCGCAGGAAGAGCGCGCTGACCTGCCGAGCATTGGGCCGGAAACGGTGGAGCGGCTTGCTGCCTGCGGGTTTTCGGGTATTGCGGTGGAGTCGGGCGCGAGCCTGATTTTGGACCGGGAAAAGACATTCGCGCGCGCTGATGCGCTGGGGCTTTTTATTGTAGGGGTGAGCCATGGCTGAGATGCTGATGGGGGCGCAGCATGCTGGCGTGCCGCTGAAAATATATGTGATTGCGGGCGAGGCTTCAGGCGATTTGCTGGGGGCGCACCTGATGCGCTCGCTCAAGGCGCAGACAACGCGGGAGATCCAGTTTTTCGGGATTGGCGGCCCGCGCATGATGGCCGAGGGGCTTACCTCCCTCTTCCCATTTTATGAACTTTCCATGCTCGGGTTTATCGAGATTTTGCCGTATGTGTTTAACCTGACGGCGCGTATTCACCGCACGGCGGAAGACATTCAGGCGAAGGACCCGGATCTGGTGATTACCATTGACTGTCCCGGCTTTTGCTACCGGGTGGTGAAGCGGTTGCGCGAGGAGCAATACTCGTCGTTGTTTGTGCATTACGTGGCGCCGACGGTGTGGGCGTATAAGCCGGACCGGGCAGAAAAATGCGCGAAAATTTTTGATCATTTGCTGGTGCTACTGCCGTTTGAGCCGCCGTATTTCAAAAAAGTGGGGCTGCCTTGCACCTTTGTGGGGCATGCGGCGGTGGCGGAAACGACGGTTGGGAGCGCCGATGCCTTCCGCGAAAAATATGAAATTGCGCCCGATGTGCCGGTTTTCTGCTTGCTGCCGGGAAGCAGGAAGGGCGAGGTGAAACGCCTGATGCCTATTTTTGCGAAGACGATGATCATGCTCGCGCCGGACTACCCGAACATGGCGCTGGCGGTGGCTGTGCCGGATAATATGATGCAGTTCATGGGGCCGTATTTTGATAATTGCCCGTTCCGCGCGGTGGTGATGAGCAACGACGCGGACAAGAAAAACGCGATTGCGGCAAGCGACATGGCCATTGTGAAATCGGGCACGGTGACACTGGAAGTGGCGATGGCCGGAACGCCGATGCTGGTGGCGTACAAGGTGCATCCGATCTCGGCATGGGTGTTTAAGCGCATGGCGCAGATCAAATATGTTAACCTGATCAACATCCTGAAGAAACGGGAAGTAATTCCCGAAATGCTGCAGGGGCTGTGCAGCCCGTTTATGCTGGCCAATGCCGCGATGGCGCTGATGAGCAGCCCAGAGCGCAAAGCACAGCAAAAAGAAGCGCAGAAAGAAGCGCTTGCCATGCTGATTCCGCCGGGAAATGAACTACCCAGCGACAAGGCGGCGCGGACCATTTTTGAGCTGCTGGCCAAACGGGGCGCAGAAAAAGAAAATTTTGGGGTGCCGGTTGCATAAATCCCACAGGTTTTACAATACCGTCACGAAGGTGAAACATTGTTGCGCTAAGATATAATTATACTATAAAATCAGCGTCATCTAAAACTGCTCTAACATTTAATAATCATTCAATTTTTTTCACCCGCGACAGGGAAATGCCCGACCTTGCTAGACGGAATGGACGCGTTATACCAAAAAAGCGATAAAGTCAGGTCGCTTAAGCCCAAATGGTCATTGTTATTCTTGACCTCCTGCCTCTCAACGGTCCCAAGCTCAAGCCAAGCCGTTGATTTACCTGAAAATAACAAAATAAACCATACGCCCGACCCGCAATTTTCCACGCCGGGCGACCACGATATTTACAGCCTTACCATCAACCAGATCGTGGATGAATTCTTCGGTTTGCGGAACACGATTGTGGATACGTCCGTCAACGGATCGCAGCATGCGGCGCGGCTGACATCGGCGGAAGTTTCGGGCTTTAACAACCTTGAGCCGGAATCGGGTTACGGCAATGGCGGCGGCAACAATGGCGCGAGCGGCGGCAACTCCAGCAGCGGCAGCAATTCAAGCAGCAGTTCCAGCAGCTCAAGTTCCAGCAGCTCAAGCGGCGGCTACGATAATTACAACAACTACAACTCGTACAATAACTACAACTCGTACAACAACTATAACTCCTACAATAATTACAACTCGTACAACGACTACAATAATTACGGGAATTACGGGAACTACTACTCATCGTATGGGAATTACTATTCGCCGTATGAGAATTATTACGAGAGCTACAAGGGCTATTACGGGAATTACGATAATTATTACGGGAATTACAGCAACTATTACGAAAGCTATTACGGGAATTACGGCAACTATTACGAAAACTATTACGGGAATTACAGCAACTATTACGACAATTATTACGGAAACTACGAAAACTATTACGGGAATTATTACGAAAATTACTACAACAGCTATTACGACAACTACTACAACAGCTATTACGATAATTACTACGAAGAGTATTACTACGAGAACTATTACGAGTATTACGACGAGTATTACGAAGATTATTACGGGTATTACGATGAGTATTACGACTCGTATTATAAGGGCTATGACTCTTACTACGACACGTATACCGACTCGTATTACGACAGCTACTACAGCGAATATGATTCGTATTACGACTCGTATTACGACAGCTATTATGACAGCTACTACGATAGCTATGACTCGTATTACGACACGTATTACGACTGCTACTACGACAGCAATTACGATACCAACACGCCGCATTACGATTCTTCGCACGATAGCGAACCACGCCAGCTGATTCCGTTCATGCCTGCAATGCCGCCCGATTACCGCTACCGCGATATGTGCGTCAGCGGCGCGGATTTGCCTGTTACCATGTGGAACCCGAAAACCGGCGCGCTTGACGGCGAAGGCAACTTGCCGAGCATTGCAAACAGCAGCGTGTATGGCGCTGGCGCGGGCACAGGTGTGGGCAGCGGTTATTACGGCGGGTCGGGCGAAGGCTACAGCGACCGCCCATTAAGCATTTTCGACCAGAAGATTACCGGCACGGTGCTGGGCAGCAAGCCCACCATGGTGCAGCCGCTGGACATGAATGCGATCAAAAACAGCAGCTGCATGCCCATGCGCGATACCAGCAAGGTAGATACGCAAGCCGACGCGAACGTGGCGTTTGCGTATTACATGAACATGGACGACGAAGAAACGTTCGACCTGAAGCGCGTGATGAACCGCGAGCCGGACGTTTACAAAAACACCAACTATTACCAGACCACCACCTTCTTCATCGGCAAGGGCGGTATCGCGAGCTGCCCAGGCGATTATCCGGCGGTGCTGGACTACAAAGAAACGCCGGAGTTCCTGCGTGAGAATATTCCGCAGTTCGCATCGTTCCGCCGCTTCCAGGCCAACTGGTGCTACAAATACATCATCATGTCGCATGACGATGCGCCGTGGCGCGTGATGGAGCGCCCAGGTATCGGCACGAACGACCCGCTTTCCAACATTGACCCGGAACGCTCGTTCCTGAATAACTGCGAACCGCTGATCAACGGCGAATCCGCGCGCAAGATTGAGTTCGGCAACGACAAAAACACCAACCTCGATAAAAAATCCGGCGGGTCGCCCGTTTGGCGCACCAACAACGCCGTGGACAACGAAGACGAAGTGCTGGCAAGCAAATGGTTCCAGGAAGAATGGGACAAGAGCTTCTTTGACCAGGACAAGTTTGCGGCGGCTTACCCGGACTATGTGCTGCGCGAACGGTTCCACAAAAAGTTCCCCGATATCAGCGTGCCGTGCGTGCAGAATATTGGCGAACCGCCCAACCTGACCATTCCGCCGCCAAAGTCTGAAAGCCCTCCGGGCAAGCAGGGATTGACGCCGCAGTGCCACGCGAAGGACGATTATTACGACGCGTATTACGATTCGCCGCCGTGCCAGACGACCATGTTCCCGATTCCGCCGGACCCGGCTTATCAGGCCGCCAAGGAAACGACCTATTATTGCCCGAACACGACCAAGGTGATGATGCCTGCGGATAACCCGCTGATGCCGCGCGACCGCTTCCATGGCACGGACCGCGACTATTCGGACAAAACTTCGATCATGATCGAAGACCCGACGAGCAAAGACGGCTGTACGGGCGCACGCACCGGCTACACCGATTACTCGCAGGACCGCGATTCATGGCGCAAGAGAAATGAATACCCCGTGCAGTGCGCTATTGTTCCGGTGGATATCCTGGACTTCCGCAAGGAACATTTTGATGCGTGTATCACGCAGCGCATCAACATCAACCTGAACGCATTCATCAAGAAATGGATTGATACAGGCACGTATCCGGGCATGGTGACGGCTGCGCAAATGGCAACCTGCGAAGCGCCCGGCAGCGGCTACAGCTCGGAATATAGCAGCTTCGTGCCGCCGTGCAAAACGCGCTTCTGGGAAACGGATACGTTTGACGAATGCCCGGTTAAGCTCAGCATCCAGCAGTGCTGCCATATCATCATCAAGGACGTGGTGCCGATCAATTACCTGAAGCTGCGCACGCAAGAAGGCCTGCGCCATGCGCGCATCGAGAGCGAAAAGGTGAAAGACCCCAAGACCGGCAAGGGCACCGACCATATCATTGACGAACAGTTCGGCTATGTGGTGGCCACCGACGACTTTACGGGCGATGCGTACGGCGGCAGTTATAGCTTGTCGAGCGCGGGAAGCGGTGGCGATTGCACCGCACCGCTGCATGACGCGATGAAAGCGACTGAAAAGCTCACCGAAAAGAATGGCAACAACAGCGAACCGCGCGACTACCAGTTCAAGACCTACTTCCAGGCCTACCACGATGAATCTGATGGCCCTGACGGCGGCAAGCTGCTGGGCTACCATATGCCGTATATGCGGTGGTGGGATACGGGCGTTTCGGCGGGCAACCCGCGCCATGGCGGCAGCTTCCTGAACACGCTTGGCAGCTGGGATACGCTGGTGTTCCAACGCGAAGAAATCAGCAAAGAAGACGTGGAAGAAGCCAAGAAGGTCAAGCAGCAGGTCGAAGACGGCTATGACGATGGCAGCGAAGGTGGCTACAGCGATTATGCAAGCCCCGACCCCGGCACATGGCCGTACCTGAACATTGTCGAGCGCCCGGCCGAAATGTCGCGCGTGGGCGGCTTGCCGGAGCTTTATGCGCACCAGATGTGGTCCATCCGCAACGATAACAACTTCTGCATGGCGCGTTATGAGAAGTCGTTCAAGCCGATGGGCGCGGAAAACTTCGCGCTGTCGAAAGTGGGTAGCGCGTATACCACCAAGGGTGATTACACACAAAATATCATGCCGCGCCAGAAACCATGGGCGAACGGCTGGCGCGGGTATGTGACCACACCGCAAGCCAAGGGCCTGTTTGCCGACTTCCCGATGACTGCGCCGGGCACTGCCTATATTGCAGGCGGGCTGGACAATGCGGTGAAGGGTGACATCATTGTGATGGAAGTGCCCGGACGCTTGCCGCTGATCGCGTTCGTGGTCAACATGCACTTCAAAGAATCGGACGCCAAAGTGCAGTTCACATGGGCTGAAATCGTGTTTTGGGATCAGGGCAAGTTCCCCACTTCTTCAGACAGCACCATTTCCATGGGCCAAGGGCCAGAACATTTGCTGTATAAAGACATCATGCCGCCGAACTACCAGCAGGAAATTTGCGACAAGACGTTGCGCGTGCTGACGGGGCAATCGGACATTTGTAACAACGCCGCCGACCCCGACCTCGATCCAGAAACCTGCATGAGCGAAAATTGCATGCCTTCGATTCTTGATACCAGCTACCGCCATTTCGTGCTGGGCTGGGATAGCGCGGGCAATAACCGCTGGGATGCGGTGAAGGTGTACCGCCGCACCAACGACGTGCGCACCTGCGACGCAACCGCCACGGACGGCTTCGATTTACAGGCCACCTATGACTGGCGCCCGACTGTGGATGCCGACGACACCATTGTGCTGCAGCCCCGCTCGAACAGGGTGGATTCCAACGTTTGGGCCTATTGCTTCAATAAGGGCTTCGATGCGCCATGGTTCTGGACGCCACGCCGCGAATATAAGGGCGCGGGCACGGGCGCATCAACGAACCTTGTGCGTTGCGGCGTGACAAAGGGCGCGCAAGGCTGGGGCAGCTGTAATGAACAGAGCGAAAGGGCGCCGGAATACTTCCCTACAGCAGTACGCTAACGCTGTAGTTGGGCGCTAAGGCGATAGCATTATTTTGAAATTAGCGGTTGGCTTTGAGCCAGGCTTCGGCGAGGGCTAAGCCTTCGGGGTCGCCGACATGCAGCCAATCGCCATCGTGGGCGATGGCGCGCAGGCGGGGGCCAGCGCGGTCATATAATATATTCATGGAGAATGGCCCGGCAGGGTGGCCTGCGAACAGGCGCGGGTGCAGGAGCTGCACGCCTGTAAATACATAGGGTGCGGAAGGCGCATCACCGCGGCGGGTAAGTGTGCCGTCGGGGTTGATTGCGAAGTCCCCCCTGCCCTCGTAGCCGATGGCTTTTTCGGTGGGGTGCAGGAGCAGGAGCGCGTCCATTTCATCATCGTTCCAAGCGGCAGCCATGCGGTGCAGCGCAGGCGTTTTGCCATCGAGGCAGATTGTGTCGCTATTGGCGGAGAAGAATGGGGCTGGGCCTAAGAGAGGCAGGGCTTTGGCGATGCCGCCGCCGGTTTCGAGCAGTGCATCGGCTTCGGAAGAAACCTGGATGTTTTTGTAATGGCGTACGTGGTCTTCGATTTGCCGGGCCAGGTAGTGGGTGTTGACCACCATGTCTTTTACGCCTGCGTTTTCCATCCAGCCCAGTACGCGGTCGAGCAGCGTTTGACCTGCGACCTCGATCAGGGGTTTGGGCCGCGTGAGGGTGAGCGGACGCATGCGCGTGCCCAGCCCTGCGGCCAGCACCATGGCATGGGTGGGGAACGGGTTCATGCACAAATCTTTCATGCGCTGAGGGCGAGTTCGGCGGCGGTGTAGCGCATGGGGATGGCGCCGCGCGCGTCTTTGGGCACGTAGGTGTCAATCCAGTGTTTCAGCTCGGCCATTTTGGGGTGCTGCAAGTCGCGCTCCAGATGCTGCCAGACGCGGGGCAACAGGTTCAGGTAGTGCAGCTTACCATCGCGCACCGCAAGGCGGGTGAAGATGCCCACGATCTTGCAATTGCGCTGCGCACCCAGCACAGCATAGGCGGTGCGGAACTGCGTGGCGTCAATACCGGTGGTTGCGATGTAGCGGGCGACCATGGTGTCGGCGAGTTTCTGGGGCACGTCGCGGCGGGCGTCTTCGAGTAGCGAGACGAGATCATACGCCGCATCGCCGTATACGCCGTCCTGGAAATCGAGCAGGCCCACGCGGGCGGAGCCTTGGCGGGTGGGCAGCCACATCAGGTTATCGGCGTGGTAGTCGCGGTGAACCCAGACGTTGGTTGCGAGTTTTGCGCTTGCAAGAATGCGCTCCCAGATGCCGATGAATTCGCTTTTGAGAATGGTGGCTTTTTCCCGGCCCATGACCTGTGGCAAAAACCAGTCGGAAAAGAGATGCACTTCGCGCATGAGCAGTGGGGTGTCGTATACGGGTAGCGGCAGCTGCGTGGGCGCGGAGAAATTGCGGGCGGTGTCGTGCCAATCGGCCAGCAGGTCTATGGCTGCGCTGTACAGGGTTTCTTCGAGCTGGGCGCGGGCTTCGTCCTGCTTCAGTAACAGGGTGAAGGAATCGTTGCCGAGGTCTTCTAATAATAAGAGGCCCTGCGGCACATGCTGGGCATAGATTTTGGGGGCGCTGAAGCCTTTGGTGCAGAGATATTCGGCCACTGCGATGTAGGGGCGCACGTCTTCTTTGTCCACGGGGGCGTCCATGAGCATGGCTTGTTTGCCGTCTTTGTTTACGCGGATGTAGCGCCGGAAGGAGGCGTCGCCCGCGAGCGGCTGGAGTGCGGCTTCGCGGAAATCAGTGCCGCCGAGGAACTGCTGGATTTGCTCAAGGCGCTGGGGCTGGATGGTGGTCATGGTGGTTATTCCGTTAGGGTTGCAAAATGCTGTTTCCAGCGGGCAGATGCGCCCGACAGGGTAAGGGTGCGCGAATCGCCGCTGGCTTGGAGCTGTATGGTGAGCGCGTGTTTGGGCCAGTGGCTTTGCGCAATTTCGGGCCATTCGATGAGGGTGATGCCGCTTTCAAGCGCATCGTCGAGGCCGATTTCGGCAAGCTCAGACGGGGATTTCAGGCGGTAAAGGTCGAAATGCCAGATGGTGGCGGGGGCGGCGTCGTAGGTTTGCACGAGGTTAAAGGTGGGGCTGGTCACTTCGGTGTTTGGGACTAACGACTGGATGAAGCCGCGGGCAAGTGCGGTTTTGCCCGCACCCAGGTCGCCTTGCAGCAGCAGGCAATCGCCGGGTTTGCACAGGGCAGCAAGGCGGGCGGCAAACGCGCGGGTTTCGCCCTCGGTTGCGGTAGTAAAGCTTTGAGTGCTGGTTAGCTCAGTCGCGCTCATCTAGCCATGCCATCTGGATGGCTTCGAGAATTTTTTCATTGCAGCCATTGGGGTCGTCGAGAAATTCAGGGATTTCGATAATCCACTGGCGTAAATCAGTAAAACGGACATTTACATTATCCAGATCGGGGTGCAGCTCTTCAAGCCTTATGGCAATTTCACGAATATCAAGCCAGCGCACGTCCATCTCCTGTTCTATTATTTTGAGGCCATACTAGCATAGTCTTGGGCGCATACAATACAGGCGTTGAAATATGCTTTGAAATCGTGCATTTTGCTGCGTATGAAATTTTTTCGCATGTTGATTCTGGGTGGAGCCGCGATTGCCGGTACGGTTGTGTACAAGGCGCGGGTGAGCTTTACCGCGCCGGGCACCGATATGGTTCCGGGTGAATCGGCGACGCTTAATGACGGCGGCGGGATTTATTCGAGCCTCACGGGGCCGGGAAGTTTAGTCACCGTGATCCGCGCAGGGGAAGCCGCGCGCGAAGCAGGTGGCGACGGCAGCAACCAACTGCCGCAAAGCAACGGCATAAACCGCAACGCACGCGGCGGGCACACAGGCACCGCCCTGCCCGGCGCAACTGTAGGTTCCGATGATACCTCGCATGAAGATTTGACGCTGATTCTTGCGGCGTCCAAGGGCGATGTGGCGACGGTGGAAAAACGCCTCGCCATGAAAAGCAAAGTAGATAGCCGCGACGCGCTGCGCCGCACGCCGCTGATGTATGCGGCATGGAATGGGTATGCGGATTTATGTTCGCGCTTGCTGGCTGCGGGCGCAAACCCGGAATTCCGCGACCGCGAAGGCAATAATGTGTTTGATTACGCGGCAGGGCGCGGGCAGCTCGAAGAATTACGCTATTTGCTTACACGCACGAACACGCAGGACACGCAGCATTACCAGGAATTCGCACAATTGATTCAGGCTGCGTTTGCGGGCGATGCGTCGCTGATTCCGGTGGGCACGGGGGCGCTTGCGTCGGTGAACCGCATCAACCCTGAAGGCCAGGCCCCGATGCATATCGTGGCGGGGAACGGCTCGACGGCGCTGATTCAAAAACTTATGGAGCGCGGGGCGGATGTGAATCTTGCCAACAGCAACCGCCAGACGCCGCTGCATTGGGCGGCATGGAACAACCAGACCGACGCGGTGAACATGCTGCTTTATTACGGCGCGAATGCCGCACAGACGGACCTTGCGGGCAATACGCCGCTGATTTTTGCCGCGCAAAATGGCAGTACGCAAGCATCGCTGCTTCTGGTGAAAAAGGGCGCAGACCGCTATATTGCGAATAAGGCGGGCAAGACGGCCGCCATTACAGCCGAAGATTACGGCTACCGCGACCTTGCACAGGTTTTGAAATAATTTTAGTTTTGGATTAATTCTAGTTTTCGATTAGCGGGTCATGGGGCGGTTGACGCCGCCGCCGCCGTGGGGAATCTGGCGCTGGCTGGACAGCTCATGCTCGCGGCCGATTTGCGGCGGGCAAAGGCGCATGCTGGCTTCCATGGCGGAGTTCAGCCCGCATTCCATGAAGCCAATACCCATGCGGTTGTTTGCGCCCATCATGGGGAAGAAGGTGCCGGCCATGGCCACGCCGTGTGCGGCAGGACCATCCATGGAGTTGACCATTTTTATCACCTTTATCATCTGCCCTACGGCGAGTGAAGCGTAGCAAGGTGTCGTGCCGGGGTGGGCGAATGACACTTTGCCGGGTGCGCGATCAAAAATTTCATCGGACTTCAGGCCATGGGCTTTGGCGTATTGCTCGCAGCACTTGGCCACGTATTCGGCGGGCTTCAGGCCTTTCATGTCTTCGGGCGTACATAAGAAGGTCATTTGCGTGTTTGAGCCATTCCATGTCTGGAAGCCGGAGTTGGAGCTGAAATTCTCGCGCGGCAGCTTTGCACCCGGCTTTACGGCCACGGTGAATTTGATGTTTTGCGTATATTGCAGCTCTTGCAGGGTTTTGATGGATTCGGCGGAGTAGCCAACATTTTCGAGGCCTTTGACGCGACCAATGCGGTGCGCGGGCATGGCGAGGATGACTTTATCGGCCGGGCGTTCGGTTACCGTGTCGCCGGGCTGCGCAAACTCCAGATTCAGTTTGCCGTCGGCGGTTTTGCCGATGGCTTCGAGGCGGTGGTTCTTGTGGAAGTTGACCTTCTTGTCTTTCAGATGTTCTTCGAGCCTTTTGATGAGATGCTCGGTGCCACCTTCGATGCGGAAGGCGCAATCGCTTTCAAGGAACGCATCGGTTTTGCCGCTGGCTTCCATGGCGAACTGCATGGCGCTTACTTTGCCGGGATGGTTGCCGCTTTCGGACGCATAGCCGTTGACGGCCATTTGCACGATGGCGGGGTCTACGCGGTTGCTTTGGAAGGTGACGGTATCCCACAACCATTTCATGTTGGAGCGGTCGTCTTTTTCGGGCGTGATGGTTGCCGCCAGGTGGCGCAGGTATTCTTCGGCGCTCATACCGTCGAGGCGTTTGGCCACTTCGCCTTGCGGGTCTGCGGCGATGGCTGCTTTGTCTTTGATGATTTGTTCGGAGAGCGGCTTGTAGGCGGCGAGGAATTCCGCGCTGGGAACAATATGACCGTCGGGATGCTGGAAGGTTGACATCTTCTGGTCTTCGCAAGGTATCAACCCGACGCCAAGTTCTTTGCACAAAGCACGCATGCGCACATTGGTGCTATCAACAAATTCGCCGCCTTTATTTACGACTTCGCCGTTGATTTCTTCATTTTCGAGTTTGCCGCCGACACGGCCGCTTGCTTCATAAATATCTATTTGCGCGCCGGGCTGGCCGTTCTTATTTGCGTAGTAGGCAGCCATGAGGCCCGAAATGCCGCCGCCAACAACCGCCAGCCGCTCTTTGGTGGGCGGGGTTTGCAGGTTTTGCGCTTTTTTATCAATGCTCATGGGTGCTTTCGCTAACTATATCCCTCTACCTTACAGACAGATTAACCATCTGAGAAGTGAAGAAACTATGACAGCTGCACCGTTCGCGTTACAGCCGGCTATCCTGCTGTTTTATATTGATATGCCTTAGGGCTGCAGGGCGTAATTACGATAGATGGTATCCAGTTCGCCGGATGCTTTGAGGCGCTTGATGCCTGCATCATACTGGGTAGAGAAGAAACGGGAGTTGCTGCCGCCGGGCGAAAAGGCGAGATATACGGGCGATTGGGCGATGCCGCCAGCCCATGAAATCTGGCCTTCGGCACCTTTTTTACGGAGCGTATAATCCATCACGGGTTTGCTTTCGATCAGGATGTCAATCTTGCCGGCGCGCAGCTTGGCAATATTGTCGCTGAGCGCGTCGTTGCCCGATGCTTCATAGATAACATTGGCGCGGCTTTTATTTTCGCTGATGAATTGCTCGACCACGGGGCCGTAGCCGTAAGCGGTGATAACGCCGATGCGCTTATCCTTCAGGGTATAGGGTCCCTGGTAGCGCCACGGGTTTCCGTTCAGCACGTAGAAATCGTCGGTGATGTTTAGAATGGCGTTGGAAGGAAACATCAGGGTGCTGTCGTCCTGAGGGCCTGCGCCTACGGCTGCGTCAACATGGCCGGAGCGCACATCGCTTAAGGCCTGGGTCCAGGGAACGATGGAGTAATTCACCTTGTAGCCCAGCGGTTCAAAAATTTTGCGGGCGAGTTCGATGCCGACACCTTCCTGACCGGAACCGGGCGCGCAGTTGATGGGGCACCATTCGTCGGCTTCGATGGTCAGGGTTTTGGAGGGAGTGTCTTGCGCCATTGCAGCGGTGGCTACACTGCACAGCATCACCAGCCAAACACATCCGTTGCGCAGAAACATCCGCACGTCCCTTTCTGATGAATCCATTTTTGCTTGAAGTTTTATGCTATAGCAGAAAGTTTAATTTTCTATTGCGGTGCGGCATGAAAAAACATGCGCGTATTCCCGGTTTGGAACGCGATCTTTTGATTAAAATGCCTGCTAAATTAGTTGCGCTATTTAGTGCAACTGCGTGTGTTTTAAAATGAATGCTTGCGGAGTTCACAAAGCACTCACAGGGTTATGCACAGGCACAAAAAAAGCCTCTGGGTTGCGGAGGCTTTTTTGTATTCTTTTGCGGATGCGCTTTAGGCGAAGTCGGAGCGGATGCCGTACTGAAGCAGGAAGGCTTCGTAGTCCACGCTTACGAGTTCGTCGTACTGGGTCGTTTCTGTTTTTTCCACCAGCTTCATGGCCGGTGTTTTGTGGGCGAGTGCTTTGGGGGCGGGCACTTTGGCGCTTACGGTTTCAGCAATGTAAGCAGTTTTCTTGGCGGCATTGGAACGCATAAGCACCTCCTGTTTTTTCAAAATGGACGGCTACCATAGCAGAAAACGGGGCATCTGCCAACCGCAAAGCACGGGTGTTAACCATAAGAAAAGCCCCGACTTTTTCAAGTCGGGGCTTTTGTATTTGATGTGAGAGCATTTATTCATTACTCATCGCATTAATGGCTTTCAATAAAGCAATTGTATCATTTGCTGTCAGATTTTCTTCTTCATATCGAACCTCATAGAGACCTTGTAAGTTCGACGGCAACTTCACTCCATTTTTAACTAAGAGAATAAAGCGTTTGCCGTACAAAGCCATTGCCGCGCCTATTTCAATAAGCACATTTGGGTTCAACACATTGTGAGTGCTACCCGCGCTATCTAAAAGCTGCATTTCGCTTTCTACATGGATAATAGCAGCACCACATGAGCGCATATCATCCATTACTTTATCGGGGACAGGTTTTGAAGTTGCTTGCCGCTCCACAGATACGACAGGCTCAAATTTACCAAATACTAGTAATTGCTTAATAGGCTCAACTAGGTTTTTATTTTTCCCATGAGTTATAAAAACTTTATTATTTTTCTTAGTGTCTAAGTGAGTATTAGCCACTGGAGGGTTAGGATACTCTAAAATTTGACTGCTAACTGGAACGTCTTCTACAATAGGACTGCCATTTGAAGTAAACACTTCTACATTTCTTACTGGGGGTTCTTTAGAAGCAACTGCCCCTGTCAACTGCACATATTTCTTGTCCTTTATTGTAGTAATGAATCCAACTGATTCCGCCCCCTCTAAAATTAATTTCAATACATCTTCAGTCCTGTCAATTGGCACTCCCATTGAATTCAAAACATTATGCCCAATTACTAATGAGGGCAAAGCGTGCCCATTATACTTGTTAAGAAATTCATTAATAATGCGCGGCCTCAAGAAAGCTTCGCGTTTTGCATTAAGATCGTCACCATCTTCTAGAGGACGCAAGATTCTTTTAGCTAATGGCTCTACAGCTATTTGGTTTGCATTGTAACCGCCGCTTGTTAGCCCATATGCTATTGCCGCACCACACAGCATCCTAAAAGGCCCAGATGTTGGTGTCATATTTAATGCTTGTGCTAATTGAATTGCATTTACTGGTCCGCCTGCTTAGTTTTCATAAATTGCAGCAGCAGCGCGGATTGCACTATTTAATGACATAGATGGAACATCTAATTGGCTAACTTTAGAGCGCGCTTGTTCGGTAAGGACAACTTCTTTGTTTTCCTTTGTTTTTACTGATTTTTTCATTTTTTATCTCCCTAGTTATTTATTTTATATAGTTACTGCTTAAAAAGTTTCAACCCCTGAATAGAAAAAAGCCCCGACTTTTTCAAGTCGGGGCTTTTTTATTTGATGTGAGAGCATTTAGGCACAGGTGACGAGGTGTCTTGTAAGATGATTCGTTTAACATACAGAGGCTGGAATAATTCCAACATGTTGAATAAACAAAATCCTTAGAAAGGAGGTAATCCAGCCGCAGGTTCCCCTACGGCTACCTTGTTACGACTTCACCCCAGTCATTGACCCT
>JAYULW010000042.1:0-41703 GCA_043763155.1 Alphaproteobacteria bacterium | reverse complement strand
ATCGAAACCGTCTGGGGCCGTGGCTACGTGCTGAAGGACCCCGAACAGATCGAAGGCAGCGTGGAAAAGACGCGCGCTGACGAAGTGGCTTAATACAGCCCCTGAATTCTATTCAAAAAAGCCCGCCATGGAAACATGGCGGGCTTTTTATTACATCCCGTTAAGGGACTTCCTGAAGATCGCGCAAGTTTTGCTTTTACGCCGGATAAGCAAAGGGTTAATAAAAAGGGTTTTCATTAAGCTTTGCCTATAGTTAGGTGCAAAAAACCTTTACTTAAACGCTTAACTGTTCTATGCGGATGCTAGGAATTTTTGCATCCCTTACATAGAGCCTGCTCATGACCCTCCGCACCCGCCTTCACGCTACCAGCTTTCTTGTTGCGTCGCTCATCCCCGTAACTGCTTTTGCCGCCGTGCCCGTTACGCCTGCGGCAGAACCTGCGCGCATCCAGAAAAACCTTGGCGGCGAAATCCAGCGCCCGGACGTTGGCGGGGCCACGATCATTACGGTGCCTGACGATAAGGGCAAAGAAAAAGCAACCAAGAGCAAAGCGTCGTTTACGCTGAAGTCGGTTGTGATTGAAAACGCCACGGTGTTTACGCCAGAGCAGCTGCAGGCCGAATACGCCGATAAGGTTGGCCAGAAGATTTCGCTGAAGGATTTATATGACATTGCGGGCCGCATTACGGCGAAGTACCGCAACGCCGGCTATATTCTGTCGCGCGCGGTTGTTCCGCCGCAGCGCATCAGCGGTGGCAACGTAAAGCTGAAGATTGTTGAAGGCTTTGTGGACCGCGTGGTGATCGAAGGCAAGAACGCCGATTCGTCGCTGCTGCAGGCTTACGGCGAAAAGATTCGTAACGCCAAGCCGCTTTCCACGGACGTGCTTGAGCGCTATTTGCTGCTGATCCAGGATTTGCCGGGCGTGACTGCGCGCGCGGTGCTGCGCCCCTCGCCTACCGTTGCTGGTGCATCGGACGTGGTGATTACGGTCAGCGAAAAGAAATTTGACGCGACCGCATCGGTTGATAACCGCGGCACGCGCTATATCGGCCCCTATCAGGGTGGCGTGACGGTGGATGCGAATAACCTGCTGGGTATTTATGACCGCACGCAGATTCGCGGCACACTCACCGCTAACCCAAGCGAGCTGCAATTCTTCCAGATTTCGCATGACGAACAGCTGGACACAGAAGGCACCAAGCTCACGCTTGCGGCATCGCACACGCGCACGCAGCCAAACTTCCGCCTGAAGCCGTTTGACATTCAGGGCACGGACACGCTGGTGTCGGCTGCGGTTTCGCATCCGTTCCTGCGCTCGCGCCAGACCAAACCTGTATGGCAACGCGCAGTTTGACGTGCGCAATACCGACAGTGATTCGCTTGGCTTGCCCCTGTATGAAGACCGCCTGAAAGTGGCGCGTATCGGCGCGTCGTATGACTTCGTGGACCGCTTTACGGCGGTGAACCGCTTTGACTCGCAGATTTCCAAGGGCATTGGCTGGGATGATGACACGCATGTGGGCCGCTCGCGCACGAACGGCAGCACGGATTTCTGGAAATTCAACGCGCAGGCAAGCCGCTTGCAGCCGATTTCCGGGCCGTTCAGCCTCTTTGTAAGCAGCGAAGGCCAAGCCTCTTCCAAAGCCCTGCTCTCGGCTGAGCAGTTCGGCCTTGGCGGCGCGCAGTTCCTTTCCGCTTACGATCCTTCGGAAGTAACCGGCGACTCCGGCATCGCGGGACGGGCCGAACTTCAATACAGCAAATCCGGTGATTTCCAGTACTTAACCGCATATCAAATTTATACCTTCTATGATATTGGTGAAGTATGGACCCGTAATCCCTCCGCAGGAATTAAGGATTCCATTTCGTTGGCTTCGGCGGGTTTAGGTGTGCGCTTCAATATTATGGACCCGATTTCGGGAAGCTTTGAAGTTTCTACGCCGTTAACCAAAGACGTAAACGCCAACCTGCCTAACAATGGTGGCGATACTCGTGTGTTTTTCTCACTTGCGTATCGTTACTAGCTTTACATAGACGATCACGTCTGTTAATAAGCCGTTAACATTGTCGTTTGAACAGTTAATTTTTTAGCAAAGTGACTCTTATGCAAAAGACCGCGAACTACACCATTCAGCCGAAACGCAAGCGCCAGGCAGCGAAGCCCGCTCCCGCTTATCTTTCGCTGTTGCGCAGTTCGTCGCTGAGCCGCCCGCATGCGGGCCTGTTCGCCGCTGTTGCGGTGCTGGCTGGTGTTGCGGCTCCTTATGATGCATTCGCGGTTGCAGACCCCTCTACCATTACCAATGTGTCGGGCAATACGTCTTCGACGCTCACCGCGCCGGGCCATTTGGAAACCACGCAGACCACAAACAGGGCCATTATCAGCGCCCCGAACGTGGACGTGCTGGGCGGCGAATCGTGGAACATCCTCCAGCCTTCAAGCAGCTCGGCCATTCTTGTGCGCGTTACGAACGGCCAGCCCACTCAAATTATTGGCGATATTACGGCCAACGGCCAGTTCGGCCTGATCAATGGCGCAGGCACGATTTTCGGCGCGAATTCGCAGGTGAATGTCGGAAGCCTGATTGTAAGCACGGCTGACATTTCCAATGAAAATTTCAATGCGGGCCGCATGAAATTCGATATTCCGGGCAACCGCGACGCAAGCATCGTCAACCATGGCCATATCACCGTAGCGGAAGGCGGGCTTGTGGCCCTGCTGGCACCGGGCGTTGAAAACGACGGCGTGATCAGCGCGAATATGGGCACTGTTGCGCTGGGCGCAGGCGAAGCATTCACCGTGGATTTCTATGGCGACAATTTATACAGCTTTACGGTTGATAAGAAGGCCGAAGCGAAAGCCAAGGACGAAAACGGCAACGACCTCGACGCAGCCATTACCAACAAAGGCACGGTGAAAGCAGCGCACGTATACATGACAGCCAGCGCCGCCAAGGACGTTGTTGATAAAGCGATTAACACCACGGGTATTGTGGAAGCGACAACTGCGCATATGGACGGTGGCGACATCGTGCTGGACGGCGGCGAAGGCAGTGTTCACGTCAGTGGCACGCTGCGCGCAGCGGGTAAGGGCGCGGGCAAAAAAGGCGGCGTGATTACGGTTGCCTCGACGGATGCGATTACGCTTACGGATGCGACGGTTGACGCATCGGGCGACGCAAGCGGCGGCAAAGTACGCATCGGCGGCGACGCACAGGGCGGCGGCACGATGGCGCATGCAACCAATGTTTCGATTGACGGCAACTCAGTGATTGACGCCAGCAGCACGAATGGCAATGGCGGCGATGTTGTTGTATGGAGCGACAAGAACACCGACTTTAACGGCCTGATCAATATCAGCAGCAAAAACGCCGATGGCGGCCATGCGGAAGTTTCCTCGGCCGATGAGCTGAACTATAACGGCTTCACCGACGCTACGGGCAAGAATTTCGGTACATTGCTGCTCGATCCGGGTAACTGGACGATTTCTAACGCAGCGACAAGCGCAAACAAAAAGAACGTGGCCGAACTGGTAACCCAGCTGGGCAGCGCCAACGTAACGATTGATACTGCAACGGCCGCGGCACAGGTCGGCGCGCAGGGCACCATCAACGTGGTAGACGCGATCAACTGGTCAACCGCTGGTTCGCTTACGCTTACGGCGCTTCAGGACGTGACGCTGAACGCCAGCATCAAGAACACTTTCAAGGGCACGGCAACCCAAGGCGCGATTACGCTGAACGCAAGCAAAACCAATAGTGGCAATGTGGGCCTGAACAGCGGCAGCCTCAGCACCGTTGGCGGCGACATCACCATCAACACCAAGCATTTTTACATCGGCAAGCCCGCCAGCGTGACCAGCGTTACGGGTAACATCAACATCAATAACGACACCGGCGTATTCAACAATTACGGCGCGGCGCATGACATCAACACGGGCGGTAACGTGAAGGTGCATCAAGGCGGCGGTTTGAGCATCCAGAACGTGATTGATTCGCTGGGCACCATCGGCGGCGCCATTGACATCATCGTGGGCAAAGGCGTGTACGCTGAAAACCTGGTGATTGACAAAAAGATGACCATCACCTCCGTTGACGGCACGAACACATTCATCACCGGGCAGGCGAACAAAGGCCAGAGCGGAACAATCAAGATCAATGACGGCGTGCAGGGCGTGCAGATCGGCTCGACGGGTCATGGTTTTGTGATTTATGGTAACGATAACAGCAATGCCGGCATCAGCAACGGCGCGATTCATCTGATGAACAACAATAACGGCACGGTGATCCAGGGCAACACGCTTGCCACCACCGGACCGAGCGTTGTGCATGGCGTGGCCATCAACAACAGCGACAACGTGGTCATTGATAACAACACCATCGCCAATGCAACGCATGGCGCGGGCGTGATTGCGGTGGATAGCGACAATTTGAGCCTGTCTAACACCCAGTTCGTTTCCAACCTCGTGGGCGTGCAGCTTGATAACTCCAAGAATGCAAATATCACGGGTGTGAATATCAGCGACACCGGCACGGGCATTTACGGCCTGAACGGCTCCAGCGGCACTAAGGTTGCCAACACCGCCATCACCAACGGCACGCTGGGCGTGTTGCTTGATGGCGCGGGCACGGACCTGACGTTCGTTGGCAACACCAGCAGCATGACCGGCACGACCAACTATTTCCACCTGCAGAATAACGCGATGGCGGGCAAAGTTCTCGACGCCAGCCAGCAGTCGTTTGAAGGCATCCGTGGGGAAAACTTCAACGCGGCGCAGTATACCGCCGCGCGCGCCAAGACCATTGACTTCGTGAACGACGCGAATGTGGGCTTTGTGTTCTACCGCAGCAATCCGCTGATCGGCCTGCAGGACGTTCTGGACCAGCTGTTGCAGCGTAACAATGCGCCGCTGCGTAACGTCTTCTCCTATTCGGGCCAGACGATTGATTCGAGCTATATCGTTTCGCCGTATAATTTCAGCGTTCAATCGCTGAATCTCAGCCTGCTGGCACCTAGCGCCGGTGGCCCTGTGCCTGCAACGCCGCCTACGGGTGACCTTGGCGGCCTCAGCCCTTCGGCTGGTGGTGACGCCTCGAAGCTCGCTTCGCTCTCGCCCGCCGCTGGCGGTGATGGTGAAAGCTGCGTTAACAGCTTCCTTGGCAATGGCCTGAGCGACGGCAACTGCACGCCTGCGCAGTAAGACACCATGGTAAAAGCGATGCCGGACACCAAGGACCGCACACCCGAAAGTGATGTGCTGCCAATGTTTTTCCGCGCGCCTGTGCCGCTGGATTCCACGCGCCACGCACGCGCAGGGATTGCGGCGATGAAGGATCTTTCGTTTGCGAAGGGCACGAATTCCATTGCGATTAACGCGGTGGAGTTTTTTGAAGCGGCTAAGCATTACCCCATCGTGTTCATGCAGGGCGAAGTGCCGCTGCCGGGCGTGATTGTGGGGCTGGAGAAGCAAAATTACTTTATTGACCGCAAGGGACAATGGAAAGACGGCGCGTATATTCCCGCTTACGTCCGCAAATACCCGTTTTTATTTTTGGATATGCCGCAGGAGAAGCAGCTGGTTTTGTGTGTGGATGAAGGCGCACCGCAATACCGCATGAACGCCAGCAAAGACGCGCCAGCCCTGTTTGACGGCCAGAAGCCTTCGCCGTTTTCGAGCAATGCGCTGGATTTCTGCAAGTCTTATCACCAGCATTATTTATTTACCACGAAACTGGGCGAAGACCTAAAGCGCGCAGATGTGCTTTCGCCCTCGAACTCGCAATCAACGCTGGGCAATGGCCGGGTGATTGAGCTGGGCGGGTTTTTGGTGGTGGATGAGGTAAAGCTCATGGCGCTGCCGGAAGCCACAATCATAGATTTCCATAAGCGCGGGATTTTGCCGCTGCTGTATGCGGCGCTGATGTCGGCGGGCAACTGGAAACGCATTGCCGAAATGGCAACCGTGGCGGAAGCCCAAGCAGCCTGATATGCCCCCCAACCGCATCATTGTCGGTATCAGCGGAGCTTCCGGTGCCGTGTATGGCGTGGAGATGCTGAAGGCGCTTAAAGTTGCAGGCGTTGAAACCCATTTAGTGATTACCAAGTCGGCGCAGATTACGATTGCGCATGAAACCCCTTATTCGCTGCCGCAGGTGCATGGGCTGGCGGCGCATGTGCATTCGGTGAACGATATGTCGGCGAGCATTGCCAGCGGGTCCTTCAAGACGGCGGGGATGATTGTGGCGCCCTGCTCGATGCGCAGCCTGGCAGAGATTGCGACGGGCAATACCACCACGCTGCTGACCCGCGCGGCGGATGTTGTTTTGAAGGAACGCCGCAGGCTGGTGCTGATGGTGCGCGAAACGCCGCTGCATTCGGTGCATTTGCGCAATATGCTGACGCTTTCGGACATGGGCGCGATTATGGCGCCGCCTGTTCCGGCGTTTTACAGCAAGCCCGCAAGCATTGAAGAAATGGTTGCGCACACCGTTGGGCGGGTGCTGGATTTATTTGAGATCGAGCATGCGCTGGTGAAGCGCTGGAACGGCGTGGACGCGTAAATCTTTACGCGTTTTTTTGCTGCTTTTTTGCTGCTTTTTTTGGGCTATCCTTTATGGTTTCGGCAACCTCCATTATAAGGATTTCTTCCATGAAACTTTCACGTTTGTTATTGCTTGGCGCGGCGCTCACCTTCTCGCAACCGGCGCTGGCAGCACCCCAGAGCAAAATGGCGGATGTGGGGGATGTGAAGATCCATTACCTGATTTCGGGTCAGGGCGAACCGGTGGTTTTGCTGCATGGTTATGCGGAGACGAGCCGGATGTGGCTGCCGCTGATCAAGGAACTTGAAAAGACGCATACGGTGATTGCGCCGGATTTGCGCGGTTCGGGCGGGTCTTCCGTGCCGGAAGATGGCTACACGAAAACGCAGATGGCGCAGGACGTGCATGGGCTAGTGGAAAGCCTTGGCTACAAGAATGTGGCGGTGGTGGGGCATGATATCGGGCTGATGGTTGCGTATGCGTATGCGGCGCAGTACCCGAATGAGGTTACGCGCATTGCGCTGATGGATGCGTTTTTGCCGGGTGTGGGCGACTGGAAAAGCGTGTGGCTGATGCGCGATTTGTGGCATTTCCATTTTTACGGCACAACGCCGCTGGCGCTGGTGAAGGGGCGCGAGCGCACGTATTTTGAACATTTCTGGAATGATTTTGCAGCAGACCCCGCCCATTCGGTAAGCGAAGCCGACCGCGTGTTTTATGCGAAATCCTACGCGAAGCCGGGACACATGAAAGCAGGGTTTGAATATTTCCGCGCGTTCGAGCAGGACGCCAAAGAGTTTGATGCGTATTCACACACGACACTCACTATGCCGATGCTGGTGATTGCGGGCGGGAAAGCTTCGGGACAATTCCTGATTGACCAGGCCAAGATGGTGGATGATGACGTGGAAGGCGTGATTGTTCCGGATTCGGGGCACTGGCTGATGGAAGAAGCCCCAGACGCGGTTATTCCGCGTCTTGTGAAGTTCCTAAAATAGGGACGGACCTGTTTTTTAGGCGCACATTGGTTAATTAAGTATAAATTGGTAGTAGAATAGTGATTTTTTTGCTATAATAGCGTTGTTTTAGTGATTTCAACAACTTGGGAAAAGAGCCCGGTAGGGTTTTTTGTCCCCTGAAATTTGATATTTAGCGGGAATATGAACGAAGATTTATTGTATCTCAAGCGGTTAGACTCGTTACGCGCCGACCACCGCGATTTAGATGAAAAGATCAAGGCAGATGACAGCGACGAATTCACCAAGAAGCGTCTTCAGAAGCTGAAACTGTTCCTTCGTGATGAAATCATGAAGCTGGAACAGATCATTTACCCCGACATCATCGCTTAATCCGCCTGCATTTTTCTTTGTCCCGGCAACGTGTTATCGTTGAGTTGGCGGGCGTTTTGCTGTACACCCAAATCCACATTTTTTAGGCATCTTTTCAGAAGGAAAACACATGAGCAGTTTTGTGCCCGATAAGCCGTTTACGATGGGCCTGATCCAGATGCGTTGCACCAGCGACGGTAAAGCGAACCTTGAAAAGGCGACGCATATGCTGGAGCAGGCTGCCGCCAAGGGCGTGACGGTTGCGTGTTTGCCGGAATTGTTCATGAGCGAATATTTTTGCCAGAAGGAAGACCCTTCGCTGTTTGATTTGGCGGAGCCGATTCCGGGACCGACGTCTGATGCGCTGTGCAAGGTTGCGAAGAAGACCGGCATGGTGATCGTCGGCTCGATTTTTGAGCGGCGCACGGCGGGGATTTATCATAACACGGCGGTGATTATTGAGGCGGACGGCACCATTGCGGGCTTGTACCGCAAGATGCATATTCCGCATGATCCGTTGTTTTACGAGAAATATTATTTCACGCCCGGCGACCTTGGTTTCAAGATGATTGAGACGAGCAAGGCGAAGGTGGGAACGCTTGTATGCTGGGACCAGTGGTACCCGGAAGCGGCGCGCCTCACGGCATTGCAGGGCGCGAATATGCTTTTCTACCCAACTGCGATTGGCTGGCAGCCGCCGGAAAAGGCCGAGTTTGGCGAGGCGCAGGTGAGCGCGTGGCAGACCATGCAGCGTTCTCATGCGATTGCGAATGGGATTTTTGTGGGTGCGGTAAACCGCATTGGGCATGAGGGTGCGAAAGATGGCGGGATTGAGTTCTGGGGGCATTCGTTTATTGCCGATCCGTTTGGGCGCATCCTTGCGCAGGCGAGCCACGACAAGGAAGAGATTCTGACGGCTGTGTGTGACCCCAAGCTGATGGAGCAGACGCGCCGCTGGTGGCCATTTTTGCGTGACCGGCGCATTGACGCGTATGCGGGTATTACCCAGCGGTACGGGAGCTAATTATGGCATTACGGATGCCCGCGGAGTGGGAAAAGCAGAGCGCGACGTGGCTTTCATGGCCGCATAACGCGGAAGACTGGCCGGAGAAATTTGGGCCGATTCCCTGGGCGTATCTGGAAATTATCCGCCATATCGCGCGTGGGCAGACTGTTAAATTGCTGGTGAAAAATGCGAAGGCCAAGAAAGAGGTGCTGGAGCATTGCGAGCGGGCGCATGTGAATGTTTCGAATGTGCAGATTATTCCGATGACGACCGACCGGGGCTGGATGCGCGATTGCGGGCCGATTTATGCGTATGACGGCAAGACGAAGGTGGCGCTGGACTGGCGGTTTAACGGCTGGGCGAAGTATGAGAACCATGTGGCTGATGATAAGCTTCCGGGCAAGATTTCCGCGCTTGAGAAGGTGAAGCGGGTTGCGCCGGAGCATAAGGGCAAGCGGGTGGTGCTTGAGGGCGGCTCGATTGATGTGAATGGTAAGGGCACGCTGCTTACCACGGAAGAATGCCTGCTTTCCAAGGTGCAGGAGCGCAACCCCGGCTTTAAGCGCGGGGATTATGAAGAGGTGTTTTCCAAGTATCTGGGCATTTCCAACGTGATCTGGCTGGGCAATGGCATTGCGGGCGATGATACGCATGGGCATGTGGACGACCTCTCGCGGTTTGTGAATGCGACGACGGTGGTTACTGCCGTGGAGAAGGATAAGAAGGACGATAATTACGGACATTTGCAGGATAATCTGAAACGCCTGAAAGCGGCGCGGGACCAAGACGGCAAGCAACTCACTGTGGTTGAGCTGCCGATGCCCAAGGCGCTGCCGTTTGAAGATATGCGGCTGCCTGCGTCTTATGCGAATTTTTTGATTTGTACCCATGCGGTTCTGGTGCCGACGTTTAACGACGCGAATGACCGAGTGGCGCTGAATATCCTTGCCGAGCTGTTTCCCAAGCGCGAAGTGGTTGGGGTGCATGCGGTGGATATGGTGTGGGGGCTGGGGACGATTCATTGCCTTAGCCAGCAGGAACCCGCCTGATGAAAATGCCCTCCCCTAAACAACTGGCGCATTGCTTCTGGAAGGGGTCGGCGAATACGATCAACCATGACGGGATTGAACATGCGGGGTATCTCGCGTTCCTTGGGTTGCTGGCCATGTTTCCGTTTTTGGTGTTTACGGTGGCGGTCATTGGCTTTCTGGGCCAGGGCGGGTTTGGCGCGGTGTTTATTACGCAGGTGCTGAAAGCGCTGCCGGTGGATTTGACGGTGGCGCTAAGCCCACGCATCGAAGAAATTGTGTCGGGGCCGCCGCAGGGGTTACTTACGGCCTCTATTCTGGGTGCGATCTGGACGGCCTCTTCGGCAGTGGAGGGCATCCGCACGATTTTGAACCGGGCATACCATGTGGAGGCGCCGCCCGCTTACTGGTTCCGGCGGTCTTTGAGTGTTTTGCAGCTGCTGGTGTTTACGTTTATCACAGTCCTTGGCATGATTCTGGTGGTAACGCTTCAACTGTTGCTGCAGCCGTTCAGCCAGTGGATGGATTTACATTTAAGCCCGGAATCGCAGGTGTATTTCAGGAAGACGCTGTATCTTGTTTCGATCACGGCGCTGTTTTTTGCGATTTCTTCGATTTATTACCTTATTCCGAACATCAAGCAGCGCTTTATCGCGGTGGCGCCGGGAGCGATTTTAGTGGTGCTGGGGTGGTGGATGGCGGCTTTGGCGTTTACGTATTACCTGTCGCACTTTAATCAGGTGAACCTGATTTACGGAAGCCTTGGCGGCATTATCGCGGCGCTGGTGTTTTTATACGTTTGTAATGTGATTTTTATTTTTGGGGCGGAGTTCAACTACCTGCTCAGCCTTGCCATGGGTGTGCGGATTGTTCGCGCACCGGGCGCGGTGGCGGCGCAGCCCCCTGCCCCGACGTTACACTAGCCCAATACGGGTACTTTACCCATCCACAGCATGATTGCGAAGGCAAGCGCGATGGCAATGCCGTAAGGCACGGGCGCGCCGTCTTGCAGGATGCGGGGGAGGTTTTCCTTTTTCGGCTTTTTAGGAAGGTATGGGAGGGCTTTGCGGCCAAGCCAGAGGCCGCCGGAAAGCACGCCGCCGATGATGGAAATGATGAACAGGAAATCGGGCAGGTTTTGCAGGCCGACCCAGAGGGCCAGGACGGTTGCCAGCTTGATGTCGCCCGCGCCCATCCACTTCATGGTGAAGACGATGTAGCCGCAGACAAGGACCAGCGCAGTGCCCGCAACGGCCATTTTCCAGTCCACGGCGTGGGGGGCGGTATAGGCTGCAAAAATATAGGCGAAAAGCAGGGAACTGACGAGCCAATTGGGGATGATGTAGCGCGTGGTGTCGAACCACAGCACGGCTAACATGCTGAAAATAAGATAGACTAAAAGTATGTTCATGAGCGTTTCCTTGTTGCTGCGACCATAGCAACTGGTATGTATTTGGCAATGGCTTTCGTGCTATAATGGAGCATTGCGGGGAGTGTGGATGCTGTATCTTTTAGGGTTGCTGGCGGTGGGCTACGGGGGTGTGATGGGGTATTTATACCTCAACCAACGGCACTTGATTTATCACCCCGACACGCAGATTGGCGAACCTGCGGCCTATGGGCTGGCGGGGTTTGAGGAACGGTTTATCCGTAAAGACAGTGCGGCGCTGCAGCTTTGGTATAAGCCTGCGGAAGGCACTATGCCGGTGGTCGTGTATTTTCATGGCAATGCTATGCATCTGGGCAACCGGGCGGGGATTTACGGGGCTTTGGCGGCGCGGGGCTTTGGGGTGCTGGCGCTTTCGTACCGGGGGTATGGGAAAAGCACAGGCGTGCCCGATGAACAGGGTTTGTACGCGGATGCGCGCAGCGCGCTTGCCTATTTAGCTGAAGATTTGAAGACGCCGCTGGCCAAGACCATTGTGTTTGGCGAGTCGCTGGGCACGGGTGTGGCGGTGCAGATGGCGAGTGAATACCCGGTGGCGGGGCTGGTGCTGCAGGCGGCGTATATCTCGGTGGCGCAACGGGCTGCGGAGATGTATCCGTATATTCCGGTGAAATGGCTGATTAAGGACAGCTACCATTCCTTAAGCAAGATTGGTGGGGTGAAGGCCCCTCTCCTGCTGTTTCACGGGCATTTGGACGATACGATTCCACTTGCGCACGGCAAGGCCGTTTTTGACGCGGCCACCAGCCTTAAACAGGCCATCTTTTTCCCGGAAAAAAACCATAATGATTTTGACAGCGCGGTCATTTCGGAGCATGTTTTAGCCTTCGCCAAAGCACACCGGATTATTTAAGCATTTATGGCTGCCACTAAAGAACAGCGCTTGCACGGCTGGGGGAATTTCCCGGTAAAGGACTGCCTGACATGGCGGCCAGAGAAGCGGCGCGACCTTGCTGGCATTTTGAAGGAAGCCCCCACGGTGATCGCGCGCGGCATGGGCCGGGCGTATGGCGATGCGGCGTTGCAGCCTTTGGGCGTTGTTTCCACCGAGCGGCTGAACCATTTCATGGAATTCGACACCACGCAGGGCATTATCCGCGCGCAGGCCGGGGTTTCGCTGGCGGAGCTTATGGCGCTTACTATTCCGAAGGGGTGGTTTCCGTATAATATTCCGGGCACGAGGCATATCAGCCTTGGGGGGGCATTGGCGTGCAACGTGCATGGCAAGAACCACTACCGCGCGGGCGATTTTGCGGAGCATGTGCTTTCGGTGCGGCTCATTTTAGCCAATGGCGAGGCAGTGGAATGCTCGCCCACGCGCAATGCCAACCTGTTCTGGGCTACTGCGGGCGGCATGGGCATGACGGGGATTATTGAGAGCATTACCATGAAGCTGAAGCCGATCCGCTCGGCGAGTTTATCGGCCACCACTTACCGGGTGGAGTCGCTGGAAGACATGGTGGCGGCGTTTGAGAATTATAAGGATGCAGCGGATTATATGGTCGGCTGGATTGATCATATGGCCAAGGGCGACGACATCGGGCGCGGGATTTTTGAGGCGGCCAACCATATCAAGCCGGAAGATGGCGGCGCACCGCTTGAAAAATTCGTGCTGAACGAGCCGAAGATCAATATTCCATGCTACCTGCCTCCGTTCGTGCTGAACCGCTATGTGATGGGCATTTATAACCGCCTGCGCTTCAAAAAATACTCGGCGTGGCGGCAGGCGGAGATTATTGACTTCAACACCTTCTTCCACCCGCTGGACGCGCTGGGGCACTGGTACCGGCTGTATGGCCGCCAAGGGTTTTTCCAGTATCAGGCGCTGTTCCCGGAGACGCATGATGTGGTGACGCAGATGCGCACGTTTTTGACGGCCATCCAGAAGAAAAAACTATTCTCCTACCTTGCGGTGATTAAGTACCACAAGGCGGGCAAAGGGCCGCTGACATTTCCGATGCAGGGATACAGCATTGCGCTGGATTTCCCCAACACGCGGCGGGTGCGCAATGTTTTGCCGCAGCTGGACCGCTGGATTTCGGACCATGGCGGGCGGGTGTATCTTGCCAAAGACGCCATGCTCACGCCGGATTTGTTTTACACTATGTATGGGCAGCAGGCGAATGACTGGGTGGAATTTTTGAAGGGCGTGGACCCGGAAAAGAAATTCACGTCCATGATGTCTGAAAGACTGGAATGGAAATAAGGCTTAGTCCGCGCCGGTTTGCGCTTGGGGCGTGGATTGCGTTCAGCGTTTATATCCTTGTGAATGCGTGGGTGTCGGAAGACGCCTATATCACCTTTCGGGTGGTGGATAATTTTTTCAATGGGTATGGGTTGCGCTGGAACGTGACCGAGCGGGTGCAGGTATTTACGCACCCCCTGTGGCTGCTGCTGCATATTCCGCTGCATGTGTTTATTCCTAATTTGTTCATTGTGAGCTGCGTGCTGTCGGTTGTTTGTTCGGCGGCGGCGATTTTTGTGATGATCAAAACGGTGGAAAAGCCGGTGTGGGTGACGTTTGTGTTCCTGTTCGTGCCGATGTGGGCGTCGAAGTCGTTTTTCGATTTCACCTCGTCGGGGCTGGAAAATACACTGTTTTACCTGCTGTATGCGGCCTTCGGGTTTGTGATGCTGCGCATGCGCGAGCATACGCATTTCTGGTTTGCGCTGTCGCTGGTGACGGCATTGGCGCTGTTTAACAGGCTGGACACGGTGATTTTCTTTGCGCCGGCGCTTTTGTGGCTGGTGGCCAATCATTGGCGCGAGGTTCGCTGGCGGCAGGTGTGGCTGGGGGCCAGCCCGCTGATTGCGTGGTTTGCGTTTTCGCTGCTGTATTACGGGTTTATTTTCCCCAACACCAAAAACGCCAAGCTGGATACGGGGCTGGAGCCTTCGTTGTACCTGAACGAAGGCTGGCATTATTTCAAATACATGATGGTGATGGATATTCCGAGCTTCCTGCTGCTGCTTGCGGCCCCTGCCCTTGTGGTGGTTTTGAAGCGTAGCGGCGAGCGGGCGAGCTTTGCGCTGTGCCTTGCGGTGGGGGCGGTGCTGTATGCGTTTTATGTGATCAATATCGGCGGGGATTACATGATGGGGCGGTTCTGGTCGTTTCCGGTGTTTGCCTCGATCTGGATTTTGTATGTATTTGTGCCGCGCATGGTGCCGCCGCAGGTGCTGGCGAGCGTGGGCGTGGCGCTGGTGCTGACATCGGGGCCGGTGATGCGGCCGATACGCGATTACTGCAAGGAGTCCTGCACGGTGCAAAAAGGGCGCATGGATGACGGGCGGTGGGTGTTTGGCGGCAACAGGCTGTTTTACTCGCTGTGGCCGCTGAAAATAAACACGACCGCCAGCCACAAATTTGTGGGTTGGGGCAAGCATCTGGCCACCCTGCCCCCGCCGCACACCGAAAAGGCGCATTATATCGGGATGCTGGGGTTTTATGCGGGGCCGAGCAACATACTGGTGGACGAGGTGGCGCTGGCGGACCCGCTGCTGTCGCGCCTGCCCGTGTCGCCGCTGAAGCCGTTTTACATCGGGCATTTTTACCGCACCATTCCCGACGGCTATATTCAGGCGGTGCAAACCGGGGATATGCGCAAGATGGACTCTTCGCTTGCGGAGTATTATAAGAAAATCAAGATTATCACTTCGGGCGAGTTGTTTGACCCGGAACGCCTGAAAACCATTGTCGAGTTCAACCTCGGCGCTTATGATCACTGGAAATATGCATACCTCAACTGCAACGTTTGGTCTTAATGCCGTTATCGTAGGCGCCACCAGCTCGCTGGCGCAGGCGATTTGCCATGTGCTGGCCGCGCGCGGCTACGGGCTTGTGCTGGTGGCGCGCGACGAGGTGGAGATGGACCTGATGACGCGGGATTTCCTGACGCGCTACGATGTGCAATGCACCAAGATCGTGGCGGATTTCCTTGATTCCAGCTTCAACGCCGAAGCCATCATCGAGCGGGTGGGCGCGTTCAGCCATATGTTCATGATTGCGGGCGATATGGGCAGCAGTGACCCCACCAGCATTCCGAACCTCGCTTACACCATGCATTTGAACTACACAGTGCCCGCGCAGATGTCGGGCGCGGCGGCCAAGAAGCTGGCGGAGCGCTTTACGCAGGAGAAGAAAAAAGGGCATATCGTGATTGTGTCCTCCGTGGCTGGTGACCGTGGCCGCCAGAGCAATTACGCCTATGGCGCGGCGAAGGCTGCGCTTTCGACGTTCGCCTCAGGGCTTCGCAACAAATACTGCAAGCAGGGCGTTGCCGTCATGACAGTAAAGCCCGGCTTCATTGACACCCCCATGACATGGGGCATGAAAAGCCCCCTGATTGCGCCCCGCGAAGTAGTGGCCGAAGCGATTATCAAGGCGATGCTGAAGGGCAAGGACATCGTGTATGTTCCGTTTTTCTGGAAATACATCATGCTCATCATCATGCATATTCCTGAGAAGATTTTTAAGAAACTTTCGATGTAAGTAAGGTGCGTTCAGGCGCTTTGCGCCTTGGCGCCACGCAGGCTGCGCGCCTCAACGGCGCTAGTTGTCGCGAAGGGCTCCTCCGGGAGTTTCAATGTGCGGAACTTTTCAATTGGATTCTTTTTTATCGTCATCCCGGCGTAGGCCGGGAGCCAGTGGATAGGCTGGATACCGGCCTTCGCCGGTATGACGGGATTAGAATGGGAGGCGGGCTTTTAGCGCTGCGCCCAGTGTGCCATCATCGAGGTAATCGAGTTCGCCGCCCATGGGGATGCCTTGGGCTAGGCGGGAGATTTTTACGTGGCAGGATTCGAGGCGGGTGGTGAGGTAGTGGGCGGTGGTTTGGCCCTCTAGGGTGGCGTTGGTGGCGAGGATGATTTCGGTGACGGTGTCGGTGCCTGCGCGGGTGATGAGGGACTCGATGTTTAGCTGGTCGGGGCCGCGGTCGTCGAGGGCGCTTAGGGTGCCGCCCAAGACGTGGTATTGGCCTTTGTAGAGGTTGCAGCGCTCGATGGCCCAGAGGTCGGCGAGTTCTTCGACGACGCAGATGACGGAGGTGTCGCGGCGCGCGTCGGCGCAGATGGCGCAGGGGTTGGTGGCGTCCAGATTGCCGCAGGTGTCGCAGGTCTGGATGGAGGTCATGGAGCGCTCAAGCACGGTGGCTAGCGGGCCCATGAGGGTGTCGCGGGCGCGGATGAGTTGCAGCACAACGCGGCGGGCCGAGCGCGGGCCGAGGCCGGGCAGCTTGGAAAACAGGCGGATCAGTTCGTCAATGTCGCTGTGGGCCATTTACTTAGAAGGGCAGCTTCATGCCGGGGGGCAGGCTCATGCCAGCGGTGACTTTGCCCATCTGGTCGGCAACGCTTGCGTCCACCTTGGCGCGGGCTTCGTTGAAGGCGGCCACCAGCAGGTCTTCGAGGACTTCTTTTTCTTCGACCTTCATCAGGCTGTCGTCAATGCTTACGTTCAGCATCATGTTTTTGCCGTTGATGCGGATTTTGACGAGGCCGCCGCCGGAGCTGCCGTCGCTCTCTTCGGCTTCGAGGCGGGCTTGCATATCGGCCATTTTGGTCTGCATTTCCTGCGCCTGTTTCATCATTTTTTGTAGGTTCATTGCTGTCTCCTTAGGTTACGCTTACCAGCTTTGCGCCGGGGAATTGGTCGAGGACGCTGCCCACCAGCGGGTGCGCGGAGGCCTCTTGTATCTGCATGTCTTTACGCGCTTGCATTTGTTCATGCAAGCTTGGGCTGCCCGGCTCTTCGGACAGGGCCACCTTCCAGCTTTGGCCGCTCCACTCGGAAAGCAGCGCGCCGATCTGCACCGCGAAATCGCGCGGGAGGGTGGCGGCAACGCGGATGGTGATGAGGTTTGGCTCGAAGCGCACCAGATGGGTGTCGTGGGTGAGGTAGGCGTGTTTGACGGGTTCGCGGTGGTGGTCGAACAGGGCGACGGCGTCTTCAAAGCTGGTGATTTCAGCCGTGGGTTTTACGCTGATTTTTTTTTCGCTGGCCGGAGGGGCCATGTGGGCAGGGTCAGGAGTGGCCATTTGCGGCATGGGTGGGGGCGGCGCTTTAGCTTGCGCAGGCGCGGATTCCACGCCGCCTTTGATGGCCTCGGCGGGGGTGGGGAGCTGCGCGGCGTAGGACACGCGCACGACGAGCATCTCTAATGCAGAGAGGGTTGCGGGGGCCATGCGGACTTCGGTGATGCCTTTGAGGAGCATTTGCCACAGGCGGGTGAGGACAGGCATGCTGAGGCGGTCGGCGAGCGACTTGGCCATGTTGCGGTCGTTTTCGGAGAGGGAGACGTCGTTGAGCGCGGAGGGCGATACTTTGACGCGGGTGATGAGGTGGGTGGCTTCCAGGCCGTCTTGAACCATAAGCAGGGGGTCGGAGCCTGCGGTGTATTGGGCCTGTACTTCGGCGAGTGCGGCGGCGGTGTCGCCGGAGAGCAAGGTTTCGAGCAGGCGGAAGGTTGCGGATTTGTCGGCGCTGCCGATCATGGCGCGGACCGAGTCGGTGGTGACTAGCGTTTGGCCGTCGGCGTCGAGGTTGCGGGCGATGGCTTGGTCTAATAAGGAGAGCGCGTCGCGGACTGAGCCTTCGGCGGCGACGGCGATGAGCGCTAAGGCTTCGGGTTCGACGTTGATGCTTTCCTTTGCGGCGATATTGCCGAGGTGCGTGGCCAGCATTTCCATGGGGATGCGCTTGAGGTCGAAGCGCTGGCAGCGGCTGAGGATGGTGACCGGGATTTTGCGGGCTTCGGTGGTGGCGAAGATGAATTTTACATGCGGCGGGGGTTCTTCCAGCGTTTTCAGCAGCGCGTTGAAGGCGCTGTTGGAGAGCATGTGGACTTCGTCAATGATGTATATTTTGTAGCGGGCGCTGGTGGGCAGGTAGCGCACCGTGTCTATCAGTTCGCGGATGTCGCCGACCCCGGTGTGGGAGGCCGCGTCCATTTCAAGGATGTCAACATGGCGGTCGTCGGCGATCATTTTGCAGTTGGGGCAGACGCCGCAAGGAGAAATGGTGGGGCCGCCCTGCCCGTCGGGGCCGATGCAGGTGAGCGCGCGGGCGATGATGCGGGCGGTGGTGGTTTTGCCGATGCCGCGGATGCCGGTCAATAAGAAAGCATGGGCGAGGCGGCCGGTTTTGATGGCGTTGGAAAGCGTCTGGACCAGCACGTCCTGCCCGATGAGGTCATCGAAGTTGGTGGGACGGTATTTGCGGGCGAGTACGCGGTATTCCATGAATTTGCTTTAACCATTCTAATGGCTTAAAAGTGACTGGTGGCGACCCGATACGTGATCGCTACGGCTGCTTCCTCTCGGACCTGACCGGGTTTGCAAGCGCACCGCCCGCCACCAGCCATGCGGGATTATGGGATAAAGTTAACGAGGCTGCAAGGGAAAAACCGCCCTATGGACGAAGGGCTTTGAATCATGTTAACGCTTGATTAACGATGCCGTGCTAGGGCGTGGTATGTATTAAGGAAAAACTTTAACACGGTTGTATTTTCTGCTAATCCATAAGTAGTCATTTTAAGGTTTGCCCATGGCCGCACGCACAACGACAAAATCCCTCACCAAATATGAAGACCGCCACCCCATGCAAAAAATGGCGGGGTATTCGCTGTGTTTGATGGCGTTTTACCTGTTGGTGTGTTTGCTTTCGTATCATCAGGCCGACCCCTCGTTTAACCGGGCCAGCTCGGACCCGGTTTCCAATGCGGGCGGGTATTCGGGCGCATTGATTGCCGATGTGGTGCTTCAGACGCTGGGTTTTGCGGCGGCGCTGCTGGTGCTGATTCCCGTGGCGTGGGGCGTTAAAATCGTGCGTGGGCAGGCAACGCCCTATATGTGGATGCGGTTTTCGCTGCTGCTTACGTCACTGGTTTTTTCGGCGGCGCTGCTGTCGCTGACGGAATCACCGCTTTCGTGGCCGATTGTGTCGGGCCTTGGGGGTTCCATCGGCTTGCTGTTGCTGGGCATGTTCTATGGCATGTTTAAGTTGAAATTATTTGTGCTGAGCGTTTTGGCGGTGGATCTGGTGATGATCTCGCTGGCGTTTGGGGTGAGCTGGGCGGAGTGGATTGTGATCGGACGCGCGGCAAAACATGCGGCGATGCTGGTGATTGGGGCATTGTTTACGTTTATGCCTAAGGCGCGCTATGGCAAGTCGCTGGTGGCCGAAGACGAAGATGGAGAAAAGCTGCCCGTGTGGAAACGCGCGGCGCTGTTTACGGCGGAAAAACTGCTGTTCTGGCAGAAGGACGAAGAATACGAAGACGACGAAGACGAAATGTATGAGGACGAGGATTTCGACGCTGAAAACCCCGCCCCCAAGCCGCAGCCGAGGGTTGCGAAGAAGGTGTTCGACAAGTCCATGAGCAATGGCCCCGCCAAAACGCAGGCCGCGCTGCCACTGGGGGATTATGAGATTCCGCCGGTGAAGCTGCTGGCGCCTGCGCCTAAGGGCAAAAAACCGAATATGAGCGAAACGGCGCTGACGCAAAATGCGAAGCTGCTGGAAAGCGTGCTTCAGGATTTCGGGGTGAATGGCGATATTGTGGAAATCCGCCCCGGCCCGGTTGTTACCTTGTATGAGCTGGAGCCTGCGGCGGGCACGAAGTCTTCCCGCGTTATTGGTTTGGCCGATGATATTGCGCGTTCGATGAGCGCGGTGTCGGCGCGTATTGCGGTGATTCCGGGGCGTAATGCCATCGGCATCGAACTGCCGAACCTGACGCGCGAGACGGTGTATCTGCGCGAGATGATCGAGAGCGATATTTTCGACACGCATGAGGCGAAGTTGCCGCTGGCGCTGGGTAAGGATATTGGCGGGTCTTCCATCATCGTGGATCTGGCGCGCATGCCGCATTTGCTGGTGGCGGGTACGACGGGTTCGGGTAAGTCGGTGGCGATCAACACCATGATCATGTCGCTGGTGTACCGGCTGACGCCGGAAGAATGCAAGTTCATCATGATTGATCCGAAGATGCTGGAACTCTCGATTTATGATGGGATTCCGCATTTGCTGTCGCCGGTGGTGACCGAGCCGGGCAAGGCGGTGGTGGCGCTGAAATGGACGGTGAAGGAAATGGAAAACCGTTACCGGATGATGAGTTCGCTTTCGGTGCGCAATATCGAGGGCTACAATAAGAAGATTCGTGAGGCGAAGGCCAAGGGCAACCAGCTTTCGCGCACCGTGCAGACCGGGTTTAACACCGATACGGGCGAGCCGATCATTGAGGAAGTGCCCTTGGACATGAACGAGCTGCCCTTTATTGTGGTGGTGGTGGACGAAATGGCCGACCTTATGATTGTGGCGGGCAAGGAAATCGAAGGCTCGATCCAGCGGCTTGCGCAGATGGCGCGCGCGGCGGGGATTCATATCATTATGGCAACCCAGCGCCCGTCGGTGGATGTTATTACGGGTGTTATCAAGGCGAACTTCCCGACGCGTATTTCATTCCAGGTGACCAGCCGTATTGATAGCCGCACCATTTTGGGTGAGCAAGGGGCCGAGCAGCTGCTGGGCCAGGGCGACATGTTGTATATGGCCGGTGGCGGGCGCATTACGCGCGTGCATGGGCCGTTTGTTTCCGACAAGGAAGTGGAACAGGTGGTGGAGCATCTGAAGCGTCAGGGCACGCCGCAATATATTGAAGACGTGACGCGCGATGAAGACGAAGAAGGCGGCATGGACTTTGAAGGCGGCGAAAAGGACGATATGTACGACCAGGCCGTGTCCATCGTAACGCGCGACCGGAAGGCTTCGACGAGCTACATCCAGCGCTGTTTGAAGGTGGGGTATAACCGGGCAGCGTCCATCATTGAGCGCATGGAGCGCGAGGGTATTGTGGGACCGGCTAACCATGTGGGTAAGCGCGAAGTGCTGGCGAGGGATATTGATGCATAATATGAAGAAGGCCCTTTTGCTTTGCGCCCTTTTGGGCATCAGCTCCCCTGCCCTTGCGGCCGATGTTTTCATGCCTGCGGCACAGGTGGCCACGCACCAGAAAACGCTTTCGCGGTTGGAGGCGTATTTGAGCACCATGACCACGATCGTTTCGGATTTTACGCAAGTGGCGCCGGACGGCACGCTGACCAACGGGCGGTTTTTCCTTGAGCGGCCGGGCAAGATGCGCTGGCAGTACAACCCGCCGACGCCGATCCTGATGGTGAGCAATGGGAGCGAGCTGGTGTATTATGATTATGAGCTGGAACAGGTGAGCCATATTCCGCTGGACTCGACGCTGATCGGGTTTTTGGCGCAGGATAAGATTCGCTTCGATTCCAAGGTCGGCGTGGTGGATTTTTCGGAAAAATCCGACGTGATCAGCGTGACGCTGGCGCAGAAGGAAAATCCCGATGAGGGAAAGCTGACGCTGGAGTTTTCGGACAAGCCCCTCACTTTGCGCAATATGATTGTAACGGACGCGACACAGCAGGTTACAACCGTTGCGCTTAATAACGCCCGTTACGGGGTAAAACTTGACCCGGAATTGTTTATTTTCCGCGATCCGCGCAAGTCGAAAAACCAGCGTTAATCAGCCTGTTGTGGGTTTGGTTTTGGGCATTTATGCAGAAAAAAACTGTGTAACTGTCATTGAAACTTCACACACCCCGCCCCATATACTGTGGTATAACTGAACCTACGATCAAACACCGCAGATTTGAAAGGCAATACCCGAATATGGACACCCCGAATGACCCCAAGGCCGCTGCAGAAGACTCCTTCACCGTGATGATGGAAACGCTGCCGGTTGCGTATGTTCGGCCTGTCATTACCGAGCATGGTAAAAATTATGCGGTTTGCACCGCCGACGGCACGCAGCTTGCGCTTTTTGCAACGCAGGACGCTGCCTATTTCGCGGCCAAGCAACACGACCTCGAACCAGTTTTGATTCACTAGTCTTTGCTACGATTTTTTTCTCTCCGATGAACTTGAAAGCCTGGCTATAATTTAGCCGGGCTTTTTTTCTTATTGCGCGAAGCCCATTATTGGCCGAAGCCCAGGCCGCGGCCTACGAGGCGCATGCACATCAGCACGGTGAGGATCACCAGCACCCATGACAACTTGTCGAAGCGGTTGTAGCCATGGGGGAGTTTGCCCAGCACGATAATGCGGCCTTCGCGGTCTACCAGTTCGGTCATGCCGGGTTTGGCCAGAAGGGTGCGGATGACGTAGAATTTGCGCATGGGCACGGGTTTGCGCGGCCATGTGACGGGGATGAAGTGCAGGTCGCTGCCATTGGGGCCTACGCGATATTCGTAGGGGCCTGCGACCTGGGCGAGCGCCAGCTTTTTGCTGTTGGGCATGGGGATGGCAATCACGTCTTCTTCTTGTATGCCGCTGTGCAGCGCCCAGAATTTATCATGCATGCGGCCAATGGCTTCGGGTGGTTCGCCCGGATGCAGCATGCGCAGCAGGCGCGTGGCTTCGTGCTCGGTGCGCACATGGGTGAGGTCGGGGAGGTTTTCGTAGGGGAGCTGCACATGGGTGCGGGTGGTGATGGCCCCCTCTTCTTCCGGTGTCAGGGTTTGTTGCAGTACCCAGATGCTCATACGTAAGGCGCGGGGTCGGGGATTGCGTTTTCGCGGAAGCCCTTCAGGCGGAGCTGGCAGGCGTCGCAATGGCCACAAGCTTTGTTGCCAGCGGGGTCGTAGCAGCTGATGGTGAGGCTGTAATCCACGCCGCGGGAAAGGCCCTCGCGGATGATTTCGGCTTTGGTGAGGGCAATGAGGGGGGTGTGGATTTTGATGTGTTGCTTGCCTTCTACGCCGTACGCCGTTGCGAGGTTGGCGGTTTGTTCGAAGGACTGGATGAATTCGGGGCGGCAGTCGGGGTAGCCGCTATAGTCCAGCGCGTTGACGCCGATGAAGATGTCGTAGGCTTTCAGCACTTCGGCCCATGCGAGGGCGAAAGAGAGGAACACGGTGTTGCGCGCGGGAACGTAGGTTACGGGGATGGATTCGCCCATGGTTTGCTCGCTGCGGTCTTTGGGCACGGCGATGCCGTCTTCGGTGAGGGCCGAGCCGCCGAAGCCGCCGAGGTCAATGGTGATGGTGCGGTGTTCTTTCGCGCCATAGGTTTTGGCTACGCGTTTGGCGGCTTCCAGCTCCTGATTGTGGCGCTGGCCGTAGGCGAAGGAGAGGGCGTACACTTCGTAGCCCTGCGACACGGCGATGGCGAGGGTAGTTGCGGAATCGAGGCCACCGGAGAGGAGAAGCACAGCTTTCTTTTTCATTATTCGATGCCCAATAATTTATGGGTTTGCAGCGAGAGGATGTAGCCGCTGTTTTGCGCCATTTGCGCGGCGTAGGCGACGTTTGCGGCATTGAGGGCCGGGTCGTATTCGTCCATGGGCTGAACGTATACGGGGGTGTGGTATTTGTCCTGCCCCACCTGCCCTACCTGCTGGTATTGCGGGTGGCTGGCGGAGAGGATGAATTTGAGGGCTTGAGTGCGGGCCAGCACATCGTCGCGGAGCGCATGATACCCCGTGCCGGTGTTTTTGGGAGAGCAGATGATTTTGACTTCGGCGGGCAGCGGCTGGAAAAGCGTGCCGTTGGTTTCGATCTGCACGGTGAAGCCGTAACGGATAAGGGATTCGCATAACGGGGTGATGTTCTGGCGCATCGGTTCGCCGCCGGTGATGACGATCAGGGTTTTGGTGCGCTTGCCTTCGGTGCGGCTGAAGGCTTCCACCCGGTCGAGGATGGCAGCAAGGGCCATGGGCTGGTAGGACTCGAACTCGGTGTCGCAGAAATGGCAGGCGAGGTTGCAACCGCCGAGGCGGATGAAGACCGCCGGGTGGCCCGCGTAAGGTCCCTCGCCCTGCAGCGTTGGGAAAATATGCTGCACTTCGAGCGTCTGGCCGTCGCTTTTGACGGGGGGGCGGATGGGGTTCTTGCCGAACATTTGAGTTTCTTCGTGGTTGCGCGTGTGTGGCTGTGGGCGTATGTTATTTGCTCTTTATGGTAACGTTTTTAGTGAAAAAAGCATGAAAAAGAAACAGAATCCTGCCGCTTGGCAACCTGCTACCCGCCTTGTGCGCGGGGGCCGCATCCAGAGCCAGTTTGGCGAGACGTCTGAGGCGTTGTTCATGAACTCTGCCTATACCTATGAAAGCTCGGAACAGGCGGAAAAGCTGTTTTCGGGTGAAATTCAGGGGTTTAAGTATGGGCGTTACTCCCACCCGAACTTGGCCATGCTGGAGGAGCGCCTGAGCCTGATGGAGGGTTCGGAGGGCTGCATTGTGGCGGCTTCTGGCATGGCGGCGGTGTTTGCATCGCTCATGTGCCAGCTGAAAGCGGGCGACCATGTGGCGGCGAGCAAGGTTTTGTTCTCGTCGTGCAACTACATCATTACCGATGTTTTGCCGCGTTTTGGCATCAGCTATACGCTGGTGGAAGGCGAAGATATGGCGGGGTGGCAGAAGGCCATTACGAAGAAAACGAAATGTGTTTTCATTGAGACGCCCGCGAACCCGACGCTGGAACTGGTGGATATTGCAGCGGTGGCCGAGATTTGTAAGAAGGCGGGCGCGTGTTTGATTGTGGATAATGTGTTTGCCACGCCGCTGGTGCAGTCGCCGCTGAAGCTGGGCGCGGATTTGGTGGTGTATTCGACCACGAAGCATATTGATGGCCAAGGGCGCACGCTGGGCGGGGCGATTTTGGGCAAGCGCAAATTGCTCGATGAGGTGGTGATGCCGTTTGTGCGCCACACGGGGCCGCATATGAGCCAGTTTAATGCGTGGTTGTTGCTGAAAAGCCTTGAGACGCTGGAATTGCGCACCGAGCGGCATTGCAGCAATGCGGCGAAGCTTGCGGCAGTGCTGGAGAAGCACCCGAAGGTTACGAAAATTGTGTATCCGGGGCTTAAGAGCCATCCGCAGCATGCGATTGCGAAAAAGCAGATGAGCAATGGCGGGCCGCTGATTGCGTTTGAGCTGAAGGGCGGCAAGAAGGCGGCGTTTGCGTTTATGAATGCGCTTTGCGTGTTTGATATTTCCAACAACCTGGGCAATGCGAAATCGCTGGTGACGCACCCGGCAAGCACCACGCATGCCAGCATCGGCGCGGCTGCGCGTAAGATAGCAGGCATTGGCGACGGGCTGATTCGCCTTTCCGTGGGCATTGAAGACGTGCGGGATTTGGAAGCCGATATTTTGCAGGCGCTAAAAGCCTAATTATCGCCGTAGTCGGGTTTGGGGCTGCCGGTGCGGGCGCGGGCGTTGCCGGTTTTTTCGAGCAGGCTCATGCTTTTCGCCCATGCGTTTTCCACTTTTTTCTCGACGTTGCGCACTTGTTTGGGCGTGGGGTTTTCGGGCGGTTGGAGATGGGCGTTTTCGAGCAATAGTTTTTCGATTTCGGGGCGGGCTTTTTCCACGGCGGCGCCCATGGCGGTGTGCAGGGCTGCGATGTGTGTTTCGGTGATGGGGGTGTAGCCGCTGGTGCCGTGATGGGCGCAGCGCTGTGCAGACATATTGAAATCGGCGGATGCTGTATAGCTGTCGGCGCCTTTGGAGTTGGTGCTGTAATGGTCATCGCCGCCGAGGGTTTTGTAGCTGGCGGCATTTAGCGCGGGCGTGTTCTGGATTTCGTCGTTCAGGGCTTGGGTGAGGATGTGCAGCAGGCGTTTGCCTGCGGGAAGCACGGCAGGGTTTTTGGCTGCGTTGCCAATGTAGTTCGTGTCGGCGGCGTGGGGGTGCATGAGGCCGCACACATTCACATGCAGGCGCAATGCGTTTCCTTCGAGGCCATGGGGCGTGATGCAGTGGGCCACGATATTCACCACCAGCGGCGCGCGCGTGGGCGTGGTTTGGAATTCGCAGGTTTTTTCGAGCGGTAGGGCCATGCTTTAGTATACCCCATAAGGGGTAAATAAGGCTTTAAGCAGAATTTTTTAGGAAATTCAAATAGCTGGGCGTGAGGCCGCGGTCTACGGCTTTCTTTTGCTCGTAGCGGGTGGTTGTCCAGTCTGCGGGGGCGTCGAGCCAATCGGCGCACGTGTTGGCTTGCCATGTGAAGGAGGGATGCGGGAGTGCGTGCTCCAAAATCCAGGTGCAGTAATCGTCGTCGTCGGTTGCGATGCGGAGCTGGCCGCCGGGGGCCATGATGCGCGCAAGGCTATCGAGCAAAGGGGTTTGGATGAGGCGGCGTTTTTTGTGGCGGGCTTTGGGCCATGGGTCGGGGTAGAGGATAAATGCTTTGGTGATGCTTGCGGCGGGGAGTTTTTCCATGAGCAGGCGCGCGTCGTCGGCGTAGATGCGGATGTTGTTCAGCTGCTCGTCGTCAATGTGTTTGAGGAGTCCTGCGACGCCGTTCAAATAGGGTTCGCAGCCGATGATGCCGATGGTGCGATACAAGCTGGCCTGATGCGCTAAATGTTCGCCGCCGCCGAAGCCGATTTCCAGCCAGTATTCTTTTTGGGTGGGGAAGAGCGTTTCAGGAGCAAGCGGGCCTTCGGGCAAATCAATCAGCAGGCTGGGCAGGAGGGTGTCCATGAGACCCGCTTTGGTCGTGCGTAAACGGCGACCGCGCCTGCGTCCGAAAGAGGACACGAGGCGCGGCGCGGTTTCGTCTGACTGAGGCGAATTAGCCAACTTCACATTAGCCGATGGCAGTTTTCAGCTCAGTTTTTTTTTGCGCGAGGTTGAAATAATCCTGCAAGCTCGCAACGAGGTCGGTCTTTTCCCAGCTGAAGCCACCTTGTGCGTCCGGCTCGCGGCCGAAATGGCCGTAGGCGGCGGTGCGGGCGTAGATGGGGCGGTTGAGCTTCAGGTGTTCGCGGATGCCACGCGGGGTGAGGTCAACGAGTTCCTGCAATGCCAGTTCCAGCTTCGCTTCGTCCACCTTGCCGGTGCCGGCGGTGCTTACGTAGAAGGAGATGGGCTTGGATACGCCGATGGCATACGAAAGCTGGATGGTGCAGCGGTCGGCGAGGCCAGCGGCCACGACGTTTTTAGCGAGGTAGCGCGCAACATAGGCTGCAGAGCGGTCAACCTTTGTGGGGTCTTTACCGGAGAATGCGCCGCCGCCGTGCGGTGCTGCGCCGCCGTACGTGTCCACAATGATTTTACGGCCGGTGAGGCCTGCGTCGCCGTCCGGGCCGCCGATGATGAACTGGCCGGTGGGGTTTACGTAGAATTCGGATTCATCGCACATCCAGCCTTGCGGCAGGGCTTTGATAACGTAAGGGCGCACGAGTTCGCGCACCTGTTTCTGGGTGAGGCCTTCGGCGTGCTGGGTGGAAACCACGATGGAGGTGGCTTTTACGGGCTTGCCGTTTTCGTACAAGAGCGACACTTGGCTTTTCGCATCGGGGCCGAGGCCTTTGGCTTCGCCGCTGTGGCGGGCCGTTGCCAAATCCTGAAGGATGCGGTGCGAAAGGTCAATGGGGGCGGGCATGAAGGATTTGGTTTCGGTGCAGGCAAAACCGAACATGATGCCCTGGTCGCCAGCGCCTTCGTCTTTGTTGTCGCCGGAATCTACGCCACGGGCGATGTCAGCGGACTGGCTGTGCAGGCGCACGGCCACTTCGAGCTTGTCGGCGTGGAAGCCTTCCTGCAAATACCCAATTTCGCGCACCTTATCGCGCACGATTTTTTCGATCTTTTCCGGGGTTACGCTTTCGGCGCCGCGGGTTTCACCTGCGAGTGCGACGAAGTTGGTGGTGGCGAGCGTTTCAACGGCTACGCGGGCTTCCGGGTTTACGGTGAGCATGGCGTCGAGTACGGCGTCGGAGATTTGGTCGCACACCTTATCGGGGTGGCCTTCAGCTACGGATTCGCTGGTGAAAATATATGATTTGCGGGCGGAATAGAATTGGTCAGACACGGTTATCCCCTAAATAAAATACATATGCCGAGATAGGGGATTTGTTTTTATCCGGGACGCGGGCATCGTGATGCCGCTGTTTGCCGGATAGCTTAGACCATTTTTATAAAGGTGGCGGCAAGCAAGTCCAAATCCCCACCTGTAAGGCATTTACCTTTTAAGGTTTACGGATATTGGCGCTGATGTCAATCAATAATGGTGCGATTTTCGGCGATGGCGCGCACCAGATCAGACAGGCGCTTGCGCACCAGCTGTTCTTTAATACGCTTGAACGCCTTCATCATTTCCAGCGATTCGCGGTCGGAAACCGACTTGGTGCCGTGGTCGAATTTTTCGCCTGCTTCGGCAAAGCCCATGGGCGGGTCGTTCACATCGGCGGGCTGGTTCAGGCCTTCGAAGAAGTAGGAAATGGGGATATGCATGAACTGGCTGAACTCGTATAAACGGTTGGCATTCATGGCGTTTACGCCCTTTTCGTATTTTTGCACCTGCTGGAAGGTAATGCCCACCGCCTTGGCGAGCGCTTCCTGGCTTAATCCCATCATGGTACGGCGCAGGCGCAGGCGTTTACCTACGTGGGCATCAACGTTTTGTTTGTTCATAATGATGGTTTTTTCAGGGTTTGGCAGGTGCGTTACTTTCTTGGTTGTGTGATTAACTACTACAACTTTGAGGCGAAATCAACGTGTACGGGTTGTGGTTTACGCATAAAGAATAAAACGAAGATTAAACCAAGGGTTAACAGCGGCAGAAGCAGGCTGTGCCACGCAGAATAGAGGGTGGGTGTGTCAAGTGGGGTTGGTAACGGCGCATCCAGAATGCCTTGGGAACCCAGCGGGAGGGTGGCGGTGATGCGGCCATACGGGTCAACGACTGCTGAAATTCCGGTGTTTGCCACGCGCACTAATGCGACGCCTTGTTCGACGGCGCGCATGCGGCTCATTTCAAAATGCTGGTGGGGACCGGTGGAGAGGCCGAACCATGCGTCGTTGGTGACGTTCAGGAGCCATGCGGGGCGCGCCCCCTTTTCATTTATTTGGCCCTGTGCCATTTCGGGGAAGATGGCTTCGTAGCAGATGAGCGGGAGCATGGGTGGCAGGCCCGCCCAGTTCAGCACCTGGCTTGCGGTGCCCCATGCGAAATCTTTTTCGCCCACGGGGGTCATCCATTCTTTGGGCAAATATGGGCGGAAGGGCTGGAATTCGCCGAAGGGAACGAGATGGGCTTTGTCGTAGCTGCCTATCAGTTTTCCTTCATGGTCTATGGCCATGAGGCTGTTCCAGAGATTCATGGTTTTGAAGTCGGTGCCGTCGGAGCGCAGGGAGCCTGTGAGCAGGATTTTGCCGGGGGGAAGCGCGTTTCCGAGCGCGCGGGCGAGTTCGCTGTTTTCCTGCAATACGTAGGGCACGGCGGTTTCGGGCCAGATAATGTGGGTAATTTTTTCAATGCCCTCTTGCTGCATCAGGCGGATATGTTCGCGCATGCCCTGAAGCTGGAGCTGGGGGTCCCATTTGTGGGGCTGGGAGATGTTTGCCTGAATGAGGCGCAGGCTGATGCCGGGAAATGTGGGCTGCGCGGTGGCGGGGATGCGCAAGCTCCCCCATGCGAGGCCCGCGGCGAAAAGAAGCCAGATGCCGGCGGTGGTGGTTTTGCCGCTTTTGCCGAAGCGGGCGAAGCACGGCGAGATGCCCAGCAGGACTACGCAGAAGGTGAGGCCGTAAGGGCCGAAGACGGAGGCGAGCTGAAGGCTCGGCTCCGAAAAGCCGAAGCTGTAGCCGGGGAGGTTCCATGGAAAGCCCGTAAAAAGATGGCCGCGCGCGAGTTCGACCAAGGTCCAGATGAGGGCGAAAGCGAAGAGCGCCCCCTGCCCGCTCAGCCGTTTTTGGGCGTGGTGGAAGATGAGGCAAGCCAGCCCGCTGTACATGGCGATGACGCCGGTGAGGCCGAAAAGCGCGAAAGGGATGAGCCATGCGAAGGCTTCGGCGTCGGTGAGCAGCGCGATGCAAAACCAGTACAGGCCGCACATGTAATAGCCCCAGCCCCAGAACCAACCGTCCCAGAACATGCGCCGTTTGGTGGGCGCGTTTTCGAGGAGGATATACAGGCCCGCGAAGGCGGGAATAATGAGGGGGAACGCAAAAAAAGGCGAGAGGGTGAGCGTGGCAGTTGCGCCACAAAGATAGGCCGCGAGGTTGCGCCGCCAGCCGCGAGCGTTACGCAGGCGGGCTGTGAACTGACACTGCATTACGGGTTTTGCGAGGCGGTGAGGATGCGCACTTTGCGGATGCGGCGGGGGTCGGCTTCGGCGATTTCAAAGCGAATGCCCGATACGTGGCGCACGATTTCGCCGCGCGCGGGCACACGGCCAAGCTGGAAGAAGATCAGGCCGCCGAGCGTGTCGAACTCGCCTTCTTTTTCTTCCGTGATCAGGTTCAGGCCCAGTTCTTTTTCCAGCGAATCAATCTGGATGCGGGCGCTTACCTCGTAGGCGGTGTCGGAGAGTTTGGTGACGTGGTCGTCGCTGTCTTCTTCGTCGTCGTGTTCGTCCTGAATGTCGCCCACGATTTCTTCAAACAGGTTTTCCATGGTGACGAGGCCGTCGGTGCCGCCGTATTCATCCACTACGATTGCCATGTGGCTTCCGGCCTGTCGCATCATGACCAGCAGGTCGAGGATGCGCATGGAGGGCGGCACGAAAAGCAACGGGCGCAGGGATTTTTCCATGTCGAACTTGGCGTCGCCGGAGAGCAGCGGCAGCAGGTCCTTCACATGGATGAAGCCAAGCATGCGGTCGAGGTTGTCCTGATAGACGGGAATGCGGGTGTGGCGCATTTCCATGATGTGCTTGTTGAGCTGCGGCCAGTTGATGTCACGCGGGACGGCGCAAATGTCGGTGCGCGGGACCATAATGTCGCTTACCTTGGTATCGCCAAAGGAAAGGACATTGTGCAGCATGATTTTTTCTTCGGGCGCGAGGCGCTCGTCGCCTTGTTCTTCGTGTTCTTCGATGGCTTCTTCGAGAGCTTCTTTGAGCGAGCTGTCGGCGCGGGTGCGAAGCGAATGGCGCAGCCAGCCGCGAATGGCCTGAAGCAGCGGGGTATGGGTGCGCTCGACGGGTTTTGGGTTTGCGCGGGCGGTCGCGCTACTATGGGTTTCGTCCATGGACGTGGTTATCTTGTGCGCTGGATTATTCATAAAAACGTGGGTTCATTGCTAGCATATGGCGCTCAAGCCGACAAGTACGGATTATCAATGCTTTGTTTCTTAAGGATTTTGATCTCTAAGGCCTCCATTTTGGCCGCCTCGCCCTCTTCCATGTGGTCATGGCCCAGCAGGTGCAGGGTGCCGTGTACGAGCAGGTGCTTGGCGTGTTGGGCGAAGGTTTTTTGTTGTTTTTCGGCTTCGCGCAGTACGGTTTCGTAAGCGAGGATGATGTCGCCCAGTTCGAACTCGCCGTGTTTGGCGTAAGCTTTGGCGTTTTTTTCGATGTCGGGTTCGGAGGGAAATGAGAGGACGTTGGTGGCTTTGTTTTTGCCACGGTAGTCGCGGTTCAGGGTTTTGATGAAGGCGTCGTCGGCGAGGACTACGGCCATGGTCCAGTTGCAATCGTATTTGGCGAGTTTGGTTTCGGCGATGCTTGATGCGCAGATGTCGCGGATGGTTTTGCAATAAGGGCGGAGTGGTTTTTTCCACTCCGCCCTTTGCAGTTGTATTGTGACCTCAAGCGCCATTTAATGATTATTGCTGGCGGTGCCGGGGGTTTTCTTTTTCTTGTCCCATTCGTCGTAAGCCGTGATGATTTTCGCGGCCAGATGATGGCGCACCACGTCCACGTCGGAGAAGCGCACGGCGGCAATGCCTTCGATGCCTTCTACTTTGCGGATGGCGTCGCCAAGGCCGGATTTCACGTCTTTGGGCAAATCGGTTTGCGACAAATCGCCCGTGATGACCATGCGGGAGCCTTCGCCCATGCGGGTCAGGAACATTTTCATCTGGGTGGGTGTCGTGTTTTGCGCTTCATCGAGAATTACGAAGGCATTAGCGAAGGTGCGGCCGCGCATGAAGGCGAGCGGGGCCACTTCGATCACGCCGTCTTCCATGTAGCGGGTGAGTTTTTCGCCGGGCATCATGTCGTAGAGTGCGTCATATAAGGGGCGCAAATACGGATCAATCTTCTCCTTTAGATCGCCGGGGAGGAAGCCGAGCTTTTCGCCTGCTTCCACGGCGGGGCGCGAAAGGATGATGCGCTCGACTTTGCCTGCGTTGAACTGGGCAACCGCCATGGCCACCGCGATGTAGGTTTTACCCGTACCTGCAGGCCCAAGCGCGAAGACCATTTCACTCGAGGTGAGTGCCTGAATGTATTTGGCCTGTTGCTGGGAGTAGGGTTTGATCGCCTTTTTCATGGTCTTGATCATGACCATCTCTTGGGCTGCAAACAGGGTGTGGTTTTCTTCGGTTTTGTGGTCGTGCTTGTCGTGGGTGTTTGCCGCAGAAAGCATGCGGATGGCGGCGTCCACCTCGGCGGGGCCTACTTCCCCGCCGGATTTAAGATCGGCGTAGAGGGCTTCGAGTACGGCTTTGCTGGCTTCGATCTTGGCTTTGTCGCCGGAGATGGACAGCACATTGCCGCGTGAAGAGGCGCTCACGTTGAATTTTTTTTCTATCTTCTGGAGGTGCATGTCATTGTCGCCAAATAACATGGTGACTAGTGAATTATCGGAAAAAACGATGCTGATGGTTGCGGGCTCGGCATTCTCGCTGCGGTGTTTTTCTTTCACTAGCTGGCCTTTCTTAGGTTGTTGTGGACTTCTAAAACTTCAGCGGCGAGGCTGTTCAAATAACTCGCCGTGACCTTCACGCGCACGCTGCAACCATGCAGCTCTGGGGCGTTTTTCACATGCACGGACTGCATGTAGGGGGATTTGCCCATGACCTGGCCTTCGTATTTGCCGGTGCGGTCGAGCAGTACGTCCATTTCCATGCCGATGCAGGATGCGTTGAATGCCTGTTGCTGATGGCGCACCAAGGCTTGCAGGCGTTGCAGGCGCTCGTTTTTCACATCATCAGGCACCTGGTTGTCGTCCACCGAAGCGGGGGTGCCGGGGCGCGGGGAATAGGCGAAGGAATAGGCTTGCGCGTATTGCACCTTTTCGATGAGGGACATGGTTTCGCTGAAATGGGCCTCGGTTTCGCCGGGGAAGCCCACGATGAAGTCGGAGGAGAAGCCGATGTCGGGCCGGGCTTTGCGAAGGCGGTCAATGATGTCTATGTAAAACGCCGCGTCGTGCTTGCGGTTCATGCGCTTCAGGATTTCGTTGCTGCCGCTTTGCACGGGCAGGTGCAGGAAGGGCATGAGCTTGGCTTCCGTGCCGTGGGCGGAAATCAGGTCTTCGTCCATGTCGCGCGGGTGGCTGGTGGTGTAGCGGATACGTTGCAGGCCGCTGATTTTGGCAAGCTCGCGGATCAGGGTTGCGAGGTTCATGGTGCCGCCCGTGCCGTTGTCGCCATGGTAGGCGTTCACGTTCTGGCCCAGCAGGGTGATTTCTTCGGTGCCGGTGTCCACCATGGCTTTGGCTTCGCGCAGGATGGTGGCGAAGGGGCGGGAATATTCGGTGCCGCGGGTATAGGGCACCACGCAGAAAGCGCAGAATTTGTCGCAGCCTTCCTGCACGGAAAGGAAGCCGGAAACGCCCTGTGAATTTGCGGGTTCGGGCAGCAGGTCGAATTTTTGCACCGTGGGGAAGTCGAGTTCCACCACGCCGCCGCCGTCGCGGATGGCGCGGGTGACCATTTCGGGGAGCTGGTGGTAGCTTTGCGGGCCCATGACCATATCCACATAGGGTGCGCGTTTCATGATTTCGGCGCCTTCGGCCTGGCCTACGCAACCGCCGACGGCGATGATCATTTTTTCGCCCGATGCAGCCTTGCGGTCTTTTTCGGCGCGGATGCGGCCCAGCTCGGAATACACCTTCTCTTCCGCTTTTTCGCGGATGTGGCAGGTGTTGAGGATGACGAGGTCGGCATCTTCGTAGGTGTCGGAGGATTGGTAGCCGAGGGGTGCGAGGCAATCATTCATGCGTATGGAGTCATAGACATTCATCTGACAACCATACGTTTTGATAAAGAGTTTTTTGTTCAAAATGTGCCTTTGGTTTCGCTAACTGCCTTTATTTTAGCACTTGCGGGGGGCGTGTTTCAACTGTTTTACAAGGCATTGATTTTAGAAGCCATTATGAAATCGTTGCTGTGCAGGCCCTTGATTGCGTGGGTGGTGAGCAGGATTTCGGCGTAGCCCCAGCCGAAGGTGATGTCGGGGTGGTGGCCCTCTTTTTCGGCTATTTCGCCCACCTGATTGACGAATGCGAGGGACTGCTTGAAGTTTTTGAACTTGAAACGGCGCAGGATGACGGTGCCAGCTTCGGCTATTTCCCAACCGGGGGTTTGTGCCAGCAGGCCTTGCGCTTCGGCGGCGGAAAGCGCGGAAACGCCGCCTTCGCAGGGGACGCAGTGGCCGTTGGTTAGGTCGCAGGCGCCTGAACTGGCCATTGTATCTTCTCCTTAATGCGGTTAGATAGGCGCAGTATATGCTTCATTGGGACTTTACGCAAATGCCTCTGCCCCCCCTAATTATTCCGGCCCTGCTTGCGATTGATACGGCCACCGGGCCGTGCAGCGTTGCTGTGTGGAAAGATGGCGGGTTGGCGGCCTATGTGGAAGAAGTGAAGCCCACGCAGCAATCGGCGAGTTTGATGCTGATGGTGGAGCAGGCGCTGGCGAGCGCTGGGGTTTCGTACAAGGATTTGAGCTTGGTTGCCTGCACGACCGGGCCGGGCAGTTTTACCGGTATTCGCGTGGGGCTGGCGAGTGCCAGCGGCATTGCGTTTGCGGCCAAGATTGCGGGCGCGGGGTATACGACGCTGGAGGTTCTGGCGTTTGGGGCGCGTAAGACGCTTGCCGGGGAGACGGTGATCCTTGCGGTTTTGAATGCGGGCAAGGGTGAATTTTATTTCCAGAGTTTTGCGGCTTCGCCATTTGCAGCCATCGGAGAGCCGCAGTTGGGAAGTCTTGAGCAGGCGGCGGCCCTTGCGGGCGCAGGCGCTTTGCAGTGCGGGAATGTGGCGGCCATGCAGGGTTTCCGGGATGTGGGCATGCCGTTTCCGAGGGCGGATGCACTGGCGGAACTGGCGGCTTTGAAGGGCGATGGGGGGGCTTTGCGGCCTTATTATATCCGTGATGCGGACGCGAAGCTGCCGACGCCTAAGACCGCCTAAATAAATTTACGAAAAATGCGTTTGAATGAAGGCCTTAGATTGGGCTACACTGGCGCTCATTAGGCTTCAACCTGTTTAGGAGATTTGCAATGCGAGGACTGCCTTTGCGCCATGCGCTTTTGCTGGGAGTGATGCTGTCTTCGGCCATGCTGGCTACGGGGTGCAGCGATTCGCACCGCGAAGGGCCGATGGTGCCGCCGGAAATTTCGTTCAAGCAGTACCAGCCGATTTACCTCGATGTTGCGAATATTGATTTCGTGGAAGAATATAAATCTCCCATGCATGAGCCGTTTGTGGAGCATTTGCTGCCGATCACGCCGGCGGAGGCAACCCGCCAATGGGTAAAAGACCGGGTGCGCTCGGTTGGCCTAAACCACACCATGCAGGTGATTATCAAAGACGCGCGGGTGGTGGCCAGCGAGCTGCCGCAGCAGGACGGCATTACGGGGTATTTCTCGGCTGATGCCACCCGCAAATATGACGCGCGGCTGGAAATTGAGCTGCGCATTTATAACCAGGGCGCCATGTCGGATGCGAGTGTGACGGTGGTTGCCACGCAGTCGAACACCATCAGCCAGAAGGCCACATTGCAGGAACGCAAGCTTGCGTTTGCGCGCATGACGGTGCAGCTGATGGATTCGGCGAATGCAGAACTGGAAAAACAAATCTTCAAATATTTCCCACGTTATATCATGTACGCGCAGACGCCGTAGGTAAGTTGCGTTCAGGCGCTTTGCGCCTTGGCGCCACGCAGGCTGCGCGCCTCAATGGCGCTAGTTGTGAGTAGTTTTTATCTAAGTTTGAATTGAAATGAATGTTTACCTGCCTATAGCCGAGATGTCGGTGAATATTTTCCTGATTCTTGGGTTGGGCGGTATTACGGGCGTGCTGTCGGGCATGTTCGGGGTGGGCGGCGGATTCCTGATGACGCCGCTGCTGATTTTCATCGGGGTGCCGCCTTCTGTTTCGGTATCCACGGTTGCGAACCAGATTATCGCCTCGTCGGTTTCGGGGTTCCTTGCGCATTGGCGGCGGGGAAATGTGGATTTCAAGATGGGCGTTTTCCTGCTGGTGGGCGGCATGGCTGGCTCGTCGCTTGGGGTTTTGCTGTTTCGGCTGCTCAAGCAGCTGGGGTATATTGATCTGCTGATTTCGGTGGTGTATGTGACGTTCCTTGGCATCATCGGGGCGATGATGGCGGCGGAGTCTTTGCGCAGCATCATGAAGGCAACAAAAAAAGCGGTGGCGAGCAGCAAAGTGCCGCTGGCGCAGCGTTTGCCGTTTAAGGTGGAGTTCCCCAAATCGAAGCTGACCATCAGCGCGATCATGCCGCTGGTGGTTGGATTCTTTGTGGGGATCATGGTTTCGCTGATGGGGATTGGCGGCGGGTTCTTTTTGATTCCGGCGATGATTTACCTGCTGGGAATGCCCACGGGCGTGGTGATCGGCACGTCCCTTTTCCAGATTATTTTTATTACGGCCAATGTGACGCTGTTGCAGGCCATTACCACGCAGACGGTGGATATGTTGCTTGCGGTGCTGCTGCTTTCCGGCTCAGTCATTGGGGCGCAGTTCGGCACGCGTATCGGGGCGAAGCTGCCTGCGGAATATTTGCGCATGATGCTGGCAGTGCTGGTTTTGGGTGTTGCGATCAAGCTGGCGTTCGGGTTGTTTACGGCGCCTGCGGATGTGTTCAGCGTTGGGTTCCTTGATGAATAGGTTCTTATTCATCCTGCTTTGGCTGGGGCTTTGCAGCCCGGCATTTGCGGCAAGCCCGGTGGTTGCCGACCTTTCCAACTACCATATCGAAATGGATTCGGGATTTAACGGCACGCGGTTGTTTTTGTTTGGGGCGCGCAACGACAATGGCGACATTGTGGTGATTGTGCGGGGGCCGAACAAGAATTACATGGTGCGCAAAAAAGAATCCATCGGCGGGATCTGGGTGAACCGGCAGCGGATGAAGTTTTACAACGTGCCGGATTTTTATGCGATTGCCAGCAGCAAGCCGCTGGAAGAAATTGCGCAGACGGGGCTTTTCACCCAGCTGGGCATTGGGCAGGACACGCTCCTGATGCCGCCGCCCAATATCCGGCTAAAGGATAGTTTTGATGAATTCCAGGCGGCGTTTTTGCGCTCGCAGCGGCAGCAGCGGCTTTATGCCAGCGCGCCGGAGAAGGTGAATTTCATGGCGGAAACGCTATTTAAAACGGTGATCGAATTTCCCGATAATATTCCTTCGGGGATGTATACGGCGGAGATTTACCTGATCAGCGGCGGCGAAGTGGTGGGGATGCAATCAACCCCCATCAGCGTGGTGAAGAGCGGGCTAGACGCGTTTTTATATGCGTTTGCGCATCTGCACCCCGCGATTTACGGATTAACGGCAATCTTCCTGGCGCTCTTTGCCGGGTGGCTTGCCGGGCGACTTTTTGGAAAATATAACTAGGACTCATTATATGTCATCACAAACCCAAGCGAAAAACCCGGGCTTCAAAGCGACGAAGTTTCTTGTCTGTATTGACGACCGCGAGGAATCCAAAATTGCGCTCAGGCTTGCGTGCATGAAAGCCAATGCGCGGGGCAGCCGGGTGTGCATGCTGCATGTGATTCAGCCAGCGGACTTCCAGACACTGGGGGCCATTGCCGACCGCATGCGCGAAGAGCGCAAGGCCGAGGGGCAACAGCTACTTTCGACGCTTGCAGAAGAGGCCTACGCCACCTACGGGGTAAGGCCCGATATGGTTTTGCGCGAGGGGTCCACGGGGGATGAGATTATCGGGGCGGCGTTTGAAGACCCGGATGTGAATATGATTGCGCTGGGGGTGGCGCAGGTGGCCTCCGGGCGAGGCAAGCTCACGGCGTGGCTGGCCAGCCAGTTAGGCAGCAAACTTTACGTGCCGCTGCTTATGGTTCCGGGGAACCTGACCGACCAGCAGTTGCAGAGTCTCGTATAATCAGTTAGACGGATTACAAAAGGATTTTTAAATGCAACAGGTTGATAAACGGCTTTTGGATTTGTTAGTGTGCCCGCTTACTAAAGGGCCGCTGAAATACGACGCGGAGAAGCAGGAGCTGGTGAGCGACAAGGCGAAGCTTGCGTACCCTATTCGCGACGGTATTCCGATTATGCTGGTGGAAGAAGCCCGCAGGCTTGACGAGCAATAATTAGCGCGAGGGCGCAACGTCTTCGGAAATGGCGGCTTGCGCTGCACCCAGATCCGGGAATTTATTGAGTATACGGGTTGCGGCCTCGGCGGTTTCGGGGTGGCGCAGGCGCACGACCGACGAGTTGTAAGCGCTGCTCATGGATTGTAAAAGCGTCGGGGAAAGCGTGACCATGATTAGTGCCCCTTATGACGCTGAATGAGTTTCATGAGGTCTAAAAGCGCATCGGAAAACCGTACCAGCGCGTGCTGCTGCATTTCGGCGCCCAAGGCGCTGAAGCCTTTCATGGCGGCGAGGTAATGCTCCTGCACCACTAACATGCGCTCAAGAATTTCGGATTCGGCGGAGGTAAGCTGGGCGCTGGCGGTGCGGATGCGGGCGATCTCTTTTTCCAGCGTGTCGTGGAAATTAAACATGTCGTAGAGCGAATTGCGGGCGATGCGCTCATGCTTTTCCTGGTGCATTGCCCTGGAAAAATGATTGCCCTGCTCTTTGTCGTTACCCATCATAGTCTTTACACTGGCCAAGGTATTGCTCCTATTTCCCACTGTTTCAATCATATGACAAAAACGTTAATTTTTGCTTTGTTTAGCCTCTCGAATTCGTTAATTTGTTAATTTTTTTGGGGCGTTTTCCCTAACGATTTCCGGCAGATCGCCCACCAAACCCATCGCGTGTCGCATAAATAGTTTTTTGAGCGGGGGCAGTTTTGAGACACTCCAGAGGCCCAAACCGCGCGCGATTTTGACCGGAATAAGGGAGGAACCGAACAGGCGGTTCAGGCCGTCGGTGACGGCGAGCATGGTGATATTGTCGAAGCGCCGCCAGCGCTGGTAATGGGAAAGCACGTCGGGCGCGCCGACATCGAGGCCGAGGCGGAACTGGGTTACCAGCAGTTCGGAAAGCCCGGCTACGTCGCGGAAACCGAGATTGACCCCCTGCCCTGCGATGGGGTGGATGGCGTGGGCGGCATCGCCGATGAGGCATGCGCGGTGGGAGGTGTAGGTTTTGGCGTGCATGAGGGAAAGCGGGTAAGAGAAGCGCGGGCCGCTTAGGGAGAGATTGCCGAGATAATCGCCCACGCGTTCGCGGATTTCCTGCAATAGCTCGGCTTCGGGCAGGTCGAGATAGAGTTGCACGCGGTCTTTGGGTTCAACCCATACCAGCGAAGAGCGGTGTTGCTGCATGGGCAGGACGGCGAAAGGGCCAGCGGGGAGAAAGCGCTCCTGGGCCAGGCCATTGTGGGGTTTGTCGTGGGCGATGGTGCAGACGATGGCGGTCTGGTCGTAATCCCATTCCACACTTTCAATATCGAGTTCGCGGCGGATGCGCGATTGCTTGCCGTCGGCGCCGATCAGGAGCTGGGCGGTGATGGTCTGGCCATTATCGAGGGTTGCGTTTACGTGGCTGGCGTCGCGGGTGAGCTGCCTGACTTCGCGGGCTTCAAACCATTGCAGGGTGGGCAGGGCCTTGGCAGTTTCGTGCAGGGCATGGCGGATGTAGCGGTTTTCGACGATGTAGCCGAAGGGAGCCTCGCCGATTTCGGCGTGGTCGTAATGCAGGAAAAAAGGCGCGGTGCCATCGGAGACGCGGATGTCGCGGATGGGTTCGGCGTGGGGTTCCATGCGCGCCCATGCGCCGATGCCGTCGAGCATGGCTTTGGAGCCGAAGGCGATGGCGCTCACGCGCCCATCGAAGCCGGGTTCTAACTGCGCGGGCGATGTGGTGCGCTCGACGAGGGCCACGCGCATGCCGCTGCGGGCAAGCGCGATGCAGAGGCTAAGCCCCACCATGCCGCCGCCGACGACAAGGACCTCGCAGGTATGATGCTGTTTTTCAGGCATGGGCGAAGTTTACTGAAAATTAAGGCATTACGGGCATAAAGCATGCTATAATGCGTATTAGAACGTTTGGGGAGGTTATCATGGATACCAGTTCGGGATCAAACAAATCATCGAAAAAAACCATTCTGCATGTCATCTGGTGGGCGTATCTGGTGACGGCGGTTCTGGCCATCCCCTCGCTTGGGTTTTTGATCACCCATTCGCTGCCCGTTAGCGGGTTTGTGGAGCTGGTGGTGTTTATCATCGCTTGCTGGTTCTGCACCTTCCTTGGCATGCGCCTGATGAGCAACCCCAAGTTCGCTCCCCCGCCGACCAACGACGAGCAGTTCTAACTGCCCTTCAGCCTTCTCCGCCCACCCTGCCCCAACGCTGCTGGCGTCCCTTTGTGGCAACTGCTCAAAAAAATCGTTTTGGCGTTTATGCGGAATTTATGGTGCGGCGCGGCACGCAGTTGTGGATGGTTAGGGGTATATCGCAGCCAATCTGGCGTTAATCATTCCGGGTCTGTCATAAAAAATTCATCAAGGTTAATCGCCCGCAAAGCCAGACTGGCTAAGGGTTTCGTTGATTTTATGATTTAAGTGTGTTAGCATGTGTTTATGTGTAAGAACGTATTGGTAGTGACCGCGCTGCTGATGTTTCCCTTCGGGGCCACGGCCGTAGCGGATGAAACCCCTGAGCATCAAGATAAACGTGCCCAGAAGATTCTTGCTACACTCAGAATGTTCGGGATCGCAGATCCTAAAATCAACGAATTCGTACAGGGTGCTAATAGCCGCGTTGAAAAAGACGGGTATTTTTACCTTGCCGACCACACGATGGCAGACGGACGCATGGCGGTGCGGTTTGATGTCAATGGCGACGGGCCTTCCGAGATCGGGCGGCTGCAACTCTCTTATACCCCCAAGGACTCGCATTACGCGATGACCGCCAGCAACAAGGGGATGATGATGAACTACCACTACGAATTTAAGTAGTTTTACCCGGTATAGCCGCAGTTTTTCAGTGCTTCCAGCATGTGCGGGGGCAAAGGCGCCTCGACGGTGATGCTGGGCTTATTATTATATAGCGGGATTTCGATGGTGCGGGCGTGGAGCATGAGTTGCTCCCCTGCCCTTTGCTCTCCATATATCTTATCGCCTACGATGGGGTGGCCGATGGCGGCGCAGTGGACGCGCAGCTGGTGGGTGCGGCCCGTTTCGGGGGTTAGCTCCAGCCAG
>JAYULW010000041.1:0-5953 GCA_043763155.1 Alphaproteobacteria bacterium | reverse complement strand
CTTTCCGACAAATACTGCTCTTGCTCGCCCGCATCATGCTTCACATACGCCTTGCGCAGGATCAGGCTGTATTCCATGCTCACCAGCAAAGCGGAGATGATGGAAAGATACAGCCCCGAAATACCATATTCCGCAGGCGAGATTTTATGGGTGATAAATGGCATCACCACCAGTGCCACCCCGCTTGGGAAAATATTGATCACCGCATAAATGATGCTTCGGAAGGCAAGCAGGTTATGAAGCCGGGGAGGGGTCATTTCTGGGCGCGCCGTATCAAATCAAGCCCATAGCCGCTGCGCGTCACATAGGCATGATACGCCGTGCGGTTGGGATAATAATCCATAAGATCGGCATTCGCTTCCCCCTTGTCGCTTGCAAACACGATCGGGCTGTTGGCCATCGGCGGGTTGGCGAATGACACGGCTTGGTAATAATCCCCTGTAATAAACACCAGCGCGGGCGTGTCGGCGTTGCGCACAATATATTTATAGAAATTCGGGTTATTTCCCCGCCCATAAAAATTATAAATATTGGCAAGCGTGCTGGAGCGCATATTGTGCTTGAACGCAAAACCGTAAAATACCAGCGCCAGTATCACCGCGAATCCGTAGTAATAACTCAGCGGGCGCTTCTGCAAACACATGATGCGGAAAAACGCAGGCAGCAACGAAAGCCCCCGCGCGCACAGCACCACCAGAATACCCAGCACCTCATACATCAGGCGCGGACCCCACTCGCGTTCCACATTGCCCGGCAGCACCTGGCAGCTGGCCGTAAACGACACCAGCGTAAAGAACAGCAGCTTCTCGTTCCTGCGCCCGCCGCGCCAGCCATACACCAGCGCCACCAGCGAAAGCGCAGGCACCGGCCATTCAAACAGCATCCGGTTGAACCACGCCCCGCGCTGCACATTTTCGCGGAAGTTTTTGAGCAGCTCGCCGTCATTAAGCTTATCCACCGCCTCATGCGTCAGCGGATTATGCCACTCGCCCCATGTCAGCTCATACCCGAACGTGAAGGCGTTGCCCGTGGTCAGGTAGTTATAATAAAGCTGGAACAACACAAAGCTGCCACCGCCCGCCGCCATCACCAGCAACGGCCGCAGGAAAACCTTCGGCTGCGACATCAGCAGCATAATCGAATAAATGATGTAGGGCGTGCTAAGCGCAAGCGTGGAGTAGGGCCGGGTGATAAAGCAATAACCGATGGCAATACCGCCCCACAGCGCCGTTTGCCAGCTCGGCTTTTTCAGCATCCGGAAATACGCCCACAGGAATAATGTACCCGTCAGTAGCGACGTGGCGTTGCTCATATATTCCGACGACATCATGATCAGGTAAACGCACATCCCTGAAAGCACCAGCGCGATACGCGCCACGCGCAAGCCGTAAAGCTCCTTGGCCAGCCGGTAAATCGCCAGCGCCGTAAGCATGCCGATAATGGGATTCACGAAGCTGCGATGCTGCAAATACGTGCCAAGCGCCAGCAGCATCACATGCCCCGGCGGGTACTGCGAATACCACCGCCCGTTATTCACCATCATATACATGTCGAAAAACCCGCGCAGCGGGTGGCTCGCAATGGACCAGCCGCCCTGCAGCAGCATCTTCGCATGCACCAGCTGCGCATTCGTATCCACGGTAAGCGGCATATGGTTGAAAAACAGCCCGCCCCACTGATACGCATTAGTAAAGACAAACAGCGCAACCAACCCGCACAGCACCTTGGTGGGAATTTTGCGCACCACCATCGCCTGCCTGCCCAGCCATGCCAGCCCGCGTGTAAACGGCAAGCGGTACAAGCCATAGGTGATCGCCGCAACCCCCGCGGAATTAACAAACAAATAGGTAGTAAGGTCAATATCCGGCGGGTCGTAACTCACCACCGTGAATAAGAATATGAACCACGCCAGCCCCATGCGCCTGAACGCCTCGCGGTCCGGCGACCAGCCCATATATTTAAGCCGCGCATAGCTGAAAAACATGCCATACGACAGCGCCGCAACCCATACGATACAAATCACCGCCTTAAAACGGTGTAGCCGCTGCACGAAAGCGCTGTTGGTGTGGTTCACCTCCAGATAGCGCGTGCCCCAGCTGCGAACGTCCAGATGGTTCAGGTAAAAAATATGGTAGCGCAGCAGGTACAGCCCCGCAAAGCTCAGCAACACCGCCAGCAGGTATTGCCGCCATAAGGCGGCATTTTTGCGGCGGTAGTAATGATGCAAAGGCATAAATCAGGCGTGGGCGTTAAGGGGTGGCAGCAGGCATACCTGCCAGCACTAGCATTAAATCGTTATTTTAATATGAATTTTTAGCACGTTACCAAGCTCCAATCAACATCCATCCATTAACCCTTTGGCAAAATCCCCTAAGCGCTGCAAACCCCGCAACCCCGAATAATTTCTGATAGATTTTTATGGCAATAAGGCTATATAACCAAAGCTGTTTTTCACTGTATAGCATTCAAGAATCCCATGACCCAGCCCAGCACACAACCTACTACTCAACCTACTACTCAGGCCAAACGCCCCCTTTCGCCGCATCTGGGCATTTACCGCCCCCAGATTTCCACGGTTTTATCCATCTTAAACCGCATCACCGGCATGGCCCTGTATTTCGGCACAGCCCTTATGGTGGTCTGGCTCTGGTCTGCGGCCTACGCACCTGAATTCTACACCACCCTGCACGGCTTGCTCGCCACCATCGTCGGCAAAATCCTCCTGCTCGGCTGGACCGCAGCCTTTTATTTCCACCTCTTCGCAGGCATCCGCCACCTGTTCTGGGACGCAGGTCTGGGCTTTTCCCTGCCCGTCATGAACAAATCCGGCATCGCCACCGTTATCTTCACCCTCATCTTCACCGCCTTCACCTGGGGTGTCGCCATTTCCGCAGGAGTTCAGTAATGCGCAGTCGTCTCGGTCGCGTCAAAGGTTTAGGTTCCGCCCATCATGGCGTCGGCCATTGGTGGCAGCAGCGCGTAACCGCCGTTGCGCTCATTCCGCTGTCCTTGTGGTTCGTCTGCTCGCTCATCACCGCGCTGCTTTCGCCCAACGTCATCCATGTCGCCGAGTGGTTCTCCTCACCCATCAACAGCATGTTCATGATTATGTTGCTGGGCGTCACCTTCGTGCATGCCAAGCTCGGCGTGCAAGTCATCATCGAAGACTATGTCAAATGCAACGTCTCCAAATACTGCCTCCTGCTGCTCAATACCTTTGTGTGCTATGCCTTCGCGGGCATCAGCATCCTGGCGGTGCTTAAGCTGCACTTCCTCGATGTCGCCACCTCCATCTAGCAAAAGAGAATAAAATGCCCGCCTATAAAATCGTAGACCATTATCATGATGTCGTAGTCGTTGGCGCCGGTGGCGCTGGCCTTCGCGCAACCTTCGGCATGGCAGCAGCAGGCCTGAACACCGCCTGCGTCACCAAGGTATTCCCCACCCGCTCCCACACCGTGGCCGCACAGGGCGGCATCTCGGCGGCGCTGGGCAACATGGGCGCCGATGACTGGCGCTGGCACATGTACGACACCGTCAAAGGCGGCGATTGGCTGGGCGACCAGGACGCCATCGAATATATGTGCAAAAACGCCATGGACGCCGTTGTCGAGCTGGAGCATTACGGCGTGCCGTTCTCCCGCACCCCGGAAGGCAAAATCTACCAGCGCCCCTTCGGCGGCATGACCACTGACTACGGCAAAGGCACCGCCCAGCGCACCTGCGCCGCCGCCGACCGCACCGGACATGCCATCCTGCACACCCTCTATACCCAAGCCCTGCGCAACAAAGCCCAGTTCTTCGTTGAATATTTCGCCGTGGATTTAATCGTGGATGACGAAGGCGTCATCCGCGGCTGCATGGCATGGAACCTCGACGACGGCACCCTCCACCGCTTCAACGCGCACATGACCGTGCTCGCCACAGGCGGATACGGCCGCGCCTATTTCTCCGCAACGTCCGCCCACACCTGCACCGGCGACGGCGGCGGCATGGCGGTTCGCGCTGGCCTGCCGCTTCAGGACATGGAATTCGTGCAGTTCCACCCCACCGGCATCTACGGCTCCGGCTGCCTCATCACCGAAGGCGCGCGCGGCGAAGGCGGCTACCTCGTAAACTCTCAGGGCGAACGCTTCATGGAGCGCTACGCTCCCCACGCAAAAGACCTCGCATCCCGCGACGTGGTATCGCGCGCCATGACCGTTGAAATCCGCGAGGGCAGGGGCGTCGGCCCGAACAAGGACCATATCTTCCTGCATCTGGACCATCTCGACCCCGAAATCCTGCACTCCCGCCTGCCCGGTATTTCCGAAACCGCCCGCATCTTCGCAGGCGTGGACGTCACCAAGCAGCCCATCCCCGTGCTTCCCACCGTGCATTACAACATGGGCGGCATCCCCACCAATTACCACGGCGAAGTCGTAACCCTGAATAAGGGCAACCCTGACGCCGTCGTTCCCGGCCTCATGGCCATCGGTGAGGCGGGCTGCGTGTCCGTTCACGGCGCAAACCGCCTCGGCTCCAATTCACTGCTTGATCTCGTAGTGTTTGGCCGCGCCGCCGCCATCCGCGCCAGCGAACTTATCAAACCCGGCAGCGCCCACAAGCCCCTGTCCGGCAGCAACGCAGACGAAATCCTAGGCCGCTTCGACCGCATTAGGAACGCCTCCGGCTCCTTGAAAACCTCCGAAATCCGCCGCGCCATGCAGCGCTGCATGCAAAACCATGCCGCCGTATTCCGCGAAGATACCGTACTCGCTGAAGGCACCAGGCAAATGGCCGATATCTGGCACAGCTTCGACCAGCTCAGCATTTCCGACCACAGCCTCGTATGGAACTCAGATTTGGTAGAAGCCCTTGAGCTGGACAATCTCCGCTCCCAAGCGCTCATCACCATCTCATCGGGCCTGAACCGCAAGGAAAGCCGCGGCGCCCACTCCCGCGAAGATTACCCCGACCGCGACGACAAACACTGGATGAAACACACCCTCACATGGCTCGATGCCAACGGCAACACCCAGATTGACTACCGCCCAGTACATCTGAACACGCTGTCGAACGAAGTGCAGCCCATCCCGCCCAAACCACGCGTGTACTAAGGAACCATTATGGCTAAAAGCAACATCGCCGCCGACACGCGCACGAAAGCAGAACGCTTCGCCCGTGATCACGGCGCAGAACTACAGGCCGAAGTGGCTGTCTACGCGACACCGGCCCGCATGGCTCCGGGAAAATCCCTGGAACTTTTCAGCATCCCGCAAACCGAACTGGCTGGCCGCGCGCAAGCCTTCTCCACGGCCCTTGATCAATTGGCCGCAGGCGAAAACTTCAATCAAGAAGCAATCCGCGATGGCCTGAATATCGTCGCGGGCATGGTGCGAATTACCGGAAACGCCGCTACATTAGCAGCACCTGCTTCCGATGTGGGAAACGTCACCCGCAAATTCCGCGATCGTAATGACCTTGCTGATGAAAAGCTGAGCTTGCGCGACAAAAGCCACATCCAAAAAGTTGCCGCAAGCAACCGCGCAACCATCGCGCCGCTGGCACAGGACGCCGCCGAATGGAAATCCGCTGCCGCCACCATCATAGACATCGCCAAAGCAGCAGGCGTAAATACAGAAGGCTACGCCGATGGTCTCGGCATCACTAGCCGTTTTCAGTCATAGGAGTGTGAGTGTAATCATATGGTAGAGTTAAGGCTTCCCCCCAATTCCGTCGTCGGCAAAGGCAAAGAGTTCAAAGCCCCCGAAGGCGCGAAACGCAAAAAGAAATTCAGCATTTACCGCTACGACCCCGAAGACGTGGACGCCGCTGGCAAACCCAAAAACCCGCGCCTCGACACCTATGAGCTTGACCTCGACGACACCGGCCCCATGGTGCTCGACGCCCTCATCAAAATCAAAGACGAAGTAGACGCAAGCCTTACCTTCCGCCGCTCCTGCCGCGAAGG
>JAYULW010000040.1:0-14603 GCA_043763155.1 Alphaproteobacteria bacterium | reverse complement strand
CTAAAATTCCCCTAGATGTCGAGGCCTGGTAAGGTTTTTCGCGTTGCATCGAATTAAACCACATGCTCCACCGCTTGTGCGGGTCCCCGTCAATTTCTTTGAGTTTTAATCTTGCGACCGTACTCCCCAGGCGGGGTGCTTAACGCGTTAGCTACATCACCGAAACATAAAGTCCCGACAACTAGCACCCATCGTTTAGGGCGTGGACTACCAGGGTATCTAATCCTGTTTGCTCCCCACGCTTTCGCGCCTCAGCGTCAGTAATGGCCCAGAGAGGCGCCTTCGCCACTGGTGTTCCTCCTAATCTCTACGCATTTCACCGCTACACTAGGAATTCCCCTCTCCCCTACCATACTCTAGCCACTCAGTTTCAAATGCAGTTCCGAGGTTAAGCCCCGGGCTTTCACATCTGACTTAAATGGCCGCCTGCGCGCGCTTTACGCCCAGTAATTCCGAACAACGCTAGCTCCCTCTGTATTACCGCGGCTGCTGGCACAGAGTTAGCCGGAGCTTATTCTTCCGGTACCGTCATTATCTTCCCGGACTAAAGAACTTTACAACCCTAAGGCCTTCATCATTCACGCGGCATGGCTGGATCAGGCTTTCGCCCATTGTCCAATATTCCCCACTGCTGCCTCCCGTAGGAGTCTGGACCGTGTCTCAGTTCCAGTGTGGCTGATCATCCTCTCAGACCAGCTAGAGATCGTAGGCTTGGTAGGCCATTACCCCACCAACTACCTAATCTCACGCGGGCTAATCCTTTAGCGATAAATCTTTCTCCCGAAGGACGTATCCGGTATTAGCAGTCGTTTCCAACTGTTATTCCGAACTAAAGGGCATATTCCCACGCGTTACTCACCCGTGCGCCACTCCCATATTGCTATGAGCGTTCGACTTGCATGTGTTAAGCCTGCCGCCAGCGTTCGTTCTGAGCCAGAATCAAACTCTCAAGTTTGAATTCATAGCTAAATGTTCATAAGCCTATTTCTAGGTGATTATGAACGTTTGCGCAAAATTTGCCTGGCCTTTTGAACCAGGACTTTAAAAATTTTCGGAAACACGCATAACGTCACCAACTATACACTACACTATGGATTTACATGTATAGAGGTTGCGTAATATGTATTTTATTACATGTGTTCGCATGTGACATTATGCTGTTAATTTCAACTGCACCCCAGCTCCGAAAGAACTGGTTAGCAGTGACACAACGTCACCTGCGCTTAAATGCTCTTCACTCTATCAAACTGCAGATCGTTTCCGGCTTGCGCCTTGTCCGACCGATCGGGCCGCTGCCCGCCCTTTCGCTACCGTGTTGGTCGCTGAAAGGATGGTTGTTATGGCAAAAAGAATCGGGGGTGTCAACAGTGTTTTTTACTCTTTTTTTATTTTTTTTTGGTTCACGCGCAAACCCGCAGTATTCCTAGGGTTTTTTAAAGACGATTTTGTGTTTTGCGGTGAAACTGCGGAAGTTTTTTTAGCAATACGAGGGTCGTACCGGAAGTTTTTTTGCTGATTCGCGCTTTGCGGTGCGAGGATTTGTATTTTTTGCCATGAAAGGCCCCGTATGGCTGGGTTTTTTGCGATGAGGCTTGGGGTGAGAGCTTTATTTCTCAGGCTTATCAAGCGGCTAAGACTTTTGGGGCATGGCGCGCGGATGGTATAAACGCATGAAAACGGCGGAATTGCTGGTGTTTGAGGGTGCCCCCTGCCCTGCTTATTATAGGGACGGAAGCAGCGGCCAGTTGCCCCGGCGGGCATCTTCGGTCATTTCGCAGGTCTGCAAATTGACGCCTGCATACTGCCAGAATGCCTCTGGCGTGCGGATATTTCCCAAGCCGTAGCGCTCGATTTCGATGAGGGATTCCGGGTTTTCTGCGGGTTTCAGGCCCAAAATATGCCAGACACGGGCACAGGCACGCTCGGCGTTTGCGCTTTCTTCCTTGTAGTTTCCGGCAGTGTCGTTGCCGTCGCGGCGTATTTTGGCGTCCCAATAATGGTAGATAACGGTTTTGTCGGGATGGAAGAGATTATAGCCGTGGGTCCAGAGGCGTAAGGAATAGGTGGATTCCTGCCCGCGGAAAAATAAATGCGGATCGTAGGGCACTTCTTCAAACATCTGGCGGCGGCCAAAGAGGAAATTGGCGGTTACAAAAGGTGTGGGGATGGGGCCGCCATGCACGGATACATATTTCCACGGGCGCTTGTTGCCGCCAATACCGATGGGCTGCAGCTGTTTCATACCACTGACATTCAGGGTAATGCTTACGGAGATGCAGCCGTCCATTTTTTCGAGGTTATCGGCGGGCGTGTAGGGCGGCGGGCATGTGGTGAGCGCGGCTTTTCTGGCGGGGCAGCGGCTCAGGGTTTCGATCATGATGTCGTCCCAGCCGGGGGCGAAGCGCATATGCGCGTCTATCTGCAATATATAGTCTTCGTCCTGGACGAGAGAGAGCGCGGTTGCGCGGGCCCAGGTGCCGCCTTTGCTTTCCCATGCGAGGAACCGTAATGTGCGCGTTTGCTCAGGGTATGGCGATTCTAAGATAAAGCAATCGCGGTCGAGGTCGGGGTTGTATTGCCAGCAAATGCCTACGCGGATGCGCTCAGGGTGCGCGGCCTTGGCAAACAAATCGCGCACCGTGAACTGGCATTCGGGGTCGCGGTAGCTGGCGATGCTTACAAAAATGGTGGGAAGTGCGTCGGTCACGGCCTGTCAAATGTGGCTAAAAGCGTTGAAATATCCCAATTTTCATAGCATCTGAGGGGTTGTTGCGCAAATAGTTTGACTTTTGATATGCGGCAACCTAAAACCGTCTCTCTTTTTCCGCAGCGGACTCCTGCTCGGCAAAGGGCTCGTAGCTCAGGTGGTTAGAGCGCACGCCTGATAAGCGTGAGGTCGCAAGTTCAACTCTTGCCGGGCCCACCATTTCCCCTCTCCTCGTGTATCAGGAGTTTTCTTTTTGCAAAAAATTGTTCCCTTCCTATGGTTCGACGGGCGGGCGGAAGAAGCGGCGGCGTTTTATACGGCCACCTTCAAAGATTCAAAAATTACGGCGACCAGCCATTACCCGGAAAGCGATCTGGTGATGACGGTTGCGTTCACACTCAATGGCAGCGATTTCGTGGCGATCAATGGCGGGCCGCATTTTCAGTTCACGCCTGCGATTTCGTTTGTGGTGAATTGCGATACGCAAAGCGAGATAGACACGTTGTGGGACACGCTTTGCCAGGACGGTGAAGCGGGGCAGTGCGGCTGGCTTACGGATAAGTTCGGGGTTTCGTGGCAGGTGGTGCCGGGCATGCTTGGCGAGCTGATCAGCGGCAGCGGCCCGGAAAAAGCAGACCGCGTAATGAAGGCATTGCTGCAAATGACGAAGCTTGATATTCATACGCTTAGTAATGCGTAGGAGTGATTATGTTTAAGAAAATTTTGGGTGGTTTTTTAGTTCTGGTCGGGGGTTTTGTGGGCATTGCCATACAGCAGCCGGACGAATTGCGCGTGACGCGCTCAGCCACGATGCACGCACCCGCAGTAGTGATTTTCGCGCAGGTGAATAACCAGAAAAACTGGATGAACTGGTCGCCATGGGCCAACCAGGACCCTGGCGCAGTGTTTGGCTATGAAGGGCCGGAAGCGGGCGTGGGCGCGGTTGTGCACTGGGCGGGCGATATGCGCGTGGGCGTTGGCAGCTCCACCATTATGGAAAGCCGCCCGAATGAGTTTATTAAGTTCCGCGTTGATTTTGTAAAGCCGATGGAAGGCACCGATGTTGCGGAATTCCCCTTCAAGACGCAGGAAACCAACACGCTGGTGACATGGACAATGCATGGCAAAAATTCGCTGGTGGGCAAGATGATCGGGATGGTGATGAACTGCCCGAAAATCTTAGGCCAGCAGTTTGACCAGGGCCTTGCTAACCTGAAGGCGATTGTTGAGAAAAAATAATTACTCGATGCCCATGGCCGCCATGTCGGCGAGGCTTATTTTTACCTCGGTGCGGGCAAGCATCAGCGCCTGGGGGCTTTCGAGCAGCCGCGCGATGGATTTGACGTAGCGGTTTGCGTCGGTCATGAGGTGGTTAGCGGGCTTGGCGGCCGCATAGGCTTTGGCCCATTCATCGAAACTGCTGCGCACATCATTGGGGCTGAGGCGAATTTTTACGGCCTGATGGCTGATGCCGAATAAGTAAATCCTGACGTTCTTTTCGGCTGCTTCCTGCGCGGTGGCGATGTCGCCTGCCGGGGTTAGGGTGCGGGCAAGCGAGAGCGCGCGAAGCAGCTCAAGGTATGAGTCGAACAGCGGGGCTGCGTGCTTGGGTTCGGCATTGGGTCTGGTGAGGTTTATCATCATTCGATATCTCGCTTGTTGAACTGGTTCATGATGTCGCTGATGGAGCCCATGATGATTTGGCCACTGCCAAAATAGCCCACGTCGCGCCCGCGGCCCGCAGGACCTTCAATAGTGGAAAACGCTTTTTCGCGCTGCATATGTTTCATGGCCACGCCTAGGCGCTCTACGCCTTCGATGAGCAGGTGGTCGTCGTCGGAGAAGTTGACGCGGATGCCAAGGGGCTGGCCGGGAACTGGGTTTACGTCGCCGGTGGGCATGCCTTTGACGCCGCTGAGCTTGTAGAGATATTCGGCCAGTTCGCAGGTGTTATGGATCTGGGCTTTGTCGGTGAGTTCACGCGGGAAGGTGATAACGCCAAGGCAGCCGTAATTGGGCGGCTCGTGCCAGCTGATGCCATTATTTGGCCCGTCTTTGAGGCCCAGCTCCTTATTCAGCTTGCTCATGGTGTCGGTGACGAGGCGGGCTTTGCGTGCGTATTGTTCCTGATTGCCGGTGTAATAGCTGTGGGGTGTTTCCTCCAGCAGGGCGCCGTATGATATGGACTGCACGGGGTGCATGCTGGCTTGCTCTGAAATGCTGCCTTGCACGATTTTGGCGATGCGGTAGTTGTGGCTGTAGCCATAGGCCATTTTGGCGCTGGTATTCATGTTTTTGGAGGTGCTGGAAATGACGTAGCAGTTTTCCATGCCGGGATAGGTGATGAGTGAGCGGTGGCCGGGAGCGGCGAAGATTTCATCAACCAATACAGTTGGGATTTCGTATTTTTTAATGACAACCGCGAGGGCTTTCATCTCGTCGTCGCTGGGGATGCGGCCGGTGGGGTTTTCCGGGATATTCATGATCATGGCGCCCACCTGCTTTTGCACTTCGGCGCGCGCGCCGGCTTCGTCGCCTTGGAATTTGCCCTTGAGGATGTGGGTTTTGATATGGTCGTCGAGAGCCTGGGCGTTTACGGAGCCGTTGATGATGCTTGCGTCCATGCCATGCTCACTGGGCAGGGATTTGAGGCCGTCCCACGACAGGGAAAACAGTAATAGCTGCTTTCTGGGCTCGCGGCGTCCAGACGGTTTTACCAGATTGTCGAGCGCCACATCCATCAAATGGGTGGAGCTGCCCTGCACGAGGGTGAGGTTCTCGGGCTTTATGGTTTTGGGGTCAATGCCTTGCAGGCTTTCCATGAGCCTGACAACGGCGGGGCGCAGCGAGCTGTTGTGCGTTTCCTGCAATTGCTTTTCCAGCGCGGCGCCTTTGGGGAGTTTGGCGAATTCGGCATCTATTTCATCGCGCACTTTATCATAGGCTTCGTTCAGGCCGATAAGGCGCGGCTGGCCGGAAATATGTGCGCCGTGCAGGCGCACTTCGGCCAGTGCGGTGCTGAATTCAAGCATGTCGCTCATGAAGCGGCGCTGCTCGTCGCGGTTTCGCGGCATTTTGGGCATGAAGTCGTAATCAGAGCAATTGCGGATGCAGTTTTGCATTTCAGGCGTAATGCGCATGCCATTTTGCGCGACTTCAATTTCGGCTTTCGATGCGCCATTTAAAATGCTCATCAGGGCACCTGCCATATTTTCAGGGTCCATCCGGTCCGTGTCGCGCGGGGTTAGCTGGATGAGCTGGCTGTGAATATGTTCGAGACGCTGTATCTCGTCTACCATGGCGTTGCCTTTTTCGGCGGCGGCGTTGTATTTGCTGTGCAGCGTGTTATCCATCGTTTCGCCTGCTTTGGCAGAGGCGCGCACGGCGGGTTCGTAGGGCGGGAAGTTTGTGGCGCTGGAGCCAAGATTGATCGAGCTGCGGTCAATGCCGCGGTGTTTGTCGAAATACTCATTCAGCAGCGGGTTTTCGGGGATGGGGTGGGCGAACTCACGGTAGACGTTGCGCAATTTTTGCAAATACCCGCCCACATCTTTTTGCTTGGGCAACTCATGGCCATTGTCGCCCAGCACTTGCTCGAGATAGGTGTACTTGTCGGTATTGATCGGTTTGCGTGCCACGCTGCTGGTCTCCCCGGTTTATGCCTGCCATTAACCTATAGCATGGCAATATTACATAATTATTAAGGATTGCTTGCATTGGGGGCAGTACATAACTTTTAATTCTATTGTTTTTTATCTGTTTTATAGATTTTTGGGGATGGGGCGAAGGGGCTGTCATAATAGTTTAATAGTAAAATGATAGGCTTGGGGCATGGGACAGTTGGATATTTTGGCATTGCAGGCAACCGTGGCGGCTTTGGCTGCGGGGCAGATAGATGCGAAGGCAGCGGCGAAGGCCGGGCCAGCGCCGGTTGGCAATGTGTTGATTGTGCTGGGGCCGGATAAGGGTTTTGGGCTGCTTACAAATAAGGTGCTGGTGCCAAAGCTGAAGGAAGCGGGCGCGAAGGTGACCGTGGTAGGCGACGGCGAAAATCCGGTCAGCAACAAAGACATCAGGGATGCGATGGCGGCGATTAAAGAGCCTACGACATTGCTGGTGATGTCGCACGGGGTGGATGATGGCGGGCGCTATAAAATTACGCTGGGACGCGACGAGAAGACCTATGTGGAAGATGCGGTATTTGCGCATGTGCCGAAGCAGGTGAAGGGTATTTGCCTGATGGGGTGCAACGCCGAAGCGGCGCTGGGTAAAAATGGCAAGGGCGAATATTATATTGATGCGCTGCCAAAGGGCACGGAGGTGCGCGGGTTTTCGGCGGCGGACGATGTGACCAGCACGTTTGATTATATGGCGTTCGGCACTTCGATTGCTAAAAGCGGCACGACCGATAACAAGGATTTTTCAGCGACGAATCTGTGGCGGGATTTTGTGAGTACCGACCTTGACCATTCGGGCCTGAAATTTGGCGATAAGAACGACACGGACGGTATTCCCGCCAAGGTGGGGATTTCGGGCAAGGGCGTGGTGGATTTGCAGAAGACGGTGCATGAGCTGAAGGGCGCTAAGTTTAGCGACGAGCGCATGGATGCGATTTACGGCAAGCTGGATAATGACGAGGCGGGCGTAACAAGGCGCAAGGTAGGCGAAGTGGCGCAGGCGATGGCCAAAGGCCGCGTGTTCAAAGACGATATGCGGCTGGCAGTTGCGATTGCGGATGTGGAGCTGGAGTTGCGGGCGAAGGAAAAAGCGCTGGCGGTGAAGCCCCCTGCCCTGCCCATGGATAAACAAACCGAAAAAGAACGCTAAGGCTTTGCAGCCCCAGATAGGGGCACGGGCACGATGCGCTCGCCGCTGCTGCCGGCGGAGCCTTCTTCGTGGTACTCGGCGTCCTGATTTACCTGCCAGACATTATATTCGGTTTTGCCCGCGAGGATGTTTTTGACTGCGAGCATGGCGGTCATCATGGAGTGGTCCTGGTTATTGTATTTGTGCATGCCGTTGCGGCCCACGATTTGCAGGCCGGGGCAATGGGCCTCCAACCATGCGCGGATGATGCTTACGTTTGCTTCATAGTGGGCGTCGTATACGGGGTAGGCTTTGCGCTGGCGCACGACGTAGCCGCCCTTGGCATCTTCGGCTTTGGCGAGGCCGATCTGCACCAGCTCTTTCAGGCCGAGCTTGATCAGGTCTTCGTCGGAGCTGCTCCAGATGCCATCGCCTTCAAAGCAGAAATATTCGAGGCCGTAGCACACCAGATCGGGGGCGGCGACCATTTCGGGCGACCATGCCTTGAAGTTCTGGATGCGGCCTACTTTGACTTCGGGGGCGTGGACGTAGATCCAGTTATCGTCGAAGGTTTTGCGGTCGGTGAGGACGAGTGCCACGATCAGGAAGTCGCGGTATGCGAGGCTGTTGGCAGCGGTGCGCACGGCTTCGGGCGCACCTTCGATGGCCCAGACGAGTTCCTTGAGCGGCATGGTGCTGATGATTTGTTCGGCCTGCACGGTTTGGGTGCCTTGGGGGGTGTTGGCGGTGACGTGCCAGATTTTGGCGGCTTCGTCGTAGCGGAGTTTTTCGACCGTGCTGCTTAGCTGCACCTTGCCGCCGCTGGCGATGATTTTGTCGCGGGCGGCTTCCCACATCATGCCGGGGCCTTTGCGGGGATACAGGAATTGCTCGATCAGGGTTTTGATATTGCCACGGCCTTTGATGCCCATGGCGCCCATGACGGCGTTTTTCAGCGCGGAGGAAAAAGACAGGCCCTTGATGCGCTGGGCGGCCCAGTCGGCGGCGATGTCGCGGCAGGACATGCCCCAGACTTTTTCGGTGTAGGTTTTAAAGAAAATGCTGAAAAGCCGCGCGCCGAACTGGTTGGTAACCCATTCTTCGATGTTGCGCGGATGGGCGCAGGGGAAGATCTTGGCCTTCATGTAGGACAGCATGCAGTGCAGCGATTCGATGATGCCGAGATTGCGCAGCGTGGGCCAGAGGTCGAGGGGATAGGGGTAGAATTTGCCACCGTAAAAAATGCGGGATTTGCGTGGGCGGATGATAAGCTGGTCGCCCAGCACTTCCTTCCACCAGTTCATGATTTCGGCGGATTTGGAGAAGAAGCGGTGGCCGCCGATGTCGAAGCAGAAGCCATCTTTGCGGATGGTGCGGGCAATGCCGCCGACATAGGTTTCGTCGGCTTCCAGCACCAGCACGTCACGCTTATGTTTTACCAGCTCGTAGGCTGCGGTGAGGCCCGCGGGGCCTGCGCCAATACATACTACCAATCCCAAAATCGCCGTCCTTTTTTACTTTATGGCGCGCAGCATAGCATTGTTTTTATTAGGGGGAAACCTTAACATATTTACGGATATAGGCGTCCATTTCCGACTTGATGCGGCCGCGCAGGAAGTACAGCACCACGATGTTTGGCAAGCTCATGCCGAGGATGAAGAGGTCGGAGAGGTTCAGGATTACGCCGAAATTCAGGATGCCGCCGAAGAAGGTGGCCGCGCAGAACAGCAGGTAATAGGCCTTCAGGCCACGGCGGCCAAAGAGGAAGCACCATGCGATTTCGCCGTAATAGCTCCAGCCGATAGTGGTGGAGTAGGCGAAGATGAACACGTTGATGGCCAGCATGATGGAAAACCACGGGGCGACGCTGGAAAACGCCTTGCTTGCGATCAGCACGCCGTCTTCGGCGGAGGCGCCCACATAGGCCGAGGTGATGGTGACCATGAGACCGGTGAGCAGCGCGATGAGGGCGGCGAAGAAGGGTTCCAGCAGGGCGACGGCTGCTTCGCGCACAGGTGTTTCGGTTTTGGCGGCGGCGTGGACGATGGGGGCGGAGCCGAGGCCCGCCTCATTAGCGAAGCTTGCGCGCTTGAAGGCGATTGCGATCATGCCGATGAAGCCGCCGGTGGCAGCATTGGCGGTGAAGGCTTCGTGGAAAATCTGGATGAGGGTGCCGGGGAGTGCGCTGATATTGTCGCCCACTACCACGATTGCGCAGAGGAGGTAGAGAATGCCTTTGAGGGGCACGATGGCTTCGGCGACTTTGGCGATGCGCTTGATGCTGCCCAGCAGTACTACGAAGACGAGCGCGGCGAAGGCAAGCGAAAGCAGCCAGCCGTAATCATGCAGATTCTCAAACGTCTGGGTCATAATTTTGACGGCTTGGTTCGACTGGAACATGTTGCCGCCGCCGATGGCACCGCCGAGGCAGAAGACGGCGAAGAGCAGCGAGAGGGCGCGGCCCAGCTTGGGGCGGTTGACGTCGGCCATGCCTTTTTGGATGTACTGGAACGGGCCGCCTTCGATTTTGCCGTCGGCGTCTACATGGCGGTAGCACATGCTGAGGGTTACTTCGGCGAATTTGGTGGCCATGCCGAGGAGACCCGCAACCACGATCCAGAAAATGGCACCGGGGCCGCCGATGGCGACGCCGACCGAGATGCCTGCGATGGAGCCGAGGCCTACGGTTGCCGAGAGCGCCGAGAGGAGTGCTTGCAGGTGGCTGACTTCGCCGGTGTCTTGCTTGTTATCGTATTTTCCGCTGGCGATTTTCAGGGCGTGGCGGAACAGGCGGAAATTGACGCCGCGCAAATAGATGGTGAAAAACACGGCGGCCACGACCAGCCATAACACGATGAAGGGAAAGCCCCCGATGTCGAAAAACAGCACGGCGGCGAGCGCGTTCGAGAGTGCTTCAAATGCTTGTTCAATCATGGACAACCCCCCGGTTTATTTTGATAACATATTGTTTTACTTGCGTCTGAGGGAGGACATTAAACTGTAACAATAAGCCTGTATAGTGTAAATTGGCCTTATATATTAAGGAAGTGGCATGACGGTCCCGAATTATCCGGGTGATCCGAACGACAAAACGGATGATACCCCCTTTGACGCGCTTAAGGACAAGAGCCTTAAGGCGGCGGGCTATGCCTATTTAGTGGGGGATGCGTCGCTATTCACATCGGGCATGATGGCCGGGCGGCACAAGGAAGCGGCTTCGGGCCTGCTTTGGGGCGTGGGCGGTTTGGTGTGCGCGAAATATGCGAACCCAAGCGCGGAAAAACAATTGAAGTTATTAGGCTCGCGGCTTGGGGATTATTTGCGCAAAGAGGGCGTGGAGATTCCCGTGAATGCCGAGGTGAAGGACTTGCTGAAGCCGGGCGGGGTGATTGATACGGTGGAGTCGTTCTTATATAAATACCCGTCGCAGGTGCTGAATGCGACCTATGCGGTTGGAGCGGGGACGATGGTTCGTTCCGGTTTGCAGCATAATAAGAAATGGGACATTGCGTCGGGCGCGCTGATTGCGGCGGGGGCGCTTTCGGGGTTGCTGATTCATGAGAAGGCCCCCGATCCGGAGAACCCACCCAAGACAGCATTTGCGAAAGCGGCTTCGTGGCTGCAAGAAAAACCTTTGCGCATTTCGGGCGGGTTTTTTGCGGTGAATAATGCGGCGCTGATTATGAGCGCGCTGAACGAGCGCAAGGAAAACCCGGCGCAGAAGAGCTATATGTTCAAGTTCCTCACCGCAGCGAGTTATATTTTCGGCAACTCCATGCTTGCCATGTCTTCTAAAGAAAATAAGGGCAACAAGGAGCATTGCGACGAGGCGCTGGAGAAATTATCCACCGCGTCGGCACAGATTATTGCGGCGCAACCTAAAGAGGTGCAAGACGGGCTGGTGCAGCATATTGCGGCGTTTTTATCGGCGCAGCCGGAGGTGACGGAAAAGGCGGATTCCATTGCGGCTATGTTGCAGCAAAAACTTTCCGGGGTTCATGCTGCGCCGCAGCAATCGGGGTGGATGGCGAAGCTGAACCTTGCCGATATGAGCGCGGCTACCCCCGGCATTTAGAGGCATTTACAAAGCCGTCGCTTTTGCATAGCATGTGCGGCATGTCACTGAAAACTTTCCCAGCGGTTGAGACTGATATTAGCGCCCTCGCCTATATGAGCGAGGAAGCCGCGATGGCTGCGTTGCTGGAAAGCGTTTCGCCGCTTTCGCAGATGGAGCCGATGATCATGCAGCGCGCCAGCAAATGGACGCGCGAAATCCGCGAAGGCGGGTTGGGGCATGGGGTTGAAGCGTTTTTAAATGCGTATGGGCTGGACACGAATGAAGGTGTGGCGCTGATGTGCCTGGCGGAGGCATTGCTGCGCATTCCCGATTCGGCGACGGCGGATGCGCTGATCCGCGATACGTTCGAGGGGCGCGAATGGGGGCGCTATACGGGGAGCGCGGATTCGTGGCTGGTGAATCTTTCCAGCTGGGGGCTGTTGCTCACGGGTAAGGTGGTGGATTTTGGGCAGGACCCGAAGGGTGGCATCCGCAGGATTTTTACCAACCTGATTGCAAAGACGGGGGAGCCTACCATCCGCGTGGCGCTGCGCAAGGCGATGACGCTGATCGGCGGGCAGTTCGTGCTGGGCGAAACGGTGGCGGATGCGCTTTCCAACAGCAAATCGTACCAGAAAAAAGGGTATCGGTTTTCGTATGATATTCTAGGCGAAGGTGCGAGGAGTGATGCGCAAGCCAAGGGGTATGTGCAGTCGTACCGCGAGGGGATTGCGCTGATTGGCAAATCCGTTCCTGCGGGCACGCCGCTGTTTGAAGCGCCGGGGATTTCGGTAAAGCTTTCGGCGCTGCATGCGCGCTACACGCTGGTGAAGCGCGACCGGGTGATGCGGGAATTGTTGCCGCGCCTGAAAGAAATTATGCTGGCGGCGAAGGCCGTGGGGATTGCGGTGGCGATTGATGCGGAGGAAGCATCGCGGCTGGATATTGAGATGATGGTGTTTGAGGCGCTGGTGGCCGACCCAGAACTCGCGGGCTGGAACGGCGCGGGGTTTGTGGTGCAGGCGTACCAGAAGCGCGCGTTTTACCTGATTGACTGGCTGGCGGGGTTGGCCAAAAAATATAATAGGGTGATTCCGGTGCGGCTGGTGAAGGGCGCGTATTGGGACTCGGAAATTAAATGGGCGCAGGTGGGCGGGCTTTCGGGCTACCCGGTGTTTACGCGCAAGGAACATACGGATGTTTCGTATCTGGCATGCGCGAATAAAATCCTTTCTTACCCGGCGGTGTTTTTTCCGCAGTTTGCGACGCATAATATTCGCACTGTTACCAGCATTATGCTGCTTGCGGAGCGGTATGGCTGGGCGAAGGGGGGCTTTGAATTCCAGCGGCTGCATGGCATGGGCGAGGCGCTGCATGACAAGATTGTGAAGGATGCGCCGTCGCGGATTTATGCACCTGTTGGGGCGCATAAGGATTTGCTGGCGTATTTGATTCGCAGGCTTTTGGAGAATGGGGCGAATAGCTCGTTTGTGCATTTGCTGATGGATTCGAGCAAAACGCCGGAAGAAATTCTGGTGGACCCGGTGATGGTGACGCGGGGGCATGCGCAGCTTTACAGCCCGTATATTCCCCTACCCCCGCAGCTTTACGGGGCAGCACGGAAAAATTCGGCGGGGATGGATTTTGGCAATCAGGCGCAGCTTGCGCAGTTGCAGCGCAATATTGCGCCTTATGCGGTGAAGCCGCTGCCTGTGGTTGCGAATATGGGGACAGCGGATGTGGATGCGGCGCTCGGCGCGGCGGTTGCGGCGTTTCCGGCGTGGGCCGGGCGTGGGGTTGAGGAGCGGGCATTGCTGCTGGAGCGCATGGCGGATGCGATGGAAGCGCATAGCGCGGAGTTGATTGCGCTTTGTGCGCGGGAGGCGGGCAAGGTGCTGCCGGACGGGGTTGCGGAAGTGCGCGAGGCTGCGGATTTCTGCCGTTATTATGCGGCGGAGGCGCGCAAGATTATGCCTGCGCAGGTGCTGGCGGGACCGGCGGGTGAGAGCAATATTTTGACGTTGCATGCGCGCGGGGTGATTGCGTGCATCAGCCCGTGGAATTTTCCGCTGGCGATTTTTATCGGGCAGGTGGCAGCGGCGCTGGTTACGGGCAATTGCGTGGTGGCGAAACCTGCGGAGCAGACGCCGCTGGTTGCTAAACGCGCGGTGGAGTTGCTGCATGCGGTGGGTGTGCCGCGTGAGGTGGTGCAAATTGTGTGCGGGCCGGGGGAAGTGGTTGGCGATGCGCTGGTGAAGGATTTGCGCGTGGCGGGTGTGGTGTTTACCGGGTCGGTGGAAACGGCCAAGATTATCAACCGGTCCTTGGCTGCGCGCGATGGGGCGATTGTGCCGCTGATTGCAGAAACGGGCGGGCAGAATTGCATGGTGGTGGATTCGTCGGCGCTTCCGGAACAGGCGGTGGATGATATTATGCTGTCGGCATTTGGCAGTGCGGGGCAGCGCTGCTCGGCGCTGAGGGTTTTGCTGGTGCAGGACGATATTGCCGATGAGCTTTTGAAGCTGCTGGCGGGCGCGATGCAGGAGTTGAAGCTGGGGGATGCGCTTTCGCCGGAGACGGATATTGGGCCGGTGATTGATGCGCAGGCGCAAGCGCAGTTACTTGAGCATATTGAGCTGATGAAGAAGGCGGGGAAACTCATTGCCAGCGCCCCTGCCCCGGTTTCAACACAAGGGTTTTTTGTGGTGCCGCATGCGTTTGAGATTTCGGATTTGGGTGTTTTGAAGCGCGAGGTGTTTGGGCCGGTGCTGCATGTGGTGCGGTTTAAAAGCGACACGCTGCCGCAGGTGGTGGCGGCGATTAACGGCACGGGGTTTGGGCTGACGTTTGGCATGCATAGCCGGGTGGATGAGCATATCCAGCTGCTGGCGGGCAGTGTGAATGCGGGCAATATTTATGTGAACCGCAGCATGATCGGGGCGACGGTGGGTGTGCAGCCGTTTGGCGGTGAAGGGCTTTCAGGCACGGGGCCGAAGGCTGGGGGGCCGCATTATTTATTGCGGTTTGTTAATG
>JAYULW010000039.1:0-2568 GCA_043763155.1 Alphaproteobacteria bacterium | reverse complement strand
CGGGCATCGAATATAAGGTTGGGAAATTACCGTTCATGGCCAATAGCCGTGGGCGCGCGGTGGGTGAAACCGACGGGTTCGTGAAGATCATTGCGGATGCGAAAACGGACCGCGTTTTGGGTGTTCATATCATTGGGCCGGATGCGGGCACTTTGATTGCCGAAGCTGGTTTGGCGATGGAATACGGTGCTTCTTCGGAAGATATTGCCCGTACGTGCCATGCGCACCCGACGCTGAATGAGGCGGTCAAGGAAGCGGCGCTGGCGGTTCTGGGGCGTGCTATCCACATCTAAATCAATCCGTTAGCTTTCCCCTGCCGGGGCAGCGCATACGTCTTTATGCTGGCTTTATGCTGCGCTGCACGCCAGCTATTGAAAATAGATGGCTACAGGCATATATTGCTACTCCCAGACTAGGTTCTGGACGGAGATGACATGAGCGATAAAAAACTCGAAATTATCACTAAAGATAACAGCCAGATTGGTGTTGTGGCAGCCCTGCCCTCGCCCGTATCGTCGGAAGACGGACTGCGCCGTTATTTACAGGAAATTGCCAAGATCCCCATGCTGGAGCCGAAAGAGGAAGTCGAGCTTTCGCGCAAATGGCGCGATGATGGCGATGTGGAAGCTGCGCACCGTCTGGTGACGTCGCATCTTCGCCTTGTGGCTAAAATTGCGTTTAAATACCGTGGCTACGGTTTGCCGGTGGGCGATTTGATTGCCGAAGGCAATATCGGCATGATGCAGGCGGTGAAGCGCTTTGACCCGGAGAAGGGTTTTCGCCTTTCGACCTATGCCATCTGGTGGATTCGCGCTTCCATCCAGGAATATATTTTGCGCTCGTGGAGCATGGTGAAGATCGGCTCGTCGGCGGCACAGAAGCGGTTGTTCTTCAACCTGCGCAAGATCAAGGCTAAGATCGGCGCGAATGGCGCTATTTCCGAGCGCGGCATGAGCGACGAGCAGGTGGGCGACATTGCGCGCATCCTTGCGGTGAACCCGCAGGACGTGGTGGACATGGACCAGCGCATGAGCGGGCAGGATGTTTATTTAAATAGCGCCGCTTACCAGGAAGGCGAAGGCGAGAAAATGGATTTCCTTGAGTCTCCGGGCGAGAATCAGGAAACCGTGCTGGCTGAGCGTCAGGAGGCTTCCAATAAGCAGAGCTTGCTGCAAAGGGCGCTTACCACGCTTTCGGACCGCGAGCGCGATATTATTGAGCGCCGGCGCTTGAAAGAAACGCCCGACACGCTTGAGGATTTGAGCAAGGCTTACAGCATTAGCCGCGAACGCGTGCGCCAGATTGAGGTGCGGGCATTTGAGAAGCTGCAAAAAGAAATGACAGCGGTGGCGGCCTAAACCATAGAATGTTAGCCGCACTTAAAAACCTCTTTTCCTCTTCCGATGCGCAGCGCAATGGCTATGTGGCCTATACCGCGCTTGTGGAGCAGGCGCGCAACCCGGTTTTTTACCAGCAATGGCAGGTGGAAGACACGCTCGACGGGCGCTTTGACTGCATCATTTTGCATCTGTGCCTGATTTTGCAACGGCTGGAAGCGGAAGGCGAACGCACCGACGTGCAGCTGGCGATGCGTTATCTTTCGGAGGCGTTTGTGGCAGATATGGACCGCTCGCTTCGTGAAATGGGCGCGAGCGATACGGGTGTGGGGATTCGCGTGAAGAAGATGGCGCAGGCGTTTTATGGCCGTAAAAAGGCCTATAGCGACGCTATGGGCGATGAAACGGCGATGCGTGAGGCATTGGGCAAGAATGTGTACCGCGAGCGTGCTGTGCCTGTTGAATGCGTGGCTTCCCTTGCGGCCTATATGGGGCGTAACCATGCGGTGCTTGCTGGCCAGAGCGTGGATGCGATCATGCAGGGACGTATCCAGTTTTCCAGCTAGTTGGCTGTATCACTCTCTTTTAAAAAGAATATTTTAAGCGACTTCGCTGATGGCGCTGTCGAAGGACTCGTCCCTGGGCGCTGACGCGGGGATGCGGTTTACGGTGCTGGAATAAGCCGAAAAGCCGCGCGGAGGGCTGGGTTTAAAGGCTGCCTGCGGGGCTTGCGGCTGGCTTGCGGCTTCGGGGGGGCGGTGCGCTTCTTCCTCGGCTAAATCTTCAGCGAAGGTGTGCAGCGATTTGGCGCTGCGGGTGAGCGGCAATGCTTCGGAAACGGGCTGGTGGCTGCTGGCGTTTACGGCTTCGCTGTGGGCGCTGGTGCTGGCGGCGATGCCTGCGGCGGAGCTGGTTTGCGCGGTGGTGATTGCGGCAGCTGCGCGGGCCTGCGCTGGTTCGCTATGTTCTTGCTGCAGGAGCTTGCCGAAGAGGTTGGCGGGTTGCTCTTCAGGTTTGCCTGCGTCGCTGGGTGCGTATTTGACGTTGCTGATATTCACCAGATTTTCGTACTGCACCAGTACGCCCTGTGCGGCGGGGCTGATGTCCTGCCCCAGAATCTGCGCCAGGAAATTGGTTTGCGCGCCGAGGGTGAATTGCTCGGAGGCGCTGGGCGGCACGCCTACGCCGCTGGCGTTGATGGGTGTGGCGAGCGCTGGTGGCGGCGGAGGTG
>JAYULW010000038.1:0-23929 GCA_043763155.1 Alphaproteobacteria bacterium | reverse complement strand
GATCAAGGGCGGCGTTTGTGGGGTTGGAACTGGTTTTGGAGGCATAGATGAGGCTTTGGTTGCCGGATTTCAGGGTGCTGAGCATAAAATTCTCAGGCGTGAGCTGGGCCGCGACAAAGGGCAGGATTACATTGGGCAAGGCATTCTTCGTGAAGTCGCGCAGTATTTCACGCTGGCTGCCGCGAGCGAGCAGGCGCGGTGCGGCCACCCATTGCATGGAGGGAAGCGTTGACGTGCTGTCGGTGATATTCTGGTTTACATCGAGAAGGCTATGCACGTCGTGCAGGTTTGTTTTCTTTGCCAGCGTGAAAAGATGGAAGACGGGAACGTCGCTGGTGACGGTTGCGTTGTAGCCCAGCAGGGAGTGATGCAGGGGCGTGTTTATGGGTTGCTGCGTTTCGGCAGGTTTTTTGTCTTTTCGCGGTGCCCAGTCGCGCCAACCCATGGGTGCTATTCCTTTGTGCGTAATAGTGTTGCATTATACCGCAGAATTGTTACAGTTATGATATGGTGTCATGCCTTTGTAATATAGCGATATATTAACCATAAATGCAGGGATTGCGGCTAATGGGTTCGGGTGCGCGGATTGCCATCGTTACGGAAGACGACGCGGTGTGGGCCTTATCGGGGTGGGAGCAGACGCTGCTTTTGCTTGCGCAGGAAGGGCACGATGTTGCGGGAATCTGGGCGGTGGAAGGCAAGCTTGGGCCGCACCGGGGGCTTAGTATTCTGTGGTGGTATGTAAGGCATCTGGGGGTTGTGACGACAGGGATGCTTGCGGGGTTTTCGCTGCTGCATAAGATCGCGCGGAAATGCAAAATGCGGCCTGCGGGGGTGCAGGCGCTGGCGGAACAAAAAGGGATTTCTTTTTTTAAGACCGCATCGCCGAATGATGCGGCGCTTTCGGCGTGGGTGCGGGAAGAAAAAATCGAGGTGCTGCTGATTAGCGTGGGGCATATCCTGAAGGGCGATATTCTGAGCGCGCCGAGTGCGGGGATTATCAATAAGCATGCGGGGCTATTGCCGGGGAATAAGGGGTTGTGGCCGTATTTCTGGGCGGTGGTGGAGGAGATGAAGCAGGGTGTTTCGTATCATGTGGTGAATGAAAATGTGGATGCGGGGGCGCTGTTGTTGCAGCATTCGGATGTGCCGCAGGGCGCTACGGGTTCGATGATTGCGTATTATGCGTATGTGTATGGGCTTTTTGGGCAGCATATGACGAAGGCGGTGGAGAATTTATTGCTGGGGCAGTTCGCAGCGCCCGTGGGGAAGGACGCAGCCCCAAGGACATTGCCAAGCAAAGAGGCGTTTGCTAGGTTTCGGGGCAAAGGGGGAGTGGTGATGCGCATTTCGGATATGAAGCTGGCTTTGACGCTGATGGGTGAATTATGACTTCGTCTCCGTTGGCGATCAGCTTGAATTTCGACAGTTTGAACGAGGCATATGGCTTTCCGGTGGGGTACCGGGATGTGAGCTTTTTTGCGGCGTTTGACCGCTTGGCGGCCTTGGCTGCGAAGTATGCGCTGCCGCTTTCGATTTACATTATCGGCAAGGATCTGGCGCACCCGGACCATGTGGCGCGGGTGAAGGACTGGCATGCGATGGGGCATGAAATCGGCAACCACACATGGTCGCATGATGCGAGTTTGGGGTCGCGCGCGCCGGAGGTGATCCGCCGTGAAATTGAGGATGCGCATAATGCTATTGGCGCGGTGACGGGGGTTGCGCCGCAGGGGTTTATTGCGCCCGCGTGGTCCACGTCGCGGCAGGTGGTTTCGGAACTGGTGCGGCTGAAATACGCGTATGATTCGTCGGTATTTCCTTCGTTATTCATGTATCCGCTGGTGCTGAAATCGCTGCTTAGCCACTCGATGAATTTTGAAAAAGGGCGCAGGATACTGGGGCGCAAGGACTGGGATTTGCCGCTGGTTTCGCCGCTGGAGCCGTATTTTGTGGATGCGGATTTTAAGCGGGTGGAAAAGGGCGGCGAAGGCAAGCTGCTGATTTTGCCGCTGCCTGCGCGCAGGCGCTGGCGGGTTTGCACATGGCACACGGCGGGGTTTTTCTTCGGGTGGGACAAGCATTATAAAAGCGTGGAGACGCTTTCACGCACGCGGGAGGGGTTTTATTACCTGATTCACCCGGCGGATTTTATTGCGCCGGAGGATTTGTCGCCGCAGTATAAACAGCATCTGGAACGCATGGATGTGCCGATTGATGAGAAAATGCGCAGGCTGGAAGATGTGTTTAAAATACTGGCGGCCAGCCCGCGCGGGGTGGCCACCATGGGGCAGAAGGCGGCGGCTATTGCTGCGAAGCACCTGTAATTCCTATTTAATATCTTGTTTAACAGAAATTAATCTTTGCCTGCTCTAATAGAGGCTGGAACAACTATATATGTGGGCCAGTTATGAGCGAGATTACCAAGCCTGACGCAGCATCGGGGAAGACTCCCCCGAACGACGTGCAATGGATGCAGACCAATGATGGCTCGATGCGTATTTATGCGCCGGGGTATGAGCGCGAGCTGCCCTGCCCGATGGCATGGGTGGATGTGGATTCACGCGGGCTGGCACAGCTGGGCGGCGGGGTTAATGGCGGCTCGGTGAAGCTGGAGATTGACCGGGAAACCAAACCGGGGCGGTTTATTGTGAAGCTCAACCTGCCGGACGAATCGGCGTACCAGCATTTTGACAAGATCAGCGCGGGGCAATTTACCGAGCGGCTGAAGGCACTCAGGGCAGTGAATCTTTTTGAAGATGAGTGCCGCTATGCGATTTATGACCCGGAAAGACCGCGTTCGGAGACGATGGAAAGATACATTGAAGCGCATGAGGCGATGTCGAAGTCGCGCAGCGAATTTTTTATGGCTGAGGGGGATGTGAAACATAAACGCGAAGGCGCATCGCCGGATAAGGTTGCGAAGCTCAGCGCGGTTTTTGATACGCATCTTGAAAAATATCTGGATGTGCTGAACATGATCCGCGACGGGTATTTACGCAAGCAGGGGTTTGAGCCGGTTGACCCGAATGAAGCGAAAGCAACATACCTGCATGCGGTGATGCCTGACGCGCCGCCGGAGGGAGCGCCAGCGATTGGTGGTAAACCGGGCTGGACGGGCAAGGCCCCTAAGGCGCTGGAAGGCGGCAAGCCAGAGGGTGAGCGCGGTGGGGTGCAAGACCGCGTGATACGCCCGCCCCAAATCCGGGGCGACAGGGGCGAAGGCTGATCATTTAAGGCTATAGATGTCGAAGGCGCAGGTGGCGGCGCTGCCGGGGCAGGTGCTGATGCGCACAGGCGCAGCGTAAGCTTGCATGGCTTGAGCGAAGGATGGCTCTGTCATCAGGAATGCCATAATGTTGAAATCATCTTGCAGGGGCATTTGCTGGGGGCTGACATCCACAATGATGTGGTCGGGCTTTTGCTGGAGGATGTCCTGGGTGATGCCGCCGATGAAAATGGGCCAGATATTTTTGTAGGTGGCTTGGTCTTCGGAGCGCAGGCGCACGAGGCTGGTGATGGGCCACAGATGATCGTAGCGGCCCACGCTTACGCGGTTTGCGGTTTTGAAGCTCAGGGCGCGCAGGTTGGTGCCGAGGAATAGATAATGGCTGTTGTCACCGATGCGGGCGTTGATCTGAGCGAGGGCGGTTGGCTCGGCCAGCATCATGGCGGCGGGGCGTTTGTATTCGCGCATGAAGGCGATGTCGAGCAGGGCGCGGTCATAGGCGGGGATGAGGATGAGCTGGGTTGCGCGAAAGGCGAGGAAGGCTGCGCAGAGCAGGCAAATGAAAGCTTGGCGGCCGGGGCGCAGCAATTGGGCGCAGGCCGAAAAAGCCAGCGCGAAGGCGAAAGCGTAGAACGGGTATTGGGTGTAGTACCAGCCAGCGTTCAGGAGGTAGCTGAGGAGGCCGGTGATGGTGAGGACCAGCAGGTAGGTGGTGGTGCGGTTCGGGCGGCGGAAAATATAGGAAAGGGCGACGCCCAGCCAGATGGGCCAGAAACCGGCGATGAGGGTTTCTTTTGCGGCGGCGATGCGCATGGTTGGGGTCCATGCGTTGTCGTGATAGGTGTTCAGGGAAAGGGGCAGGCTTTCGGTGAGGTATTGGGGGAAGGCGAGAAGGATGAGGCCCGCATAGCACGCGATGGTGGCCCAGATGAGGTGGTGCTCGCGCTGCCTGAATTGCTGCCAGAAGGGGCGCTGGGTGACGCAGGTTGCTGCATAAAAAATCAGAAAATAGGGTTTTAGGGCGATGCCCATGGCCGCGAGGATGGCGGCGGTGTGGCGCCAGCGGCGGGGGGTGGAATCAGGGGTGACCAAGGGAGAGTTCAGGAGCAGCCACGGGGTGATGAAAATGAGCATGAGGTGGTCGCGGTCGCCGAAGGCCTGATGCAGGAAAGAGATGATGATGAGAGGGACAGCAATGGCGCAAATGATGGCCCAGCGGATGCGGGGTGCATGATTGCCCAACAGATGGCGGCAGCAGGTGAGGCTGAGCGCGGCGAGGGCGTAGATGCAGAACCAGAGGGCGTTTGAAAGCGGCAGGAAGGTGTGCTGCGAGAGTGTGTAGGGGATGAGGTAAAGCAGGTGGATGAGGGGCGGGTTGATGTCGGCGTAGGCGATGTAGGGTTCGCCGCCAGAGGCGAGGCGGGCGACCTGATCCATGATGTCTATATGGTCGGTGTCGAGGCCGATGAGGAGATGGGCGACGAAAGACGCGATGAGGGCGGCGGAAGAGGCGGCCAACCAGATGTTTATTGCAGTGCGGTGCCACCAAGGCTCAGGAGATTGATGCATGGTCAGGTGGTATAAATGGTTTCGGGCGTGGCGTCGAGCAGGCGGTTGATAAGTTCGACGCCTTGCATGAAGCTGTGGTCTTGGTTGCTGATTTCGTATTTCCAGCCGCCGAAGCGGCCACGGGAAAAAATGTTCCATGCTTCGAGCGCGGGGATGATGGTTTTGAGCGCTTCGTCGCGCGCAAGACCGGGCACGGGGTAGCCGTGGGGGGTGCGGTATTGCCAGATGGAATACACCATGTCTTCGGAAGGAATGAGGCCGGTGTTGATGCAGCCCTGAATGGTTTCCTCGGCGAGTGTTGCAATGTTTACCTGCTTGGTTGCCGACTCGCTGGTTTCGGTCATGAGGGACCAGAAACGGGTGGGGTCGGGGGTGTGGGTTTGGCTGTAGTTGGAAAATACGGTGGCGCGGTAGAAGGGGCAGTTCGGCTCAGGGAAATAGACCCATGATTTGTCGCGCAAGGTGGGGGGGCAGTTGCCGTGGAGGCCGAGGCCCACGATGTGGGTGGCGCAATGGGGAAGGGAATGTGCGGCTGCGGTTTGGGCGGGGGTGAGGTGGGATTGCAGCATTTCGCAGAGTGTGTCGAGCGGCATGGTGGTGAGGAGGTTTTTGTAGTGGTAGGTTTCGCCGTTGGCGGTGAGGGTTTGTGTTTTGGGGTTGATGGCGGTGACGCTGGTATTGTAGCGGAAATGGTTTTCGCCGATGGTTGCAGCCAAGGACCGCCAGATGTTTCCCGTGCCGCCGGATTCGGGGAAGCGGAACTGGCTATTCGGCCCCCATGCGGGCGGGGCGATGCCCTGATGCAGGTTTTTTTCAGCTTCTTCGACGGTAGGCACGGCCACGCGTTCGCCGACCCATTGGGTGCTCATGGATTCGGGCGGGTGTGCCCAGACTTTTTCGTTGTAGGGGCGCATGAAAAGATTCACCAGCGCGCTGCCGAACATGGACTCCAGCCATTCGGCGAAGTTTTTGGGTTTGGCGGCGTTGCGGTTGCGCATGGCTGCAAGGCAGTCGTTTGCGACATCGGGCGGGAGGTATGCGAGGTTTGACTGCACGGGGTAAGGCACGAAACGGCCAAGCAGCCATGCCCATGCGGAGCGGGGGTAGCTGTGCCAGCCGCCGCCGCCGAACACATTGTCCATGACGGTATCGAAATAGGGGTAGTGCGAGAACTGGACATGGCCGCCGATGTCCCATGTGAAGCCCTTGGCATCTTCAAAGCTGCTGGCGAGGCCGCCAGCGTGGGGGGCTGTTTCGAGTATCAGGAAATTGGTTTGGCCGCGCTCTTTCAGGCGGTGGGCAGCGCCGAGGCCGGTGGGGCCTGCGCCGATGATGAGGGTTTCGACATTATGGGTCATTGGAAGCGGTAGCGCAGGAGTTCGGCCAGCGAGCGCAGCGTGGCGCGGGCAAGGTTCCAGCTTACGATGCTGGGTTTGCCGGTGGTGCGGGGCTGATGGGCGACGGGGATGCTGAGGACGGGTTCCCGCAGGCGCAGGGCTGCGATGGTGAGGAAGATATTGGGGGCGAAAACATTCGCGGGGATGATGGCGAGGAGCTGCTTTAAAAAATCGGCGCGCATGAGGCGGAAAGGGGTGTTGCTGTCGGGCGCGCTGATGGCGAAGGCAATGCGCAGGATGCGGGTGGTGGCCCATGAAATGATGAGGCGGTGCATGGGGTCGTCGCGGTTGTGGCGGTAGCCGAGGATGAAGCGCGAGCGGGCGCGCTGCTGCCACAGGAGCGCGAAATCTTCGGTGTTGAACTGGTTGTCGGAATCGGTCTGGAAAATATATTCGCAGTTCATGGTGATGGCTTCGTTGTAGAGCGTGCGAATGGCCGCGCCGTGGCCCTGGTTGGGTTGGTGGCGCACAAGCACGTTGGGGCTTTGAAGGGCGTCGAGGATTTGCGGGGTTTCGTCACGCGAGCCATCGTCCATAACCAGTATTGCGTAATCGTCGTTAAAGTGGCTGCGCAGGACTGTGTTCCACGCGGCGATTTGTTGGGCGATGCAGGCCGCTTCGTTGTAAGCGGGCATGACGAGGACGCAGGGAAGCGGGGTTTTTGACATGGCGGCAGCATAGCGCAAAGCGAGCGGGGAACAATGTTTAAAATGGGATGGATGCGCAATATTGGTAACAATTACAGTTTGTTGAGGTGGCCGATATTTCGCCTTTTCAAGCAAGTAATGGTTTGCATATTTTAACTATTTCGGTATAAGGGCCGCATGACAGGGCTTGTACCATTTTTGAGTTCGGACGCAGCAGTTCAGGCGGCATGGGCGGATTTTGCCCAGCGGCAGAGCAATGGCGGCAAAAGCCAGATGATGGTGCGGGAACTTAATCTGCTGAACGAGTTCCTGCATGTGACGCAAAATGCCGAGGCTATTTCCAAGGCGCACCCGGAGATGAAGTTCAGCGAGATTAAATCCGCGATTGAGAAGCTGTGCCAGACGCAATCGCTGGAGGCGTTGGAAAAAGGGCCGGAGCGGACGCTCAACGATCATATTGTTGAGAAGCTGATGGAGAAATGGATTCCGGTTTTGAGCGACAAGGGGTTTTACCCGCCGCCGGAAGGTAGCTCAATTTCACATAACCTGCGGGCGCAACGGCTTGCGCTGCGGCAAACGCCGGACGGGCAGTTGATTGCTGGTGCGCTGATGATGGCGACGCTTGGGACCACGTATGGCGCGTGTAAGGTGGTGCGGCGCAAGCTTGCGTATGTTGAGAACGCAGACCTTAGTGGTCTTGAAAGCGATGCTGTGCCGGTGATGGAGAACACGCTGTTCCGCTTTAACGATAGCAAGGTGGTGAATAAGGAAAATCCGCTGGGCGTGCGGTTTAAAAACTATTTGTTTGGGCGCGTTGAAACGATTGTTACCACGAAAACGCTGCTGAAAATTGATAACAAAACCCGCTCTATGGACGCAGAAGCCGGTGGCGGCGACGAGCGCACAGGGCATGAGCGGATGGCCGACCCGAAATCGGCCGACCCGCAAGTGCAGGCGGAAATCAGCGACCAGATCGCTAAGGTCGAGAAAATGATGGGCAGGTTTTCAGAGCGCGAGCAGAATATCCTGCGCATGCGCTTTGGGCTGAATGACGAGAAGCAAGCCTATACGCTTGAGGAAGTGGGCGAGCATTTCGAGGTGTCGAGGGAGCGGATACGCCAGATCGAGGCGCGGATGCTGCGCATTATGCGCACGCAGCACGAAGCCGAAGCGAATGGCGCAAGCGAGATGAAGCCGCGAATCAGCGCGCAGCGCGGGCCGGGGCCGGCGATAACGCAGATCAAGCCTACGGATAACGGCACGGAAAGCGCATGGATTTATGAGGAATTTTTGCCGCGCAGTATTGCGATTGGGATTATGGAGGACGCGCGGGAGGCTGTGGTTGGGGCAGGCGGTGCAAAGGGCGCGGCAGACATTGCCATCAAACAGATCGAGATGAACAGCAAAAGCATTCCGCCGATGATGGAAGGCGCGAAGCTGCTGCGGATGGGACAATTACGTGAGTTTGACGAGCTGCTGCAACAGATGCGCATGCATTACCAGCGGGGGGCCAAGCTTATATGGATTGCGCCGGTTGAAGCGAAGGAATGGGACCCGCCTAAAGAAGCCATGCCGCTGCCCAGACCGGTGGAAGAGGTGAAGATTGTGGCGCGTACCTATCTTGAGGCGTGCTTTTCGGACGATAACCCGACGATTGACGTGAATGCCATGGGCGTGGAGCGGGCTTATGCGGTGGGGCGTTTCTTTAAGATGTTGCGCGAGAGCCATGACTGCAAGGATTTAGGCGAGCTGGCCAAAAAAATTGCGTTGGCTAACCCGGCGAAGGGCGACAAGCCCGCCATGATCGGCGAAAACCTGCGGCAAGCGGTGGTGCGGATGCGCGTGGGGGATGATGAGCTGGATAAGCCGATTACCGATGAAATGCGGACGCGGAATTTTCGCACCATTCTGGTTAATGACCCGGCGGGATTGAACTACCCGGCGGCGATAGCGCAGTTTGCGTTTCCGGGTGACGACCAGCTTATGCTGCGCGACCGGTGCTTGTCTTTCCTTTCGTCTACGCGCTATTGGGCGCGCACGGCGGCCTCAAAAAGCAAGGAAGCCAGCAGCTTTGCAGAAGCCGCGCCGCGCGCCGCGGTGATAGCGCCCACGGATGTGGCGGAGCTGGCCGTGCCTGCGGGGTTTGTGCAGAAGGTGGTGAACACCGATGATGCAAAGACGCTTGGCAGTGTCAGGCAGCATGTGATGAAGGCGCGTGAGGCTTTTGCGGCGATGAAGGGCTATGACCGGGAAGCTGCGGACGCCATTGCGACTGGGCTGTTTAACGGGCTTACGGAATGGTATTCGCTTAGCCGGGTTGCAGCTTTAAGCGAAGGGTCGGTGAACGGCAAGGATACGAAAATCAATTCCGGCACGCTCTCGCGCTGGCGCAGTGGGCGCAAAGAGGGCGACAAGGTGCTTCCGGTGAAGGTGGATATTGACACGGTGATGCAGGTAGCGGATGCGCTGGCGCATTCGATTATTCCGCAGAACGCCGAGGGCGCGATGCTGGCGAAAGAAGCGGCGGCATACATGTCGGGGCTGCCGTGGGTGCAGCCGAAGGACAAAGTACAGATGATGCATTTTGTGCAGCATAATGGGCTGGATACGGGAACGTATATGCTGCTTTCACGCAAGCAGGTGCGCATGCAGCAGCACGAATTCGAGAAGCATTTGCGGCTACCGCATGAGCGCTATGCGGAAATGATCGCGACGGCAGACAAGAAATATGCGCGCATCAATCTTGGGGATTTTGAGGGCTTCATCGAGCGCATGGGGTTTGAGCATATTAAGGACAAGGTGGATTTCAGGCGCATGGTGCAGCGCAAGCCGCCTGCGGATTACCATAAGCTGCAAAGTGAGCTGGTGACGATGTGCCATGAGGCGATGCTGCCGGGCACAGGCACGGTTGCGACGTTGCCCGCGATTGTTGAGAAGCTGCAGGAAGTGCATGGCACCCGGCATTACGAAGATCTGGTGGATGCGATTTGCAATATGGAGCAGAAAATCGGCAATGCTGTGCCGCAGGCGCAGCGGCAGCTTTTTGGGCGCGAGCTGCATAAATACGCGGCGAGGGAAAATGTGTATTTGCCGCATGACATGGTGCGGTGGGTGGTGCAGCTTGCGCTGCCGGAGCCGGAAAATAGCAGCCTGCGCGAAGGGCTTGTTACGCGCCTTGCGGCGCTGCATAAGCCCATGGCGGGGCAGGCGACTTTTGTGGCGCGCACCAGCGAGGGCAGCACCAGCGCAGGCGGCGCGGTGGGCGGCGGCGTGGGCGGCTAATTCAGTTTAATTAAGCGGTGTGGAGAATTAATTAAGCGGTGTGGAGAAGCTGGCGCGGCCATGGCTGGGGTAGCTTGGCGCGGGCGCTTCTTCAGGTGTTTCTGCAGGTACTGCGGGTTTTTGAGCGGTGGCTTCAAACGCTTTTTCGGCGGGCGTGGACCCGGAGATCAGGGGCGTGGGTTCCGCTACTACTGCTTCGGGGCTTATGGCATTTTCAAACATGGGCGGCATTTTTGCGGCTTTTGTTTTTTTAGTTTTTTTGGTGGTTTTAGCGGCTGGCTTTTTGGCTGCCTTTTTCTCTTGGGTGGTTTTGGGCTTTGCGGGGGTGGCCACTGCTTCGGCAGGGATTTCCGGGGCTGCTGCGGTTTCGTTCATGGCTTTGCTCTTGGCGAAGTCCCAGCCGCCGCCAAGGGCGCGCACCAAAGCGATGCTGGTGAGGAAGCGCTGGCCGCGCACCTGTACGGCGGCGCGTTCGGCTGATAAAGAATCGCGCTGGGCGTTGACCACTTCAAAGAAATCAATGTCGCCTTCGTCGTAGCGGGTCTGGATCACTTCGGTGGTGCGGGCGCTTGCGGCGGCGGCGGCGTCTTGTGCCTGCGACTGGCCCGCGAGCAGGCGCTGGTTGGAGAGGTTGTCTTCCACGTCGCGGAAGCCTACGAGGACGGCCTGACGGTAGTTGGAGACGGCTTCGTCGTACGCGGCGTGGGCGGTGTCGAGGCGGGCGAGGTTTCGGCCACTATCAAAAATAGGCATGGTGACGGCGGCGACGCCGAGCTGGCCAAGGCCCCAGGTGCGGCTGCTCCATTTGAAGACGTTACTTAACTGGGTGGACTCGAAACCGCCCATGGCGGTGAGGGAAATATCGGGGAAAAAGGCAGCGCGGGCCACACCGATGCGGGTGTTTGCGGATTCCATGGCGAAGCGGGCGGCTGCGATGTCGGGGCGGCGCTCAAGCAAGGTGGAGGGCAGGCCGGGGGGAAGTTCCGGCGGAGAGCCAACCAGTGGCGCTGCGGCGAGGGAAAATTCGGCGGGCATTTTGCCCAGCAGCACGGCAAGGGCGTGTTCGAGGACGTTGCGCTCGCGTTCGAGCGAAATCAACTCGGCTTTGGTGGCGGCAAGTTCGCTCATGGTGCGCGTTAAATCCTGCTCACCGGAGGCGCCGACATCGTATTTGCGCTGCATGATGCGCATGGCTTTTTCGCGGATGCTGATGGTGTCGTGCAGCAGGCGCATTTCGGAGTCAATGGCGCGGATGGAGAAGTAGTTGCTGGCGACGTCGCTTTGCAGGGCGAGGAGGACGTTGTTGTAATCGGCGGACTCGGCGTCAGAATCCAGCAATAATGCGCGGTAGCTGTCGCGGATGCGGCCAAAGAGGTCGGCTTCGTAGGATACGACGCCATGGGCGGAGTAGAGGTTGTAGGGCTTGAGTTTTACGCCGGAATTGCCGAAGGCGGCGAGCGATGCGTCGGAGGGTTTGGCGCGGGTGGCATTGGCGTTTATGCCGATGTCGGGCAGGAAGGAGAAGCTGCTGGCCTCGGCGGTTTCACGCGATTGATCAACGCGGGAGGCTGCAGATTTCAGGGATTGGTTGGCGGCTTGTGCTTCGTCTTCGAGCTTGTTCAGGCTGTCGTCGCCGTAGACTTTCCACCATTGGCCTTTGTTTGCATCTTCAAGGCTTTCGGCTTTTTTCCAGCTTCCGCGCTCTTCGGTGCTGGTGGCTTCGGCGTTGGTGGGTTGCTCTTTGTAGGCGTCGGGGAGCTTCTGGTCCGGCATCTTGAAGTCGGGGGCGAGGCTGCAGGCGGAGAGCAGGGTGGTGATGAGCAGCAAGGAGGCGTGCTTATTTTTCATGAGTGGTCTCCGGCGGATGATCGGGGGAGTGCAGGGCATGGGTGACGCAGGATTTCAGCGATTTGCCAAAATACTCGCGCAGGGCCACATAAAATACCGGCGTGAGGAACAGGCCGAAGAAGGTTACGCCCAACATGCCGAAGAACACGGCGACGCCCATGGCGTGGCGCATTTCAGAGCCAGCGCCGGAGGACATGACGAGGGGGATAACGCCCATGATGAAGGCGAACGAGGTCATGAGGATGGGGCGAAGGCGCATGCGGCAGGCATGCACGGCGGCTTTCATGGGGGATTCGCCTTCGAGTTCCAGCTCGCGGGCGAATTCGACGATGAGGATCGCGTTTTTGCATGCGAGGCCCACGAGGACCATCAGGCCGATCTGGGTGAAGATGTTGTTGTCGCCGCGGGTGAGCCAGACGCCGAAAATGGCGGACAGCAGGCTCATGGGGACAATTAAGATCACGGCCAGAGGGAGGGTGAGGTTTTCATACTGGGCGGCGAGAACGAGGAACACGAGGAGTACGCAAAGCGGGAAGACATACATGGTGGTGTCGCCGGCCAGAATCTGCTGGTAGGTGAGGTCGGTCCATTCGTAGCTCATGCCTTTGGGCAGGGTTTCTTTTACGATTTTCTCCATGATGTCCTGCGCCTGCCCGGTGGAATAGCCAGCGGCGGGTTCGGCGTTGATGTCGGCGGTGCGGTAAGCATTGTAACGCGCGGCGCGTTCGGGGCCGTAGCTTTGCTGCACTTTGACGACGCTGCCCAGCGGGATCATTTCATTATACTGGCTGCGCACTTTGAGTTTGCCGATGTCATCGGCGTGGGCGCGGAAGGGGGCGTCGGCCTGCGCGATAACCTGATAGGTGCGGCCAAAGCGGTTGAAGTCGTTGATGTAGAGCGAGCCGAGGTAAATCTGCATCGTATCGAAGATGCTGGTGACGGGGATGCCAAGCTGCTTGGCGCGGGTGCGGTCAATATCTACGAAGAGCTGGGGTACGTTGATCTGGAAGCCGCTATAGGGGCGCGACAGGCCGGGGGTTCCGTAGGCGCGGCCGGTGATGGCGCCAACGGCGGCGGCGAGGGCTTCGTCGCCTAAGTCGGCGCGGTCCTGAATCTGGAGTTTGAAGCCGCCGGTGGTGCCGAGGCCCATGACGGGCGGCGGGGGGAGGACGAGCAGGAAGGCGTCTTTGATGCCTGCGAACTGGGCGTTGATGGCGTTGGCGATGCCGCCTGCGGAGTAATCAGGTGCAGGGGGAATGATGTAGCCGAGCAGGGGGACGCCGTGGAAGAAATTCTGGATTTTGCGGAAGAAGTTGGGTTCGCGCTCGGAGAATTCCTTGAGCGGGAGGAACACGATGCCCGCGCTGGAGCTGACGGAAAAGCCCTGAATGGAAAGGCCGGGGAAGGAGACGGCGTTGGACACGCCTTCGTTTTTCATGGCGATTTCGGACATGTCGTGGAGGACTTTGTCGGTGCGCTCCAGCGAAGAGCCATCGGGGAGCTGGGCGAAACCGATGAGGTAGGCTTTGTCCTGCGCGGGGATGTACCCGGCGGGGACGATGTGGAAACCAATCAGGGTGAATACGAGCAGGATTGCGTAGATGGTCAGGGCTTTTTTCTTTTTGCCGAGAATGGTGACGACGCGCGCGGAATAGTTTTCGGATTTGCGCTTGAACATGGCGTTGAAGCGGGTGAAGAGCCAGCCGAGTTTTTTGTCCATCCAGATGGTCAGGCGGTCGGGCGGGGCGTCGTGACCTTTGAGCAAAATGGCGGCCATGGCGGGGGACAGGGTGAGCGAGTTGAATGCGGAGATGACGGTGGAGATGGCGATGGTGAGGGCGAACTGACGGTAGAACTGGCCGGTGAGACCGCTGATGAAGGCGATGGGCACGAACACGGCGATGAGGGTGAGGGCGATGGCGATGATGGGGCCGGAGACTTCGCGCATGGCCTGATAGGTGGCTTCTTTGGGGTTCAGGCCGGACTCGATGTTTCGCTCTACGTTTTCGACCACCACGATGGCATCATCCACCACGATGCCGATGGCTAGCACTAATCCGAACAGGGATAGCGCATTGATAGAGAAGCCCATGGCGAGGAGGAAGGAGAAGGTGCCGACAATGGAGACGGGCACGGCCAAGAGCGGGATGATGGAGGCGCGCCATGTTTGCAGGAACAAAATCACCACCAGCACTACGAGGGTGATGGCTTCGGCGAGGGTGTGGATTACGGCGCTGATGGATTCGCGCACGAAGGCGGTGGGGTCGTAGACGATGTCGTAGGTGACGTCTTCGGGGAAGTCTTTCTTGAGTTCTTCCATGGTGGCGCGGACGGCGTCGGACACTTGGAGGGCGTTTGAGCCGGGGGCCTGGAAGATGCCGAGTGCTACGGCGGGTTTGTTATCCAACAAGGAGCGCAGGGCATATTGCGAGCCGCCGAGTTCGATGCGGGCGACATCTTTCAGGCGGGTGACGGCGCCGTTTTAGTCTACTTTGATGATGATGTTTGCGAAGTCGTCTTCGGTTTGCAGGCGGCCTTGAGCGTTGATGCTGAGCTGGAGTTCGGCGGTGGGGTCGGCGGGTGCGGAGCCGATGGTACCGGCGGCGACTTGCAGGTTTTGTTCGCGGATGGCATTCGTCACGTCGGAGGCGGCCATGCCACGGGCGGCGACCTTTTCGGGGTCGAGCCAGATGCGCATGGCGTAGTCGCCGCCACCGAACATCTGCACCTGGCCGATGCCTTGGATGCGGCTCAGGCGGTCTTTGATGTTTAGCGTGGCGTAGTTGGCGAGATAGAGGGTGTCATAATGCTTTTTGGGCGAGATGATGTGGACCACCATGATGAAGTTCGGGCTGGACTTGATGGTGGTGACGCCGAAAAGGCGCACGGTGTCGGGCAGGCGCGGCAGGGCTTGGTTTACGCGGTTTTGCACCAGCTGCTGGGCGAGGTCGGGGTCGGTGCCGATCTGGAAGGTGATGGTGAGTGTCATCTTACCGTCGGCGGTGGCTTGCGACGACATGTAGAGCATGTTTTCGACGCCGTTGATTTGTTCTTCAAGCGGGGCGGCGACGGTTTCGGCGATAACTTTCGGGTTTGCGCCGGGGTACTGGGCGGCGACCACCACGGAAGGAGGAACCACGTCGGGATATTCCGAGATGGGCATGCGCCAGATGGAGATGGCGCCCGCGATGAAGACGAGGAACGACAGCACCGCTGCGAAGATGGGCCGATCAATGAAGAAACGGGAGATATTCATTAGAGGCTACTCTTTTGCCGGTTCGGCTGGTTTTTCGCTGGGCTTTTCGGCTGGCTTTTCGGCTGGTTTCTCAGCTGGGGGCGCGCCGGGGGTGGGTTCCTTATAGTCCATGGGCACGACTTCCGGGGTTACGGGCTGGCCGGGCATCATGACGCGCTGGGTGCCGCTGATGATGATTTTGTCGCCGGGTTTCAGGCCGGAAGTAACGATGCGGAAGCCATCGTCGGACAAGCCGCCGATGGTGATTTCGCGGTGTTCGGTTTTGTTATCGGGGCCTACGACGATTACGAATTTTTTGCTCTGGTCGGTGCCGATGGCGCGCTCGGTAATAAGAAGGGCGCTGGTTTCGGTGGGGCCGCCGAGGCGGATATGGGCGAACATGCCCGAAAGCAGGTCGTTGCTTGCATTATCGAACAAGGCGCGGACGCGGATGGTGCCGGAGGCGAGGTTGATGCGGTTGTCGAACGACTGGAGGTGGCCGGTGTGGGGGTAGCCGGTTTCGCCGGTGAGGCCGAGGGTTACGGGAATGGATTTGACGGCGTCGTTGCCGCCGTCGGCCATGCCTGCGTGGGCGTAGGGCAGGAAAGTGGCTTCGTCAATTTCAAAGTCGGCGTATACCTGGCCGGAGGCGACGATGCTGGTGAGGATGGGGGCGTTGCCGCCGCCTTCTACCAAGTTGCCTGCGGTGATTTCGGCGCGGCTGACGCGGCCTTTGATGGGGGCTTTGACGAAGGCGTAATCATAATTCAGCTTGGCGACGTCGAGGGCGGCCTGAGCGCTTTTGACGTTGGCTTCAGCCACGTTCAGGGCGTTGCGGCTCTGGTCGAACTGGTGCTGGGGAATGGCTTTTTCTTTAAACAGAGTTTGGGCGCGGGCCATGTCGCTGCGGGCGAGAGTTACCTGCGCGGTGGCGGAACCGAGCTGGCCTTCGGCGCCAGTGACGGCGGCGGCAAACGGGCGCGGGTCAATGACGATCAGCACATCGCCTTCGTTGACGGTTGCGCCTTCGGCGAGTTTGACTTCCTGAATGACGCCGGAAACACGGGGGCGGATGTCGGCCTGGTCCACGGCTGTGATGCGGCCGGAGAAATCGTGCCACTCGCGGATGTTGCGCTGGACGACTTCAGCGACGGAGACGGGCGACGCGCCGCCGCCACCCCAACCGCCGGGGCCACCCTGGGGCATCAGGCGGGAGCCGATGATGTACACCACGGCCAGAACAATAATGATCTTTAGCCACCGCCGTTTTTTACCGGGTTGCGCCATGGGTTCTCCTAAAACTTTTTTTCCTAGTGTGTGGGCTAACAGGTTTAGCCGACAAGAAAACCTTTGTCTGCAAAAATATTATACGGTCTGGTGTACTGAAAACGCATGGCTTGGAAGCAGGTTTTTGCGTGGCTGGGCCTAGGGTTACGGGGGTTCGGCGCGGGGTATAAGCAATTGCTGTACAAATGCTTTGCGGGATTCTATATACAAATAATCATGATGCGGAAACGCAGCCACCCTTTTCCCCTTTGCGGAGATAGTCCATGTTTAAAAAACCCCTTACGCTTGCTGTTAGTTTTGCTGCACTGATGTCGCTTTCGGCTTTTCATTCGGCTGCGGAAGCCGATGAATATGAATTAGACCCCTCGCATACGAGCGTTGTGTGGTCGGTGAGCCATTTCGGGTTTTCCAGCCCGTCGGGTAAGTTCAGCAATCTTACTGGCAAGCTGATGCTTGATGAGCAAAAGCCGGAAAACAGCAGCGTGAATATTACCATTGATACTGCAAGCGTGATGACGGGCGTGCCGAAGCTTGATGAGCATATCCGCAGCAAAGATTTCTTCGATATTGAAAAATATGCGAATGCGACATTTGTGAGCGACAGTGTTGTGCTTTCGGGGCCTGACAGCGCGAAAGTGGCTGGAAAGCTTACGCTGCACGGGGTTACCAAGCCGGTGACGCTGGACGTGAAGATGAACAAAATCGGTGAAAGCCCGGTGACCAAGAAAAAGACGGCTGGGTTTAGCGCCAGCACGCATTTCAAGCGCTCGGATTTCAACATGACGTATGGGCTGCCGGGCGTGGCTGACGACGTGAAGGTGAGCATCGAGTCGGAAGCGGTTCTGGTGGAACCGGCGAAGTAAGCGGCTCTTTTTTAAGAGAAGCTCCGAGGTTGCCGAGTGTTCGTTTAAGATAATTTACTTATTGTTGATTGTTTATAGACAACAGGAAAATTTTCCTTTACTCATCAGCCTTCATTTTTATTAATTACCTTAATTTAACGAGAAGTGTTCCCCATGAAGAAGATGCATCTGATTGCTACTGTAAGCGCACTCGCACTCGGTTTGGCCGCTAGCCAGGCTTTTGCTGCTAACGTATTTAACGTGACCCAGGTTGGCACGAACAACGCGCTTTCGGGCAGCCAGGCGGGCGATGCGAACTCCTCTACGGTAACCCAGAACGGCACCGGCAACTCCGCTGTGAGCAACTTCAACGGCTACCGCAACGCCAACAGCATTGCACAGACCGGCACCAACAACAGCGCCGCTTATAACAATGACGGTTCGGACAACAAGGCAACCATCCAGCAGGGCGCTTCGGGCGCGGCCGTTGGCAACGTAGCTGCCATCACCCAGCACGGCCAGTTCCAGGACACCAACATTGTCCAGAACGGTTATAACAACAATTCGTCCATCACGGTTGCTGGCGAAAAGAACATCGTAAACAGCACCCAGACGCAGAACGCTAACCTGCAGGGCAACACCGCAACTATCGGCGTTAACGGCACCTCGAACAACGTAGGCGTTGTACAGGTTGGCGCGAACAACGCTGGCGTGAACGTTGCAGGCCAGGGCAACCTTGTTTCCATCTCCCAGGTTAATAACGGCGTTTGGGCTAGCCGCAACACTGCTTCCGTTACTGAAAACGGCCTGCTGAACTACGCTTTGGTAAACCAGAACGGCCAGAGCAACAGCGCGACCATCAACGAGCAGGGCAACAACAACCGCAGCACGGTTATCCAGGCTGGCACGAGCAACAGCGCAAATATTGCCCAGACCGGCAATGGCCATGTTGCCAACGTAAACCAGACCGGCACCGGCAACACGGTTTCGATCTCGCAGAAGAATTAATCGCGCAAGCGATAGCCCGGCCCTTTTCTTATTGCGGGCTGCGGCGGGGTATATTAAGAGGTAGGGAGATTTCCCTGCCTCTTTTCCTTTTTGGAGTGCGCTATGGCTGTTTTGCATAAGGTGGTTTTCCTTTCTGTGGCGTCGGTGGCGCTGGCGACGACGGCGATTGCAGCCGAAGACTGGAGCAGCCGGGTGCAGATTCCGCAGCTTGATGGCGGGATTCCCAAGTCGGAAGCCAAAGTGGGCGACAAGGAAAGGGAAGTGCTGAAAGAAAGCGACCTTGCGGCGGCACCGAAAGTGGATTATCAGACGCAGGTTATTAACAACCCGAAATACACCGAGTATGGCCGCGCGCAGGCCGCGATTAAAATGAATGAAGATGCGGTTCCCGAAAGCGGCGCAACTTTGCCAGCGATTAAACAGGATATGGATTCAAAGATTTTGAGCGAGGATCAATTGGGCGCAAATATTGCAGTAATTCGTCAGGAAGGCAGCAACAACAGCTCGACTGTGGTGCAGACCGGAAAAAATAACAAAGCCGTGCAAACGCAAAAGGGCGAGCATAACGATATTGCGCTGACGCAAAAAGGCGACAAAAACGAATCCTACGAAGAACAAGTTGGAAAATATAACCATAAGAAGAAAATCCAAAACGGGATCGTTACTGAAACCGAAGAAAACAATTGATTTTATCTATTTAATACTGATACTTAGCCATTGTCCGGGGGTGATGGCGCGGGGAATTCTATTTTCCCGTTGCATTTAATTTTGAGTTACGTTAATAATCCGTTAACAAAAATTAAGGAAAGCCCCTGCGAATATGATGTTCCTTACTAAAAAATCTTTATTTATTGCCAGCTTAATCAGCGGCCTTGGCCTGTGCGCCGCGGCGCAGGCGGCAACGATCAATTACCAGCCGCAAAACCCGGCAATCTTCTCCGACGCGCCGAGCGCGGGCGGTGCTGCGCTGCTGGCAAGCGCTGTGCGCCCGAAAGACCCGGACCAAGCCGCGCTTGGCGCGGGACTTACGCCTGCGGAGATCGTTCAGCAGTCGGTTTTGGGCCAGATCAGCGCTAACATCAACGACCAGATTTTCCATGGCGGGCAAGCTTCCGGCAATTTCGATTTAGGGGGCGGCAACCTCATCAGCTATACGCGGGTGGGTGGCAATATTATTATCCATGTGACGGACCCGCACACCGGCACAACCGTTATTACCCTGCCGGATCTATAGAGCTTTAATCCTAACATTTAGAAACGAAGATGTATGTTTTGTAAAAAACTGATAACCCTTGTTTTGCTTTTTTCGCCTCTGGTGGCTTGCACGCCGCAAGAGAGCTATGAAAACGAATATGTGACGGAAGCGCGCGTAACCGACCGTACACGCGCGGGCGATATCCTTGAAAAGCTGCCACAGGCATCGGAGAAAACCTCCGTGTCGCTGTATGACTTCCAGGATTTGACCGGGCAGTTCAAATACAACGACAAGTACAGCGATTTTTCCAGCGCGGTAACCAAGGGCGGGCTTTCGATCCTGACCAAGGCGCTGCTGGATGCAGGTAACAAAAAATGGTTTACGGTTACGGAACGCGGCGGCCTGAAAGATTTGTTGCAGGAACGCCAGCTGATTAAAGTTATGCGCAGCGAATACCGCACGCCGGACGGCCAGCAGCTGCCCGAACTGCCCCCGCTGGTTTATGGCGGCATGCTGTTGCAGGGCGGCATCATCGGCTATGATTCCAACGTGGTGACGGGTGGTGCGGGTGCTTTGTACCTCGGTATCGGCGGCAACACGCGCTATGCACGTGACGTGGTTACCGTTTATTTACGTGCTGTCAGCGTTCAGACGGGTGAAGTATTGCTTTCGGTTACCAGCTCGAAGACTATCTTCTCGACCTCGCTGGATTCCAACGTGCTTAAATACATTACCTTCGACCGCTTGCTTCAGGCGGAAGCAGGTTTCTCCTTAAACGAACCGGTGCAGCTGGCGACGCGCCAGGCAACCGAAACGGCTGTGTACTCCCTGATCATGGAAGGCGTGAACGAAGGCCTGTGGGAATTCAAGGACCCGATTGCGGGTAAGCGCGCTATGGCAGAATATCTGGCACGCCGCGATGGCCCGCCGCAGGATGTTGCGAATGAAAACGATCCGGACACGTTCGAGAAAGCGATGCTGGATTCGGGTAACCATGCTAACAATGCAGCGCCTGCAATGCCCGCGCAGAACCCGATTGAGACTTCGGCTGTGATGCAGCCGGTGGTGAGCCAGCCTTTGGCAGCTCCTGTACCGGCGCCTGTTGTTGCAGAAGCGCCTGCGCCTGTGATGCAGCCCGCGCCGCAAGTGGCTGCTGTTGCGCAGCCTGAGCCGCAAGCCGCAGTTATTGCGCAGCCAGCCCCCGTAGCTCCGGTACCTGTTGCAGCGGTAGAGCCTTTGGTGCAGCCTGCGCCGCAGCAGGCTGTAATTGTGCAGCCCGCAGCGCAGCAGCCCGTGGTGGTGCAGCAGCCTGCGCCGAAACAGGCAGCGATTGTGCCGGGTGTGCGTAACCGTGGGTTTGAACCGCAGGTTCAGCCGGAAAACGGCCCGCTTTCCAGCAATATTCCGCCCGTACAGCAGGGCCCCGGCACTTCGACTGGCTGGGGTTATGATGGTACGGCAGCGGCAGGCAATGCAGCGCCCGCAAGTGCCGTGGTTCCCGCCAGCTACCAGCCTGCGGCGACCACCAGCGGCAGGCAGCGCCCGAAGGAAAATTCGCAGCCCGTTTACTACTAGGGTAAGCGCCTAAAATACAACGATATGGAGCCATGGCTCGGCTTGGGTTGATTGTATTGCAAAATAGAAGGTGAAGTTAGTGGGCGTTATCTATATATAGGTTAAAAAAAATTAGGTTCCGCGCCGCGAACAACCCAACAGCGAAAGATCAGCCACGATGTCTAAGAAGTCCCGCGATAATGTCCCCTACGAAGCCCTCGGTTTGCCGCGCCAGCTAGTGGTGTGGGGCACGATTGTGGTTTCGCTTTGGTACATGTGGTGGCGCCTTGATACGTTTAATCCTGAATACCCCATTTTCTCGCGCGTTTTGTATGGTGCGGAGTGGTTCGGTATTGTGACGTTGCTGCTGCATTATTTCATGGTGAGCAAACTCACCATTCGCGAAGCACCGCTGCCGGAGCCGGGCCAGACGGTGGATGTTTTTATTCCCACGTATAACGAGCCGGAAGAAATCGTGCGCCGCACGCTGGTGAACGCCATTGGCATGGAATACCCGCACACCACGTATTTGCTGGATGACGGTAACCGCGAAGAAATGCGCCAACTGGCGAAGGATCTTGGCTGCGAATATATTGCACGCGAAAGCAACGAACATGCGAAAGCGGGCAATCTGAACAATGCGCTGGAGCATTCCACGGGTGAATTCATTGCGATTTTTGATGCGGACCATGCGCCGAAAAGCACGTTTTTGCTGCGCACGCTGGGCTACCTCACCGATCCGAAAGTGGCTTTCGTGCAGACGCCGCAGGATTTCTATAACCTCGATTCGTACCAGCACCGCGTGCATAAAAAGAGCGGTAAGGTATGGTCGGAGCAGTCTTTGTTCTTCCGCGTGATCCAGCGCGGGAAAGATTATTGGAACGCGGCGTTCTTCTGCGGTAGCTGCGCGCTGATTCGCCGTAGCGCGATTGAGGCGATTGGCGGCATTGCCACGGGTACGATTACGGAAGATATCCACACGTCCATTAAGTTGCATAAGGACGGGTATAAGTCGGTGTATCACTCTGAGTCGCTGGCGCTGGGGATTGCGCCGTCGCAGGTGGAACCGTTTTTGAAGCAGCGCATTCGCTGGGGGCAGGGCGCTATGCAGGTTTGGCGCAGTGAAGGCGTGATTTTTAACCGCCACCTGACGCTGGCGCAGAAGCTGAACTACATCGCTTCGATGACCATTTATTTTGACGGCTGGCAGAAGGCTATTTTCTACATCACGCCGGTTATCGTGCTGCTTACGGGCATGATGCCGCTGATTACGGATACGAAGGACTTTTTGATCCATTTCGTGCCGTTTTTCCTGATGTCGGTATGGTGCTTTGAAGAGCTGGGCCGCGGTTATGGCGAAATGTTCTTTGTGGAGCAGTATAACATGGCGCGCTGCGCGGCGTTCTGCTGGGCCACGCTGGGCTTGTTCATGGGCAAGCTGAAGTTCCGCGTGACGAGCAAGAAGATGACGGGCGGGGCCAGCAATTTCTGGTATCTGGTGCCGCAATACGCGATTTTTGCGAGCAACCTGATTGCGATTCCGGTGGGCTTTTATTTGTATAAGACCACGGGTCACCTCACGTATTTCTCGTTGCTTGCGAATATGGTTTGGTCTTCGCTGAACCTTGTACTCGCGGGGCTGGTGCTGGCGTTCTCGCTGGCGCGGAGCCTTTATAAGCGTAGCAATTACCGTTTTGCGATTCCTTTGGTGGCGCGCATTAACACGACCTTGGGGCGTGAATATTTTGCTTCGATTGATGATTTGTCGAGCGCGGGGCTTTACCTTGTTGCGCCGCGTGAGCTGAACCTGAAGGCTGGTAGCGAAATCGCTGGTGCGATCTTCCTGCCGGACGGTCCGCTTTCGTTTGAGGCGAAGGTGCGGGCGATTCACCATAACGACGATGAAGCGACGCTGGACGGGTTGGGCTGCGAGTTTGTGTGGAACGACAAGGTTTCGCGCGACCGTCTGGAACGCTTCCTGTATGGCTCGGACCTTGAGTGGCATTTGCATAACCTGTCGGAAATCAACTTTACGCTGCTGGGCGCTTCTTCGGAGCGCGAGCATAAAGTTGTGCCGTTGCCTTCATGGGAAAAGAACAAGCGCGCGAGCCTTAGCTCGGCGGTTGTGAACTCGGCGGGCAATAATAATGAAGCGGTGGCGGGCATTGTGTCTATGGACCCCAAGACGCGCACCGGGACGATGATTGCCTTCAAGCCGCTGCCGGAAACGGCGCGTGACGCCTATTTCGACACCATGCTGCTGACCGGCACGGGCTGGAAAACCATGCGCACCCGCGTGGCGAACCAGAACACGACCGACCGCTCCATGCCTAACATGTATCTTTATCAACTTGAAAGCATCCCCTCATGATTTCCGCCCGTATTTCCTTGTTAACGGTTCTGTTTAGCAGCGTGGCTGCGACCGCATTTGCGCAGCCTGTGCCTGCTGGCACGCCGCAGGCGCAGGCAGCGCCGGACAGCCTGCTGGTGGCAGCAGGACAGGTGGGCGGGCAGAATAACAGCTATGGCACGGTGGGCGTGGTGACGCCGCTGGCTGGTTCGCAGCTTGGCAACGGCTGGGTGGCGCGCGTGTTTGCCGACGAGGTGACATACCAGTTTAAGGGCGCAACCCGCAAGATTGACGCGACGGGCCTTGGCGGCTCGGCTTCGCTGGGCTACATGGGCTCGAACAATACCGGCTGGTATGGTGTTTATGCAGGTCCTGCTTACCGGCATGTGAGCCTTTCGCCGAACGACCCGACCAGCAAGGCGGGCGGCGGTACGCTTGCGGCCCGTGTTCAGGTTGAAGGCGAGCAGAATATTGCGCCGAACGTGA
>JAYULW010000037.1:0-7204 GCA_043763155.1 Alphaproteobacteria bacterium | reverse complement strand
ATTCGGCGCGCCCATGCTTATGAAGCTGGAGCTGCCGGAACTTAAGAAAACATGGAAAGAACGCGAAGTGCCGGACTTCGTGATGCACGGGCTTACGACTGCTATTGCGACATTGGGTATCACGACCAACGACCATGACATGATTACGAGCGCGGCCATGCTCTCGACGCTGTTTTCCATGGCGGGGCACCTTGAAGAAGGGGTGCAGATGAAAAGCCTTGAAGGGGTGAAGGCGCTGGAAAAGATGGTGCCGGAGCAGGCGCAACTGCATCACTCCGGCGAGCATGTGCCGCTGGCGCAGGTGAAGATTGACGAACATGTGCGCGTGGGCATGGGGCAGCATGTGCCGGTGGATGGGATTGTTTCGGGCATTGAGGTGCATGGGAAACCTGCAAATCTGGGCGCGATCCATATGCCGGTGGCGCTGGACGGCGAAGGCAAGCAGATAGCGGTGACGCTGGGCGGGCGCGTGCCGCAAGGGGCGATTACGGCGGAAGGCACGCATCTTGTGGTGCAGGCGAAAGCAGCGGCGGCGGACTCGGCGATTTCGCGCAATATCCATTACCTGAGTGAGGCGGAAACGGCGGCGGGGCCTACGGCGCACAGCATCAATGGCGGAATTAAAAATATCTATGTGCCGATTATGCTGGCGGCGTGCGCGGCGGAATTTGCGTGGACCTATTATAAGCACCAGAAGAAGCATGAGGCGGGGGCGGTGAAAGAGCCATCGCGCGAGGTGAGCATTGAAAAGCTGGTGATGGATAAGCTGGGGCTTTCGGGCAAAAAACATGCGTTTGGACATGAGAAAAACGAAGAGCCGGAAAAGAACGAAGCCGATGAGAAGAAGAAAAATGAGGAAGAGGGGCGGCCACGCACCAATGCCGACCATTTGCGCAAATCGGTGAAGCGCACGGCGGAGCTGGCGATCAAGATGGCGCCTTGTGCGATTATGGCCTCCATGCTGGTGATTCCGTTTGTGAAGAATGCGCTGGCGGCCAAGCACGGGGTTATGGTGCGCGACGATGTGGCGCTGGAAAAAATGAAGGGCATTACGCATGTGCTGAGCGATATTCGCGGCACGCTGACCACCGGGCTTTCGGCGTTTAAGGGATTACATGTATGGGACGGTAAGGCGCTGAAGGCGGCGGAGGCGGGCGCGCAGCATGAATTGCTGGGGCTGATGGGCAAGGCGCAGACGGCAAGCACCCATGAGCTGGCGACATCTATCCGCACGGCGGCGGCGACGGCGGGGCATGACCTTGCGCTGCTGGAAGGCGAGACTGCGGTGACCACCATTACTAAAGGGGTGATGGGCAAATTCAGGGACGGGCATGAGGTGATTATCGGCGGCAAGGGAATGCTGGCGGAACACGGGCATGCATTGCCGGAAGAATTATTGAAGGCGGCGGACGCGCATGGCGGGGACGTTGCGTTTTTCAGGCATGCGAAGGGCGACGATGTGCGTTTCGGGATTGCGCATTTCAAGGACGAGCTGCGGCCGGGTGTGAAGGACACGATTCAACAGATGCGCAAAGACGGTACGAAAGTGGTGCTGGTGACAGGCATGCCGCGCAAATCTGCGGAGGCGGTGATTTCGGAGCTGGAGACGCATGACCTTGGGCAGAACCCGATTATGCTGCGCGTGGATTGTATTCCCATCGGTAAACCCGGCCAGCGGGGCAAGGACGATGTGGTGCGGGAATTCACGCATAAGGACCATACGATCGCGGCGATTGGTGATGGCGAAAATGACGCGGCGTTTATGACGCGGCGTTTATGACGCTGGTGAAAAATGGCGGTGGGATTGCAATGGCGATGGCGAGTACGGGGGCTGCGGTTACGAAGGACAAGGCTTCCATCGTGATTGAGGGGATTCATCAGGTGCCGGATTTGATGAAGCTCTCTAAAAACCTGAGCCATGCGCTGTGGCTGAATGTGGGTGTGGCGGCATCTTGGATGACGCTTCTGGTGGGGACGCATGTGGGTGGATTTCATATGAAGACGCAGACAGCGTCGGTGGCGCATGAGGCGCCTACCTTCCTGCTTACGCTTGCGTCGCTGGGGCAGAGCCTGAAGCTGGCGAAGGGAATGCCTACGGTTCCGCCGCGCTAAAATTATATTAGTTTGAAGGCAGTAAGTTCAGTGTGTGGGCTTTGGCCTGGTCGAGCGTGATTTCGCCAGCGGTGTAATAAATGATTTTTCCGAAGTCGCGGGCGGCGAAGTTTTTGATTTCGCAGGCACGCAGGAACGCGCTCTCGTGCGTGCGGGGGACTTGCAGGATGATGCTGTAATAGTCTATGTCGCCTTCGCCCTGCTGGGTGATGAGGAAATAGCTGTCGGGATTCTGGCTCAGGATTTTCTGGGCGATGCTGGACATGCTAGAAGCCGATGGCATGTTTAAGGTCGTTCCACATGCGCTGCACGCTGGACTGGCGGGCGACCTGCACAGCTTCGCCGACGAGGGCGTGGTGGGCGGCGAGGCTGTATTTGTCGTTGGTGCCGGGGTAGGGTTCGTCGAGGCCCAAAGCCATGGAGGCGGCGATTTTGCCAAGGCCGCCGCTGGTGCGGGCGCTGCCGGAACTGTCGAGGCCGTTTAGCACCACGTTTTCGCTAATGTTGGTTATGAGTGCGTTTTCTTTGATCTTGGGGCTGGTGTAGGCGCACAGCGACGGGGTGGCGGCGGCGCGGAGTTTTTCCTTATCCACCTGCAACACGATGGCGGCGGCGGAGAGGGCGGTTTCTTTTTCGTCTTCGGTGATGGGAGCTTTGAGGCCGGGGGCGAAGTTTACGCTGCGCACGGTGGCGGCGGGAATGAATTTCACATGGCCCGCGCTGGCGTCGGGCAGGAAGCTGTAAAAGCTGCCTTTGCCGCCTTCGGGGGCGAGGCCTTTGGTGAAGGGAATGCCGTTCGTCTGGAGGCCTAAGGCTTTCATGTCAATGTCGAGGACCACCACGCGGTCGTAGCGGGTTTGGATATTATGCTCTTTGGTGTCTACCAGCGATTCGATCCACTGGCCGGGGGCGATGATGGCTTTTTCAAAAATGTTCGATTCGGTTGGCGTGGTGACGATGGCGTGGCCGCTGCCCTGGTCTACCGACGTTACGGTTTCACCCGCGCGGATGGTTGCGCCTTTTTTCTTTAAATACTGGGTGATGGCTTTGAGGGTGGACTCGACATCCATGAGGCCCGCCACGCCACTTACGTTGTTGGGGCCAGCGGGGGCTTCGATGAGTACGGCGGCGTTGTCGGGCAGGGTTTTATAGAGATTGGGGAAGCGGCCCTTCAGGGTTGCGCCATCGGTTTCCTCGTAAGCTGCACCGGAGGATTTGATGGTCTCTAAGCTTTTGCAGTAAAAATTATCATCTTTATTCGGGCCGACGATGACGGTGGGTTGAGGGGTGAGGAGTTTTTTATTTTCCAGGCCGGGATAATTGGCGGGGTCGGCCTTGATGTCGGCCTGAATGGTGTCGAGCATGGCTTTGGTTTCCTGCACGGCCCACTGGCCTGCGCCTTCGGTGGCACCGGTGAGGCGGAGGGTGCGTGCGGGGGAGGCGCTTAAAGAGGCGCGGCCCACATCGTCGGCGGAGGGCGCATAGCTTTGCGCGCTGCCTTTTTCAAAAATGGTGATCTGGGCGTCGGGCTTGAGCTGGCTGAGCTGGTAGGCGCTGGAAAGGCCAGCCAAACCGCCGCCAACAATTGCGTAAGAATTTATGTGGGTCATAGGCCAATTTTTACCATAATTTTGGGCTGTTAACTACTATTTTCTGGTGGCTGGCTAGTGTTGCTAATTTACACAAGTAATGGATATTTATGCTTTTTTTATATTAAGGCGGGGTGGACCTGATGGTTTCATGATGGGGTTGGGTTTATGCCAGATACCAGACATGGCGCTTGCTGTGGCTAAAACAAACCAACACAAAGGATTCCCACCATGAAGAAAATTGCTTTTGCAGCGGCGCTGCTTGCGATGACCACAATTGCTGCACCGGCTTTTGCCACCAGCTCGCATGACGATAAATACAAGGCAATGATGGATGCAAAGTTTGCGGAAATGGACACCAACAACGATGGCATGATCAGCATGGACGAAAATGAAGCGGCTGCTGCGAAAATGTTCTCCGAAGCTGATACCAACGGCGACAAAATGATTTCGCGCGATGAAATGGCTGCCGCCATGAAAAAGGAATGGGCCAAGTATAAAATGGACAGCAATCCGGTAAGCAACAACACCAAGACCAACAAGAAGACCAAGCACTAAGCATTGGTTTCTTGGCGATGGGCCGGCCTTCGGGCTGGCCCATTTTTTTGGGCTTTTTTTGGGCAAAAAAAACCGCCTTTCGGGGAGGAAAGGCGGTATAGCTCATAGGAAAACTATCGGGAGATAGACTAACAAGTAACTCAAGTTCAGTATGTATTTCAGGACATAAATATGAAATTCGGAGTGGGGGGCAGAGTTATAAGGGGAGCATAAGGGAAGAAGGGGTTGATTTTGGTAAATAGTTAATATATTAACCGCTTTATGAAAGAAGCCAGCTTCCAGTCCTTGCGCGACGATAGACATTCTGCGGGTGATTTTGCGATCACGCGGGAAACGTATGTGCATGACGGCGGGCATGTGACGCAGGAGTTTACGCTTGCGGACAAAGAGACGCTGATGGTGGGCGCGCAATGGGACTTCCAGCCGCAGGGAAGCCATGACGGCACGCTAAAGGTGCTGGACCACCACTGGGAAAAAATAGGCACGGAAATGAAGGCGGTGGAAGCGCTGGTGCGCGACTATGCGCGGGTGAAGCTGGGCGATGATAAGGAACCATCGGTTTTTGTGAAGCGCAGTGTGATGCGGGATATGTCGGGGCTGATGTTTTCGCAGAACATGTCCGACGAGGAATGCCAGAAGGGCGTTTGTAACGAAACCTATTTCCCGACGACGCTTATTAGCGAACGGCTGGATGCGATACGCAATGCGTATAGGAATGAAAACCAGAACACCGCCAGGATGGATAATTTTGAGAAGGTGCTGTTTGGCATTACGCTGCGGCTTCAGAAGGCGGAAGATATTTTTGACCGGGCGACGGGCGACCCGGAGCATAATGGCGGGGGGCTGCAAGGCACGGCGGGCGAATCGGAGTATGACGACGATAAGAGCTGGCGTGGGAACACGCCCAGCGGCGGCAAAGGCGGGAAAAAACGCAAGCTGCAACCATGGGAAGATGATAATTACGACCCCGACGATAAGCGCGATAATAAGCTATACAAGCTGATGCAGCAGTATCATGCGTCGGTGATCCGGTTTGAGAACGCGGCCAACCGGCTGTGGATGGATGCGGTGGGACAGGTGATGGAGAAGGCGCCGGTGACGGCCAACGAGGTTGAGCTGGCGAAAATGCGCGAGCTGATGGTGAAAGCGGCGGGCATTTACGAGAAGCTTAAGGATGCCACGCAAGACAGCGGGGTCATGTTCGAGCTGAAACCGTTCCATGAGAAGATCGAGGACCCGGAAAAAGGCATGGGTGCGCGGATGCAGAAGGCCATCAGCATGGCGGCAAGGCCGCAGGAGCTGGAAAAGATTATTCGCGCCGGGCTTTCGCGGCCTAAGGAACGGGAATAAGCGGTTCCTTTCATTGTGCTATTATGCTACATGCCATGGTATGCAGAAAGCGACGCTCAAAAATATACGCATCCTGATTGCCGATAACGATAATAATCTCGGCATGATTTTGACGCAGGTGCTGCAGCGCATGGGCTTTACCGACATTCAGCTGGTGCGCGACGGGCAGGCGGCGCTCAAAGTGCTGGAGCAGGAACATAAAGACATACTGATTACCGAGTGGGCGCTGCAAAGCATTGACGGTATCGCGCTTACGAACCATATCCGCTCTGATTCGTCGGTGACGCGGTTGCTGCCCATCATTATGATGACGGCGCGCGCGGAGAAGCAGGATGTTGAGGAAGCGCGCGACGCGGGCATCACCGAATTCGTGGTGAAGCCGTATAACAGCCTTACGGTGTTTAAGCGCATTCAGCAGGTGATTGATAATCCGCGGGCGTTTTTGCTGGCGCAGGAATATGTGGGGCCGGACAGGCGGCGCAGGAGTATTGATTTTACCGGGACCGATAAGCGGCATGAGCGGCCCATGGTGATTGCAGCCGAAGAAGTGCAGGCGGTAGCGGACGAAACGCCAAAGCTCATATTGCCGGAATTTATTTTGAAGCAGCGCATGGGCGCGAATGTGCCGCTGGATTCGATCATTACGCCGCAGGTGCTGGCAGAAGCGCAGGCGGTGATTGAGAATTTGAAAGACGATTCGCTGGTGTGGATCCGCGAATATGTGCAGGTGGTGGATAAGGGCTATAAGCAGTTGATGCAGGCACCGTCGCAGGGGATTGTGGACTCCATCATGGAGGCATTGCTGGCCATTAAGTCGAATGCGGGAACGTTTGGGTTTGCCAGCGCATCGCAGTTGGCGCACCAGCTTTACCAGTTCATGCGCTTTGATTACAGCATGACCAATTCGCGGCATAACCATGTGCTTTTGAAGCATGTGCAGTCGCTTACCGTGCTGCTGTCGAGCAAGGCAGGCGGGGCCACGCTTGAGAAGGAAGGCTGGCTGCTAAACGGGCTGAAGATGATGATCGCCAAGTTCCAGAAGGACAAAGCCTAAAAATCCGTAAAGGAAAACCCTGTTTTTTTGGGGTGTATTTTGTGGTATGCTGGCAGCTCAGCCCCGCATATAGCCTTTTGTTGCCTTTTTGGGTAAAAAACTCCTTATTTACCAGTTGTTATGGGGTTTTGTGGTGTAATGGGGGACTTCATTTTTATTTAGACCGTAACGGCAGGACAGATCATGGATTTAAGCGCACTGAAAGAAGGCAACCCGGATATTGCGAACCAGCTTTGGTTCCGCGTGGCCAGCAGCATGAACCCGGAGACGGAAGGGTTTGTGATTGTCATTGTTGTATTCGCGTTGTTCTTCCACCTGCGGTTTTCGCAAGAGGTGGTTTATAAGGCGCCATCGTTTTTGACCACGCTTGGGATTTTGGGTACGTTTATCGGGATTGCGGTGGGCTTGCTGGGGTTTGACCCGGCGGATGTGCAAAAGAGCGTGCCGATGCTGATTGACGGGGTGAAGACCGCGGTGTGGGCTTCGGCGTGCGGTGTGTTCTGCGCGCTTACGATTAAGTTCAGGGATATTTTGTTTAACC
>JAYULW010000036.1:0-21771 GCA_043763155.1 Alphaproteobacteria bacterium | reverse complement strand
CAAGGTGGACCAGGGCCAGATCAATGACGTGATCATCCGCAACGGCACGGCGAAGGGTTCCACCATCACCGGTCATGGCAGCGACGGCGCGGCATTCGTGACGCAGGCACCGGACTATGCGGGGCTGGTGGACAAGCTTGCAGCTAAAAATGTGAAGATCACGGCGCTCAATGACGATGGCAAAATCGAATCTTTCTGGAGCGCATTGCTTTCGTGGTTCCCTATCCTGCTTATTGTTGCGGCGTATATTTACGTGATGCGCCAGATGCAGTCGGGCGGCGGGCGCGGCGGGGCATTGGGCTTTGGGAAGTCCAAGGCGAAGCTGCTGACCGAGAAAACCGAGCGCGTGACGTTTGAAGACGTGGCGGGCATTGAAGAAGCCAAAGACGAATTGTTTGAGCTGGTGGATTTCCTGCGCGACCCGCAAAAATACCAGCGGCTTGGCGGCAAAATTCCGCGTGGCTGCTTGCTCGTTGGCCCTCCGGGTACGGGTAAAACGCTTTTGGCGCGCGCCATTGCTGGTGAAGCGAAGGTGCCGTTTTTTACCATTTCGGGTTCGGACTTCGTGGAAATGTTTGTGGGCGTGGGCGCAAGCCGCGTGCGCGACATGTTCGAGCAGGGCAAGAAAAATGCGCCGTGCATTATTTTCATTGATGAAAATGACGCAGTGGGCCGCCATCGTGGCGCAGGCCTCGGCGGCGGTAACGACGAGCGTGAACAGACGCTGAACCAGTTGCTGGTTGAGATGGACGGGTTCGAGGCGAATGAGAGCGTGATTATCATTGCTGCGACCAACCGTCCTGACGTGCTGGACCCCGCGCTGTTGCGTCCGGGCCGTTTTGACCGCCAGATCGTGGTGCCGAACCCTGACATCAATGGCCGTGCGCAGATTCTGGAAGTGCATTTGCGCAAAGTACCCAAGGCGCCGGATATTGATGCGCGCACCATTGCGCGTGGCACGCCGGGCTTTTCGGGCGCGGACCTTGCGAACCTTGTGAACGAAGCGGCGCTGCTTGCGGCACGGCTTGGCAAGAAGGTGATTACCATGCGTGAGCTGGAAAACGCCAAGGACAAGGTAATGATGGGCGCTGAGCGCAAATCGCTGGTGATGAGCGAAGACGAGAAAAAAATGACGGCGTATCATGAGGGCGGGCACGCGCTGGTGTCGCTGCATAAGCCTGCGTCTGACCCGATTCATAAGGCTACCATTATTCCGCGTGGCCGCGCATTGGGCATGGTGATGCGCTTGCCGGAGTCGGACAAGCTCTCTTATCACCGTGAGAAAATGTATGCGGATTTAGCGGTGGCTATGGGCGGGCGCGTGGCTGAAGAATTGATCTTCGGTTATGACAAGGTTTCCAGCGGCGCTTCGTCTGATATTAAATACGCGACCAACCTTTCGCGCGCCATGGTGACTGAATGGGGCATGAGCGAAACTGTGGGGCCGATGTATTATGGCAGCGGCGGGGAGCAGGAAGTGTTCTTAGGCTACAGCATGGGCCAGCCCACCAAGACGATGTCTAACGAAGTGGCGGCGCTGATTGATTCGGAAGTGAAGCGGCTGGTGAATGACGCACATGCGGAAGCCACGCATATCCTGACCGAGAATATTGACGTGCTACACCGGATTGCGGCTTCGCTGCTGGAACATGAAACGCTTACCGGCGATGAAATCATGGCGATTGTGAATGGCGAGGAAATCAAGAAGGTGGTGCAGGCAACGATTGCACGCGCAACACCGCCGAAATCTTCGCTGCCGTCTTCGCGCAAGAAGCCGCCAGTGGATGCTGAGTCTGTTCCTCCGGCTGCCTAGGATTTTGTCATGAAGCTTTTCGGCACGGACGGCATTCGCGGCAAGGCCAATATTTTTCCTATGACGGCGGATATTGCGCTGAAGGTGGGAATGGCTGCGGGCCAGCAATTCATGCGCGGTACGCACCGCCACCGGGTGGTCATCGCCAAGGATACGCGCCTTTCGGGGTATATGCTGGAACCGTCGCTGACTGCGGGTTTTATTGCGGCTGGCATGGATGTGATTCTGGTGGGGCCAATGCCTACGCCCGCTGTTGCCATGCTGGTGAAGTCTTTACGCGCAGATCTGGGCGTGATGATTTCGGCGTCGCATAACGCGTATCAGGATAATGGCATTAAGCTGTTTGGGCCGGACGGGTACAAGCTTTCCGACAGTGTGGAAGAAGCGATTGAAGCGCGGATTCAGGGCAATGATTTTTCAAACCTGGCCAAGCCCGACACGCTGGGCCGCGCCCGCAGGCTGGATGACGCGCAGGGGCGCTACATTGAATTTGCGAAAAGCACCTTCCCCAAGAGCATGACGCTTGAAGGGTTGAAGGTGGTGGTGGATTGCGCCAATGGCGCGGGCTATCAGGTTGCGCCGGTGATCCTGCGCGAGCTGGGAGCAGAGTTGATTACGATTGGCGTTACGCCTGACGGGTACAACATCAACCGCGATTGCGGCAGCACCGCGCCGAAGCTGATGTGTGAAACGGTGGTGAAAGAAAAAGCCCATATTGGCATTGCGCTGGACGGGGATGCCGACCGGGTGATTATTTGCGACGAAACAGGGCATATTGCCGACGGCGACCAGCTGATGGCGATGATTGCGACACAGTGCCATAATGCAAAGCTGCTGCGTGGCGGCGGGGTGGTGGCAACACAGATGTCCAATATCGGGCTGGAGCAGTATTTGCGCAGCATGGGGCTTAGCATGGTGCGCACGAAGGTGGGCGACCGCTATGTGGTGGAGCATATGCGCGCGCACGGATTCAACGTGGGCGGTGAGCAATCGGGGCATATTATTCTGAGCGATTATGCGACAACGGGTGATGGCATTATCGCTGGCCTCATGATTCTTGCGTATATGCTCGCTGACGGGCGGCCGCTTTCCAAATGCGGGAAGCTGTTTACGCCGCTGCCGCAGGTGCTGAAAAATGTGCCGTATGCGGGCGTGTCGCCACTTCAGGACGCGAAGGTGCGCGAGGCGATTGCGAGTGCAGAGCAGAAGCTGGGCACGAAGGGGCGTATTTTCATCCGCGAATCGGGCACGGAACCTCTTATCCGCGTGATGGCCGAGGGCGAGAACGACAACGAGATTCACACGCTGGTGGACAGTATTTGTGAATCTGTACGCAAGGCTGTTGCTAGTGCATAATTCTGGTAATTGCGCTCAAGCGCCACGCAGGCTGCGCGCCTCAATGGCGCTAGTCGTCGCGGCGCTCCTCCATAATTCTGGTAATTGCGCTCAAGCGCCACGCAGGCTGCGCGCCTCAATGGCGCTAGTCGTCGCGGCGCTCCTCCCATGATGTCTGGACGGGTTCTTATGATTGCGGGTTCGGATTCCGGCGGTGGCGCGGGCATTCAGGCCGACATTAAAACGGTGACGTGCCTGGGTGGCTATGCTGCCTCCGCGGTTACCGCACTTACCGCGCAGAACACGCAGGGTGTGTTTGGAATTCATGATGTGCCGGAGTCTTTTATCAAGCAGCAAATTTCGCTGGTGCTGGAAGACATCGGCGCGGACGCGCTGAAAACGGGGATGCTGCACAAGGCGAGTATTATTGATGCGGTGGCGGATGCGCTGGTCCCCTACCCTAAAATTCCGCTGGTGCTGGACCCGGTGATGTTTGCCAAGGGCGGCGCGGCGCTGCTGGAAGACGATGCGACGGAGACGCTGAAGCAACGCCTGATTCCTATGGCTGCAGTGATTACGCCGAATATTCCTGAGGCAGAACACCTCACGGGGCTGCATATTAAAAGCGTGGACGATATGCGCCGGGCTGCGGATATGATCTTGAAAAGCGGGTGCAAGGCGGCGCTGATCAAGGGCGGGCACATGGACGGCGAGGTGATTACCGATATGCTGGTGAGCAATGGCGGTGTGGAGCTATTCACGCAGGTGCGCATTGTAACGCGGCATACGCATGGCACGGGCTGCACGCTGGCATCGGCCATTGCGACGGGGCTTGCGCAAGGGCTACCCTTGCGCGACGCTGTGGCGCGGGCGCGGTCGTATGTGCGTGAAGCCATATTGAAGGCACCGGGCTTTGGCCGCGGGCATGGCCCGCTGGGGCACAACCACACGATGGTGCATTAATTATACTTGCTGGGTAAGCGGGAGTTCGGCGCGCTTCTGCTCAAGGCGGTCTACATGCGCCATTTCCACGGAAGCGCCGCGCCCTAAGCGCTGCACATGGCCGCCGGTTTGCTGCTGTTCTTCGCTGTGGGTGTGAACGGTTTCGGTTTGGGCCAGCGCGTTGATGCGGTCCTGATGGCCGTTATGGCTTACGGTTGCTTTGACCTTGAAAGTGTTTTTGACACTGTCGAACATCGTCTGCATCAGGCCTTTTTTGCCTTCAGGCGGGCGGCCATTTTCAACGCCGGAGGTTTGACCATCTACAGCGAAGGCGAGTTCGGTGACGTTGATTTTTCCGAGGTTGATGTCGTTTGCGAGTTTTTCAAGCGGGATGAGTTTGCCGATGTCGTAGGCGGCTTTGTTTTTTACATCGGGCGAAAGGCTGTCGAAATGCTTGCCGTATTCGCGCACGATCATTTTATCCAGCGCGGGGTTTGAGGCGGCATACACCGAAAGCACCTGCTCACGGGTGATGGCGCGGCCAGCTTCGCGGTCTTTTTTCAAGCTTACGATATGGTCGTGGGTGGTGTTGTAATCGAGGTGGAAGAGCTTGTCTGCGACATGGTGCAGGGGTTCTTTGACGATGTTGTAGGTGATCAGGCCGGTTACGGCTTTGAGGGCGATTGCGCCGATCATGCCGAGACCTTCCATGGCCGCAGCACCTGTGAGGGCGCCCGTGACGCTTGCCACAACGGCGGGAAGCGCGATGTCCACAACCGAAAGCGCGGCCATGCTGGCGAGGAACGAAAGGCCAACGCCAAAGGTGCGTTGTTTGCGGATTTGTTTGAGTTCTTCGCCGATCACGCGGTTTTCCTGCGCGAGCGTGTCGAGGTCGTTGCGGGTGACTTTGTTGATGGGCTTATGCTGGCGGGCCGCAATTTCCTCTTTGTACATCTCGGTGATGTTGTCCTTGCGGTGGACGTAATCCATCTGGGTGAGCGTGGCGCTGACGCCCGCGGCAAGGCCAACCATTACCAGACCTGCGGTGCTGCCGCCCAGAAAGGTGGAAAGGCCTAATAGATTGCTGTGGGCTACCGTTTCGCCGATGGTTTCAGCCGCACCCTTGCCAGCCATGTACAGCCCGCTTCGCTTAGCGAAGTAGCTGATTTCCTTGGTTGGATCGTGTGCTTCGGTGTGGGCCATGACCAGAAGTTCCCTGTTACTTAAGCATATTGTACAGGAAAGCGGGTTTAGTAATGTGACAGATTTATGAAAATGCCCCCCAATAATTGGGGGTTAAATCAGAGCTTTAGGGCGAGGTATTCGCGGGCGTGCTTGACGTAATTTTCGGCTGAAACGGGGAAAAAGGCCTGATCTTCCAGGGTTAAGTCCCTGAAATACTTGGCAGGACTGCCTGCCCAGAGCTGGCCGGAGGGGATGCGCTTGCCGGGGGTGAGCAGCGCGCCCGCAGCCAGCATGGCACCGGGTTCGACGACTGCGCCGTCCATGACGGTTGCGCGCATGCCGATGAAACAATTATCCATGAGGGTGCAGGCGTGGAGCAGCACGGCATGGCCGATGGTAACGCCGTTGCCGATGATGGTGGGGCCGGTTTCGCGCGTGACGTGGATGGTGGTGCCGTCTTGAATATTCGTGCGGCTGCCGATGCGGATTTTGTTTACGTCGCCGCGAATGACGCAGCCGAACCAGACGCCGGTATCTTCGCCGATATGCACATCGCCAATCACGGCGGCGCCGGGGGCGATGAAGGCCTTGGGCGAAATGGTGGGGCTTACGCCTTCGGGGTGGTATTCGCCGCGATACGGGAGGATGTAGGGTGCGTTGGTCATCACAATTCCTTGATCATTTTGATGGTGGGCAATTGCACTTCGACAAAAATATCGCCGGTGGTGGTGTAGCCGAGTTTTTCGTAAAAGATTTGCGCGGTGAACCTAGCAGATAATTCCACGGATGTGAATTTTTGCGCGCGGGCGGTGTCTTCGCCGAATAGCACCAGTTTTTTGCCTAAGCCCTGCCCTTGGTGGCTGTCGGCCACGGCCATCTGGCGGAGTTTGATGACGCCGTTTTGCAGTGGTTTGAAAATGACGGAACCGGCGATTTTGCCGTTTTCAAACGCTGCAATCATGATCTGGTTTTCTTCGCCAACCACGTCTTTTTCACTCAGCACAAGGCCGATGGGGGTGCGCAGCACGTCCTGGCGCAGTTGTTTGATTTGCGCGTAATCGTCGCTGCCGTGAGGGACGATGCGGATGTCCATGCTACGGGAAAACGGCGGTGAGGTTCAGGCCCGTGGTTTCGGGAATGCCGAACATGAGGTTCATGTTTTGCACTGCTTGTCCCGATGCGCCTTTTACGAGGTTATCAATCACACTTACGATAATAGCGCGGCCTTCGATGCGGTCGGCGGTGACGGAGATCATGCAGTCGTTCGTGCCGCGCACCATATGGGTGCTGGGCGTTGCGCCTTTAGGGAGGACATGCACGAATGCTTCACCTTCGTAAGCCTTGGTGAGTGCTGCTTGCAGGGCGTCGGCGGTGGTGCCTTTTGCGAACTTCACGTAAATGGTGGAAAGGATGCCGCGGTTCATGGGCATGAGGTGCGGGGTGAAGGTTAGCGTGATGTTTTTGCCTACGGCTTTGCTTAAAGACTGCTCGATTTCAGGGGTGTGGCGATGCGAGGCAATGCCGTAGGCGTTGATGCCGTCGTTCACTTCGGTGAACAGGGTTGCCTGTTTGGCAGCGCGGCCCGCTCCGGTTACGCCGGATTTTGCGTCAATGATGATGCCTTCGGGTTCGATCAGGCCCGCCTTCAACAGCGGGGCGAGTGGAAGCGTGGCGGAGGTGGGGTAGCAGCCGGGGTTGGCGACGAGGCGCGCGGTTTTGATGTGTTCGCGGGCGAGTTCGCAGATACCGTATACGGCTTCTTTTTGCAAAGAGACGGCTTGGTGGGGGTGGCCGTACCACTGGGCGTAAGCTTCCGGGTCTTCGAGGCGGAAGTCGGCAGAGAGGTCTATGATTTTGACGTTTTTGGGCAGGGCTGCGATGACGGTTTGGGTGGTGCCGTGGGGCAGGCAGCAGAAGGCGAGGTCTATGTTGCTGTAGTCCACTTCCGAGTGTGTTACCAGCTTGGGCAGGTTTTTGAAGCGCAGGTGGGGGTAGACATCTTCCATGGCTTTGCCAGCCTGCGAATCGCCTGTGAGGGCTACGATATTTGCATTGGGGTGCGACAGCAGCAGGCGGATGAGTTCTGCGCCTGTGTAGCCGCTGGCACCGATGATGGCGATATTGATTCTGGTGGTCATAATCTGCTCCTAAATGCAAAAAGGGCACCCAAGACGGGCGCCCTTTTTGATAAAATATCCGGCGTGTCTTAGCGTTTGGAGAACTGGAAGCTACGGCGTGCTTTCTTATGGCCGTATTTCTTACGTTCAACAACGCGGCTATCGCGGGTGAGGAAACCACCGCTGCGCAGGGGCTTGTGGAATACGTTGTCGTATTCGTCGAGCGCGCGGCTGATGCCGAGGCGAACTGCGCCGGCCTGGCCGGACAGACCGCCACCTGCAACGGTGCAAATGATGTCGAAATTGCCAACGCGCTCAATGGCTGCGAAAGGCTGGTTGATGATCATGCGCAGAACGGGACGAGCGAAGTATTCTTCAAACGTTTTGCCGTTTACGGTGATTTTGCCATTGCCACGCTTTACCCATACGCGGGCAACTGCGTCTTTACGGCGGCCGGTGCCATAGGTCTTCAGCTCGGTAGAGGCTGCAGCCTTAGGGGCTTTCTTTACGGCAGCGGTTTTCGGCGCTACTTCTTTTTTTACGGTTTCTGCTTTTTCTTTAGCCACGGACTACCTCTTGTTCTTCGGATTCTTGCTGGCGAAATCGTATACTTCAGCCTGCTGTGCGGTATGGGGATGTTCGGAGCCTGCGTAAACGCGGAGCTTGCCGAGCTGCTGGCGAGCCAGAGGGCTTTCCTTAGGCATCATGCGCTCAACGGCCTTTTCAATCACGCGCTCTGGGAACTTGCCTTCGAGGATGAATTCAGGGGTTTGCGTCTTGATACCACCAACGAAACCGGTGTGACGATGATAGAGCTTGTTCTTCATCTTTTTGCCGGTCAGCTTTACCTTTTCAGCATTGATGATGACGACATGGTCGCCGGTATCAATATGCGGAGTGAAAATGGTTTTGTGCTTGCCGCGCAAGAACATGGCGATTTGTGAAGCAAGACGGCCCAGGATAACGCCATCAGCGTCAATAACGAGCCATTTCTTTTCTACTTCAGAGGGTTTTGCCGAATAAGTCTGCATAACAGTTACGTCTTCACCGAAATTAAAATTCTATAAAAAGGAGCTGGAATCTATTGGATGACACAGGGCAAGTCAACCACAAAATCGCGGAAATCTTCACTATTTATGGAAACGGCCTAAGCCACGCGCGGGGCTAACTAAAAACCTTGAAACGCACGCCGCCGAGGATGGCGCGCACCTGCCCGCCCTCGCCCAAGGGCAGCAAGCACTGGCGGTATTTCACGACCTCCTGGGCTGTATTCTTGAATTCGCCCTCTTCCAGCATGGGTTTGCCGGAATCCACCACTTGCGCGTAGTTGCGGATCAAGTATTTGATTTGCTCGGTGTTATAGCCGCTTTCCGTGCCGGGCTTGGTTTCGCCGTGCAGGGTTTTGGCTATGTCGTCGCCCAGATACGTATAGTTATAGTCGGGCTTATCGAGGTCCTTCACATGCAATAAGAAGCACGAATCCCAGAGATCATGCAGGTCATCGGGATCAATGTCTTCTTCGGTGGGCATGGGGCGCACCCCACGCAAGCGTTCCCAGTAGGAGAGCATCCTGAGGGTAATACGACGTTCAGCAGGTGTGATTGACAGCATCGCTTGAGCCATGTTATCTCGTTGTATTTATATAAAATTTTATGGATTGTGCTTCATGTTAAATTATACCTTATAGAGGATATAAGGCACAAGAAATTCTTACATGAGCTGAAAAGCCGGCAAATCAGCCGTAGCGGCCGGTGATATAATCTTGGGTTTGCTGGTGCTTAGGGGCGGTGAATATCTGCTTGGTGTCGCCCGATTCGATAACTTTGCCCATGTGGAAGAACGAAGTTTTTTGGCTTACGCGGGCCGCCTGCTGCATGGAATGGGTCACGATCACGATGGTGAAGTTGTCTTTTAAATCGGTGATCAGCTCTTCGATGCGGGCGGTTGCGATGGGGTCGAGGGCGGAGCATGGCTCGTCCATCAGGATGATTTCGGGGTTTACGGCGATGGTGCGGGCGATGCAGAGGCGCTGCTGCTGGCCGCCCGAAAGGCTGGTGCCGGGTTCCATCAGGCGGTCTTTGACTTCTTCAAAAAGGCCCGCCTTCTTTAAAGACTGTTCCACTACGCCGTCCAGTTCCGACTTGGCGGTGACCATGCCGTGGATGCGCGGGCCGTAGGCCACGTTATCATAAATGGATTTGGGGAACGGGTTGGGCTTTTGGAACACCATGCCGATCCAGCTGCGCAGCTGCACTACGTCCTGCTCTGGGTTGTTCACGTTCTTGCCATCTACAAGGATGAGGCCTTCAACGCGGCAGCCCTCGATGGTGTCGTTCATGCGGTTCATGCAGCGCAGGAAGGTGGATTTGCCGCAGCCGGAGGGGCCGATGAGCGCGGTTACGCTGTTGGCGGGGATGTCGAGGTTCACGTCGAACAGCGCCTGTTTGGCACCGTAGAACACTTTTACATCGCGGGCTGTGATTTTTGCATTATTCATAATTCTACCACCGGACTTCAAAACGTTTACGAAGGAATATGGCCAGTGCGTTCATGGCGAGAAGCACGACCAGAAGGATAAGAATACCTGCCGCAGTTTTTTCAGCGAAGCCCGCTTCGGGGCTGCTGGCCCAGAGATATACCTGCACGGGCATTACGGTTGCGGATGAGGTGAAGCCTGTAGGAATATCGGCGACGAAGGCGACCATGCCGATCATGATCAGCGGTGCGGTTTCGCCGATGGCGCGGGCCATGCCGAGGATGGTTCCGGTCATGATGCCGGGCATGGCGAGTGGTAAAACATGGTGGCCGACGACCTGCACGGGCGACGCGCCGAGCGCCCTCGCCGCGTCGCGGATGGAGCCGGGAATAGCTGCGATAGAGACGCGGGTGGTGATGATGATGACAGGCAGGATCATCATGGCAAGCGTCATGCCGCCGACTAAGGGAGCGGAGCGCGGAAGGCCCAGCAGGTTGATGTAGACGGCGAGGCCGAGCAAGCCGAAGACGATGGAGGGAATGGCGGCGAGGTTATTGATGTTTACTTCGATCAGGTCTACCCAGCGGCTTTTGTGCGCGAATTCTTCGAGATACACGGCGGTGGCGACACCGATGGGGAACACAATGGAAAGGCACACCAGCATGGTAAATAGCGAGCCGATGATAGCGCCCAAAAAGCCCGCCTGCTCTGGGCTGCGGGAATCACCTTGGGTAAACAGGCTGGTGTTGAAGCCGCTTTTAGCGGCGCCTTTTTGCTTCAGTGCGTCGAGCCAGCGTAGCTGCTGGTCGGTGAGTGCGCGGTCGGCTTCGGGGGTTTCTTTTTTCACGACGCCTTTGAAATACAAGTCGGCGTTACTGGCAGCGAGCAGCCAGATGTCTTTGGTTTTGCCGATGATGCTGGGGTCGGAGATGGCGGCTTTTTTCAGGGTGGGGCCGTTATTGTTGCCAAGAAGTGCCAAGAGTTGCTTCTGGTCTTCGCGCTCGACGGCTTCGGGGAATGCGGCTTTCAGGGAGTTTTTGGCCAATTGTTCGTAGCTGGCGCCAGAGGGCGCGTCGGGCGCATCGCCGGGGGAGAGTTCGAGGGTTGCAGCATCAAAGGTGATGGGGATCAAAAGGCGGTTCTGGCTGAAGCCCTGATAGCCCTGCAAGGCGAGATTGATGAGGATGAACAGCAAAATTACAATCGCTAAGGACAGTGCGAACTGGCCATAGAAGCGGAAGCGTTTTTCGGCGGCTTTGCGTTTTTTGTACAGGGCGCTAGTCATATTTTTCCCGGTAAATTTTTACGATTTTGAGCGCTATGATATTGAGCGTCAGGGTCACGCAGAAGAGCGTGAGGCCGAGGGCGAAAGCGGCCAGCGTTTTGGGGCTGTCGAACTCCTGATCACCCACCAGAAGGGCCACGATCTGCACGGTGACGGTGGTGACGGATTCGAGCGGGTTGAGCGTTAAATTGGCGCTCATACCGGCGGCCATTACCACGATCATCGTTTCGCCCACGGCGCGCGAAACAGCCAGCAGGATTGCGCCCATAATGCCGGGGATTGCGGCGGGAAGGACCACTTTTTTGATGGTTTCGGAATGGGTGGCGCCCAGCGCATACGAGGCTTCGCGCAGGTTATTGGGCACGGAGGTGATGATGTCGTCGGTGAGGGACGAGATGAAGGGGATGATCATGATGCCCATGACCAGCCCTGCGGCGAGGGCGGATTCGGATGCAATGTTCAGGCCGATATGCGCACCCAGATTGCGCAGTGCGGGCGCGATCAGGATGATTGCGAAATAGCCGTAAACCACCGTGGGGATGCCCGCGAGGATTTCGAGCATGGGCTTGGTGATGTTGCGGGTTTTTTTGCTGGCGTATTCGGACATGAAGATGGCGGAAAACAGGCCGATGGGGATGGAGACCATCATGGCGATGGCGGTGATGAGCAGCGTGCCTGCGAAAAGCGGCACGATGCCGAATGCGCCGCTGGAACCGGCCTGATCGGCGCGGAGCGCCGTTTGCGGGCTCCAGCGCAGGCCGAACAAAAAGTCGGTGAGGGGAATGGCCTTGAAAAAGCGCAACGACTCGAACAGCACCGAAAACACGATGGCGAGGGTGACGAGAATGGAAGTGGCCGAAGCAATCCACAGCAGGGCGACGACGGCTTTTTCGGCCATTTTCTTTTGCCTGGGGATGACGCGGTCTTTCAGCGAGAGCTGGCTCATGCTTCCTCTGCCTTTGTTTCCTGTTTGTTGTCCGTGCGCATGGCGGCGATGTCGTCATATACGGGCAGATACACCGAGAAGGTGCTGCCCTGCCCTGTTTCGCTATCAATCGTGAGTACGCCGTGATGGCGGTTCAGCACGTGTTTTACGATGGCGAGGCCAAGGCCGGTGCCGCCGACTTTGCGGGTGCGGGCGGTGTCCACGCGGTAAAAGCGCTCGGTCAGGCGGGGGATGTGTTCCTTGGAAATGCCTTCGCCGTGGTCTTGCACCGAGAAGCAGATGGCGCGGGAGAGATTGCGGAACACGGGGTCTTCGGGCAGCTGTGAGGTGAGCTTGGCGGTCAGGACCACTTCGGTGTCGGGGTTGGTGTATTTGACCGCGTTGCCGATGAGGTTGCGGATGACCTGCGCCAGTTCTTCGTCGTCGCCCTTGGTGGGGGGGAGCGTGTCAATGAGCTTGGTTTTCAGGGTTACGTTCTTTTGCTTGCAGGCCCACTCGAAATGCTGCTTTTCAGCGCGGATGATGCGCAGCACATCCACCTTGCCCACGGGGGCGGCGTGGGCGTTCATTTCGATTTTGGAGAGCGAGAGCAGGTCGTTTACCAGCTTGGACATGCGCTCGGCCTGATCGGCCATGACTTTGAGGAATTCGTCGCGGGCGAGCGGGTCGTCCTTGGCGGGGCCGCGCAGGGTTTCGATGAAGCCGATGATGCTGGCGAGCGGGGTGCGGATTTCGTGGGACGCATTGGCCACGAAGTCGGCGCGCATGCGCTGGATGCGCTTTTGCTGGGTGATGTCGGTCAGGGTGATCACGATGCTGATGCCGCCTTCGGACGGGATGGGGAAGCGCTCGATGATGGCTTGGAAATCTTTGACGTAGGGTTCGCCGAGCTGGAATTCGATTTCCTGACCATGGAGGTCTTCGATTACGGCGGAGATGGCGTTGGTGAGTTGTTCATTGGGGATGACGTCGTGCAGATGGCGGTGGGCGAGGTTTTGGCCGAAGATGTTGCGGGCCGCGCGGTTGGTGCGCACGATCATTTTGTCGTCGTTGGTCATGATGAGGATGTCGGGCAGCGTATCCACGAGAATTTCGCGCTCGGTGATGACGGTTTCCATTTCCTGCCGTTTGTTTTCCCAGCTGCGCTGGAGGCGGCCCAAAGCGCCGGAGAGTTCGGCGACGTTTGAAAGGAAGCTGAGGTCGGGGGCGCGAACACGTTTGTCCTGCGCGAGGTCGTTCACGTAATAGGTCAGCGCGGAGATGTTGGATAGGAACGGCATGACGAACACGGTGGAGACCACCATTGTGCCGACATAGCCGTAGACGAAATAGCTGAAATTGAGTTCGCCCATGATGGCAAAAAGCGACAGCACCAGCAGCGAAGGGCTGGACACCACCATGATGGTCTTGATCAGTGTGCTGAACGGAATGGCTGTTTTAGACGACATGCAAAGGGCTTATGCGGATTTAGGTGGACCCTTTTACCATGCCCCAGGGGGTTTACGCAAAGCTAATATGCAATCGGCAGAAACCCTACTAAATCCTTGACTTCGCGCATGGTTTGGCCAGCGATGCCCCCTGCTTTTTGCACCCCTTTGGCCAATACCCCGTCCAGATACGCGGTGTCGGCCAGAAGCTCGCGCATTTTGGCGGTGATGGGGGATAGTTTTTCAACCGCCACATCGGTGAGCGTTTGCTTGAAGCTGAAGAAGTTCATGGCCCCTATTTCGGCCACGGCCGCTTCGCGGGTGATGCCTTTGAGGCTTGCGTAAATATTCAGCAGATTGGCGGCTTCGGGGCGCGCGGTTTCGTCATACGTGATGCCGCCTTCGACCATGTCGGACTTGGCTTTGCGGAATTTGAGCTGAATCGTGTCGGCATCATCGGTGAGGTTGATGCGGGAATAGTCGGATTCGTCGGATTTGCTCATTTTTTTGGTGCCGTCGCGAAGGCTCATGATGCGGGTGGCAGCGCCGAGGATGACGGGTTCGGGAATGGGGAAGAATTCGGTTTGGTATTGGCGGTTGAAGGCTCCGGCGATGTCGCGGCAGAGTTCGAGATGTTGCTTCTGGTCTTCGCCGGTGGGGACGTGGGTTGCTTTGTATAAAATGATGTCGGCGGCCATGAGGACGGGGTAGGAATAGAGGCCGAGGACGGCGTTTTCCTTGTTCTTTCCGGCTTTTTCCTTGAACTGGGTCATGCGGTTTAGCCACCCCAGGGGGGTATGGCAGGAAAGGACCCACGCCAGCTCGGCATGGCCGGGAATGGCGGATTGGGGGAAGATTGCAGACTTATCCGGGTCAATGCCGCAGGCGATGTAGGCAGCGGCGGTTTCGCGGACCGATTTGCGCAAGGCAGCGGGGTCTTGCGGTACGGTAATGGCGTGGAGGTCGGCCAGCATAAATAAGCATTCATGGGTTGCCTGCATGGGGACCCAGTTGCGGATGGCGCCTAAGTAATTGCCTAAATGGAGATTGCCGGTGGGCTGTACGCCGGAGAGGATGCGGTTCATAAATACTGCGTATGTGTTTGTTTCTTTAGCTTTTAGTAGCACCCCCTGCCCTGTTCGCAAGCGTAAAATGGATTAACTTGCGGGTTTGCGCGGGTTTGCTTATATTTCAGCCAGTTTTATCCCTGAGGATTTGCCCATGCCGAACACGAAATCCCCCCTGCCCGGTTCGTATCCTGCCATTCGTTTGCGCAGGCCGCGGATGCAGGCGTGGAGCCGCGATTTGGTTGCCGAGCATGTGCTTGTGGCGGCGAATCTGATCTGGCCGGTGTTTATTCAAGATGGCGAAGGGTTGGAAACGCCGATTGCGGCAATGCCGGGTGTTTCGCGCATGAGCATTGATGTGCTGGTTGCAAAGGCAAAGCATGCGGCGTCGCTTGGGATTAAGGCGATTGCGCTGTTTCCCAAGGTTGATGAGAAGCTGAAAAGCGCGCTGGCCGATGAGGCGTTGTTTACTGGCAATCTCGTTTGCCGGGCGATCCGGGCGCTCAAGGAACATGTGCCGGAGATGGGCGTGATTGCCGATGTGGCGCTGGACCCTTATACCAGCCACGGGCATGACGGGATTGTGGAAAACGGACATGTGGTGAATGACAAAACGGTTGCGATGCTGGTGAAGCAGGCCCTTGTGCTTGCGGACGCGGGTTGCGATATTGTGGCGCCGTCGGACATGATGGACGGGCGCGTGGGCGCGATTCGCGCAAGCCTGGAAGAAGCAGGGTTTTTAGATACGCAGATCCTTGCGTATAGCGCCAAATACGCCAGCAGCTTTTATGGGCCGTTCCGCGAGGCGGTGGACAGCGCAAAGTTTTTGAAGGGCACGGATAAGCGCAGCTACCAGATGAACCCGGCTAACGGCGACGAGGCCATGCGCGAGATTGCCATGGATATTGCCGAGGGTGCGGATTTTGTGATGGTGAAGCCGGGCATGGCGTATCTGGATATTGTGTACCGGGCGGCAACAGGTTTTCAGGTTCCGGTATTTGCGTATCAGGTGAGCGGCGAATACGCGATGATTAAGGCGGCTGGCGAAAAGGGCTGGATTGACGCGCAGGCCGCGATGATGGAAAGCCTGCTGGCTTTTAAACGCGCGGGCGCAAGGGCGGTGTTTACGTATGCAGCGGTGGAAATTGCAGAAGTTTTAAAGCGCTAAACTGGTGCCCACCAGTCGTTGACCGGGCGGCGAACACAGGGGCTGCCGTCGCCGCCTACACAGGGGCTTTTCAGGTCGGGGTCTTTGTTGGTGCAGGCTTGTAGCGTTACGAGCAGCACCCCGATCAGAAGCAAACGAGCCATGGCAGTACCTTTTATTCAATTGGTCATATGTTTAACTTTCGCCCAGGAATCATATTCCTGGGCGAGAAGCTTGGCAACTGCATTATTTATGCTGAAGGTTTAGAGCCGCCGGGGGGCGGCACGCTTCCGGGGCCTGTGCGATTGCCACTAAGGCTTGCGCCGCTGCCGGAGCCGCCTGAGCCGCCACTGCCACTGCTGCTGCCGCTTGCGTTATTCATCAACTTTGCTAAATCGCCCAGGTTGCGCGAGCCGGTTTTACCTGCGGAACCACCGTCTCTGCCTGCGCCTTCGGCGCCGCTGACCATCTGGCTGAACCAACGTTTGATGTTGTCGGAGCCCATAGTGAGGTCGGTGGAGGCGTTGGCAAGATCCTTCGCGATTTCAATAACGATGTGGTTGAAGCGGCTGGCAAGGTCGGCCAGAATCCAGATCATCAGCGGCAAGATGATGCCCACGGGGTGGACGTCCGTATTACAACTGGTATCGGCGCCTTCGGGGCCGGTGAAGGTCCATTGCCCGTCGAAGGGAACCCATTCTTCGCCATTGTTGCAATCATGGATGGCGAAGCGCCAGAAATGCGCAATGCCGGGCGTGCCGCTGTGGCTTTGCAACGGTGTCCAGCAGACGGGCGTGTCCAGCAGATGCTCGATACAGGATTTAATAAGCAACACGAAGAAGGCAAAGAAGGTGAACAGGAAAATGGGCTGCAAGCTTGCGTTCACGATCTGGTTCAGCCAGCCGTCGAACAGGTGCTTGGTGCGCGAGAACAGGATGCAGACGATGAAGAGCGGCGCAAGACCGAACATGAGTGTGCGGACGACGAAGCCCATCACGTATACCCACAGCGCATTGAGAATTGCCTTCAGGAAGCTGCCAAGGCTCATGAGCAGGATAATGCCAATCATGAAGCCATAGGGGCCTGTTGCGAAGGTGGCAAGCAGGGTTACGGCCATTTTAGAAGAGAATACATAGACCATGGCCTGATCCATGGGGTCGAAGGGCTGGCCTACGAGCGCGCCGGCTTGCGTGCCGGTGTCGAAGGCGATGGTGGAAACCCGGTAAATAATATCGTCAACACCGTCGTTGAAGAAATGCACTGCCGTGTCGTAGAAATACCACCATGCGTTTTGCGACAGCAGCATGTTGATAATGCCGATTTTGACGAGGCGGATCATGAGGTCGTGTACGGTGATCTGCACCATGCCGAAGGTGAACAAGATGCCATACACCGCCACATAAATGGAGCAGGCAAGGCGCAGCACGTTTTTAAACCCGTCGTCGCCCGCGATAGCCTGGAACATGGTTTGGGACACGGTCATGAGTGGCTGGCCGATTTCGTAAATAATACTGGAGATGAGGCCCTCGCCGGAGGCGGGTTCTTCGATGCCGAAGATTTCGTCCTGGCTGGTGCAGGTGCCTTCCTGGATTTCGTCCGGCGGGTCATCGGCGCAGGCAAGCTGCGGTAGGAAGATGGCAACCGTGAACAATATTAACAGGCAGGCTACAAGCCTGTGCCAGTTAATACCGCCCTGAGAAAAACGTTGCGTGAATGTGGTCATAGTTTCGTTACCTGCGCCCTATTAATTTTTTCGCCTGTTCGTTCAATGCACTACCGGCGCTATTGATTTGCTTGCTCAATGCATCGCCAAATTTGTCGCCCATTTTGTCGGAGTAATTTTCGGCCATGGTGCCGCCGACCAGCATGCCCGCCACTGCGCCCGCCGAGCGCCCACGGCTGCCCGCAAGCCCGCCGACCTGGCTGCCACCCCAACCACCCGCCATGGCGCCTGCGCCGAAAGCGATATCTTTTTTAGCCTGTTGCACTTTTTCGCGGAAGCTTTGCGGGCGCAGCGCGAGAAACGCGGAGGCGGCAATAGCCGCGGCGATTTCAGGCATTTTGCGCACCAGCCCCATAATGAGGCGCGCATAAATCCACAATGCGAGGAAGCCGTACAGCACGTCGCGCATCTGGTCGGTGCTGTAATCGGCGCCGATCATGTCGGCGGGATTCTGGTCCATGCCCACGCGCTCGAAGGGATTAATTTCCGTGGCGATGGGCGGGTATACTTTTTCTTCTTCACGCGTCTTCGCCTTATCGGACACCTGCTTTTGCAGATCGAGAATCTGGTTCGGGTCGGCAGAGGTAACCCAGCTCATCAGGGGCTGGTTGATGCGCCAGTGCTGTTGGAAGGTTGGGTTACCCTCGGAGTCCTGCAAGTCGTCGGAGAGTTTGCTGATGACGTTTTGGATCAGGGTGTCGAACACGTCGAGCGAGAAGGACAGGAAGCCGAACAGCATCATGGGCATAATGAGCGCGCCGATGACGGTGTTGAGCCATTTTTTGAAGAAGCGCTCGGTGTAGTTGAACATGGCCAGCGGGATGATGAGCGGCGAAAGAATGATCATGAAGCCCAGCACCAGCATGGCGGTGAGATAGGCATAGACGATGTCGAGGATGAACATCATCAGGTCCCACATGGCGATCAGGAATGCGCCGAACATGGAGGTGCCCGATGTTGCCGAAAGCGCGGCGGCGAAGGCTACGCCCGCCACACCGTTGGCCAGCGTGAGGCCGGGGGCAAAGCCCAAAAGCCGCCCTAAGAATGCGTCAATCTGTTCCCATGGCGTCCAGCCGCTGGGTACGACAAGGCTTATCAGCCAGTCCATAATATCGAACAGCCAATTGCCGAGATTGCCAAGATTGTAGCTAAACATCCAGACAAGGGCGAGGCGCAACAGTATGCCCATTGCCTTGGCGTTCACTTCGGCTTCGCCGCCCATGACGCGGATGCCGAAAATGCAGATAGCCAATGCCGCGCCGATACTTACGGTGCTGGTCATGTATTCGGAAAGGTCGGAGAGCATGACGCTTACGGCGGTCATCACGGCGGCGCGGATACAGAAGACCACGCGCGAGGTGATTTGCTCTTCGGTGAAAGGGCTGTTCTGGGTGCAGGCGTCAATGTCGGTGATGTCGCCCACGGCGGGTGTGTCGCCGGGCAGCTGGAAGCCATCGGGTGGGGTTTGAAAATCTGACGGTAGCGTGGGTTCGAGGTCGGCGTAAGCAGGCCTGGAAACAGCCGGCTGCATAACCATTATCGCGCATACCAGCAGCGGCAGGGTTTTCTTCAGGAATGCGGGGATGATTTTCATGCTATGCCCCCTTCACGCCTTTCATGAAGTCATTGCCCGGAGGGGCATGCTTGGTAAGGCCCGACATGCCGAGCGATTTTTCGTCCACGATGCCGCTACCCATGGCAAGGCCGGAGCCGATGAAGGGCAATGTGTCGAGCAATTCAATGAATACATATCCGGTGATGAGGGCCATGAGGAAAGAGATATATACCTTTACCATGTAGCGCACCAGATCGTCGGGATTGGAGGAGTCGAACCCATTCTGGTCGGCGAGGAAAGCCCAATCCACGGTTTCAACAGGCACGCTGAATTCAAAATAGTTGAGCTGGGTTTGTTTAGCGCTGCCGTCGGGATTCGGATGGCGCATGCTCATGCCAAGGCCCATGCTGTCGAGAATGGCGCGCTGGCGGTTGCGGTCAATGCTCATACCGCCGGTACGTTCGGTGGGGGTCACGATTTTTGCACCCATGATGCCGCCCACGCCGGTATCAATCGAAGATTTCGGGAAAGCGGCTTTGATGCGGGGGTTTTCGCTCGCGCCCTTGGAGTTGATGTTTACGCCCCATGGCGATTTATGATCTACCGCGTAGCCGCCATGCGACATCAGGAAGCCGCCGATGCCCCCTTCCCCGCCCTCTTCCCATGGCAGGCGGAACTCCTCATCGTCCACATTGTCGCCTGCCAGCACGCCGTAGAGCGAGTTGGGGCCGGAGAAGATGATAAGGTCGAAGGCGGTGAGCAGCATGGCAAGATAAGCAAACAAAATCACAGGCTGCAGCATAAAGCTCATGGTGATGCGCAGCCAGCGCTCGAAATAGCCGCGCGTGACCTGGAACAATAAGGTGGGGATGAAGAACGGCGAGATAAGCACCATTAGGCACAGGCCAATATAGGAGCCTACGAAAATATACAGCGAGCGGACAATGGCCCACATGAGCTGCAGCAACAAACGGATGCCAAGCATACCGATCATGACGCCCAGCGTGTTGGACATGAAGCAGGAGAAAATGAAGCCCACGATGCCCATGGAAAGCGAAAACGGCGAGAAAATGCCGCCGATGAGCGAGTTGATGGAGCAGTCCACTGCGTCCCACACCTGCAGCCCCGGCGGGTCCAGCACAAGGTCGGCGAGGTCGGGGCATTCGCTGATGAGCACACTATCGGCGAAGGAGCCGGAAAAAATCACATAGGTGGTGACGATGCCCAGCAGCTCGTCCATGGAGTCAAGGACAAGGGGGAAAATACCGCCGAAATTATAGCTGAACATACTCACGCAGCCGAGCTTGACCATGAGCAGCAGCGAATCTTTGAAAGGTGCGGTGGTCCTGCCGCCCAGCATGGCGACGCCCAATAGCGCGATGGCCAGTGTGCAAGCCGCCGTTACGGTCAGCGCCATGTATTCCGAAATGGGGATGAGCATTTCGTTGGTGACGTTGATCAGCGTTTCTTTGATGCAGGGCATGATGCGGCGGGTAAGGCCCATGCCGGGGCAGACTTCGCTGGTGCCAATACCGAGGTCAGGCTCGTAAAAATCATAGGCGTGGGCGGGTTGCGGCACAAAAACTGGCATCACGATGGCGAAAGCCAGCGCGAGCCAGAAAAATAAGGCGAACCTATTTTTTATCTTTGCCGACAATTTTATCTCTTTCCAATTTCACTCGTTTTTGGAACGGAGCCATCCAGGATTCAGGCGCGTCGCCGTAATCGGCGCGCACTTCGTCGAGCATTGCCACCGTTTCCGCGCGGGCCGAAAGCACGTTGATCACGTCGTCCATGCCTGAGAGGTCAATACGCGCCACCACCACGTCCTTGCCCTGCTTCACGAGGAAGTAGCGGCTGCCGGGGTCGGTAGTTTTCAGCAAATTGAATTCGCGCTCGGACACCATGAAGGCTTTTTTGTACGCATCGGTTGCCTTCGGGTTCGGCAGGAAGATCTGGGTGGCGGTCTGCTGAATGAGGGTTTCGGAAATGGCGGAGTTGGTGGCGTCTTCCACCGACTGGGTTGCGAAGACCACCATGCCGTTCAGCTTACGAAGGGTTTTCAGCCAGTCGCGGATACGGCCAGAGAAGATTTTGTTGTCAATCAGCGCCCATGCTTCGTCGAGAACGATGATGGTGGGTGTGCCGTCGAGCGACAGGTTGATGCGATGGAACAGGTACAAAAGCGTAGGTTCGAGCGATACGCGCTCTTTCAGCACTTCGCCCATTTCAAAGCCGAAGCAGGAACCGGTGGAGAAATCCACCACGTCGGTTTCGTTGTCGAACAGGCCTGCGTAAGGGCCGCCGCTGTGCCACATTTTGAGGCGCGAGGCCATGGTGCCGGGGCCTTCGATGCCGAGGAACGGCGCGATGTTGCGCAGGATGCGGTCTTTTTTGGCGAGCTTGTAATTACCCAGCACGGCGTCGGTGATGCGGTCCATGTCGTCGGAGGTAAACGGTTCGTCGTGAATGGTGACGAGCGTGTGCAGCCATTCGCCGAGGAAGGTGCGGTTTTCGGAGGTTTCGGGCAGTTGCAGCGGGTTGAAATGGCAGAGCTTGCCCGGCTCGATGATGGTGAATTTGCCGCCGATGGCGCGAATGAAAATTTCTGCGCCCCTATCTTTGTCGAAGAAGAAGATGCGGCAATTGAATTTTTGCGCCTGCGCGCAGAGGAAGTTGAGCAGCACGGTTTTACCCGCGCCGGTCGGCCCGATGATGGTGGTGTGGCCCACGTCGCGGTTGTGGAAGTTGAA
>JAYULW010000035.1:0-16407 GCA_043763155.1 Alphaproteobacteria bacterium | reverse complement strand
AGATCCTCATACGAGGGGGTTTCCCCATTCGGACATCCACGGATCAAAGCTTATTCGCAGCTCCCCGTGGCTTTTCGCAGCGTATCACGTCCTTCATCGCCTCTTACAGCCAAGGCATCCACCAGATGCACTTATCATACTTATTAATAATACTTATTTTAGAAATTTAATTCATTTTAGAACGATGTCTGAACCATGAACGTACAGAGCAAAACAAACCAACTTGCGTTGATGTGGTTCCCTCCTAATGAATGCTCCTCCCGCGACAGGCGAAGCCTTCGTACGTTACTAGTACAATTCAAAACATTTGCATCGACTCATCTATTTATTGGCCCGGTTGTTGGGGTGTAGGGAACTTACGTTCCTACGCACACGGCTCGTGTGCTTCAACCTGACCGCTTAAATAGAAAAGCCAGAAAACCTATTCACAATATCAACCTGCAGAGAAGCGATTTTGGACTGTTTCGTCCGGGTCGTTCTCAAGTCCTTCGCGTCGAAGGGAGCGTTTATGTACTATCCCTTTTCAGAACCGTCAACACCTTTTCTGCATTTTTTTTACGATTTTTTTATCGTCCGCCTGAAAGCCGCAGAAAATCAGGTGTTACAGCGGGTCATAGGTAAGCAGAAAATTGTGTTTTCGCATCAAATTTCCACTCACGTTCACAACAAAGTTTTTGCATTTTTATGCATAACGCAAAAAAACCGATTCACGATCTGCACAAACACGCAAAAAAGCGGCGCAATATGTGGGGTTATGCGCATATCTGCGCGCCCAACCTTTTGCAAACGCGCAGAAATCCTAGGTTTTTCGCATATTTGGCCTCAAATTGGGACAAAACCGGCATCGTCTATATAGGTGTCTATATTAGGTATACTTCCCCCGCCTATATACAATAGGTCGCAAACCCGCAGAAACTGCGCAACTTCGCGAAACGCCAACATGTGCGGATGCGTGAACGCGCAAACTGTGAAATTACAAGTTACACAATCGCCCATAACGTGTTATTCCTAATGAAGGCACGATTTTACTAGCTTCCATTTCAAGGGCTTACCCCCGTATTTCCTTGGTTTGGAAGAAATCTCGCCTCTTAAGTAAATGGCAACCTTCGTTTAACGACTTGTTCAACGTTTTATGGCGATAATAAAACTATACACCAACGCTTCCCAAGCTGTGAAATGCAGCGACGGCGGCAAGGATGGGCAAAACATCACACCCCGGGAAACCAGGCACGATGAATTGCTGGTAGCGGAGCCGGAGGTGAAAACCAAACGCCCGCCCTTCTTCAAGGTGGTGCTGCTAAACGATGACTATACGCCGATGGATTTCGTGGTCTTCATATTGAAAGACGTTTTCCACCGCAGTCACGAAGAAGCAGTCACTATCATGATGGACATCCACCAAAAAGGCGAAGGTGTGTGTGGAATTTATACGCGGGACGTTGCGGAAACAAAGGCAGAGCTGGTAATTACCATGTCGCGCCGAAGTGAATATCCTCTCCAGTGCCGCGTTGAAAAGAACTAAAAACGAAAACGCATTCGACGGGGGTACTAACCATGTTGTCCAAGAATTTGGAAATCAGCCTGCATCGCGCACTGGCACTTGCTAAGAAGTTCCATCACGAATATGCGACGCTCGAGCACCTGCTCTATGCCCTGACCGATGACCCGGACGCCGCTGCGGTAATGCGCGGCTGTGGCATCAGCCTGCCCGACATCAAAAAGAATTTGAACGAGTTCTTAGAAAACGAACTCACCTCCCTCGTGATCGAGGAAGTGGAAGAATCGCGCCCCACCGCTGGCTTCCAGCGCGTCATTCACCGCGCCGCCATCCATGTGCAGTCCGCTGGCAAAACCGAAGTAACCGGCGCAAACGTGCTGGTGGCATTGTTCTCCGAACGCGATTCCCACGCTGTGTACTTCTTGCAGGAACAGGAACTCTCGCGCCTCGACGTGGTGAACTACATCAGCCACGGCATCGTGAAATATTCCGACAACCAGAAGATCGCCGAATGGCGCCGCGAAATTGATACCGACGAATCCGCCGAGTCGCTGGAAAAGCCGCAGGCCGCCGCTGGCAAAAAAGACGAAAAGAACGACGCCCTGTCCCTTTATTGTGTGAACCTCAATAAAAAGGCCGAGCAAGGCAAAACCGACATTCTGGTAGGCCGCGAAGAAGAAGTTGACCGCACGGTACAGATTCTCGCCCGCCGCACCAAGAACAACCCCTTATATGTAGGTGAAGCAGGCGTGGGTAAAACCGCCATCGCCGAAGGCCTCGCGCTGCGCATCGTGCGCGGTGAAGTGCCCAACGTGCTTCGCAATGCCGTTATCTTCTCGCTCGATATGGGCAGCCTGCTCGCTGGCACCCGCTATCGCGGCGACTTTGAAGAACGTATGAAAGCAGTCATCAAGGAAATCGAAAAGATTCCCGCCGCGATTCTGTTCATTGACGAAATCCACACCATCATCGGCGCTGGCTCCACCTCCGGTGGCGCGCTCGACGCGTGCAACCTGCTGAAACCCGCCCTCGCCCGCGGTGGCTTCCGCTGCATCGGCAGCACCACCTATAAGGAATACAAGAGCAGCATCGAAAAAGACCGCGCCCTCGCCCGCCGCTTCCAAAAGGTGGACGTGGTGGAACCCTCCATCGAGAACACCATCAAAATCCTGCGCGGCCTGAAACCCTATTACGAAGAGCATCACAGTGTGCGTTTCACCAACTCGGCCCTCAAAGCCGCCGTGGAACTCTCCGCCCGCTACATCCCCGACCGTAAATTGCCCGACAAGGCAATTGACGTGCTGGACGAAGCAGGCGCGGCACAAATGCTCCTGCCCGAATCCAAGCGCAAGAAAACCATCACCAACAAGGAAGTGGAAGACATCGTGGCAAAAATCGCCCGCATGCCCGCCAAAACCATCTCCATGGATGATGCCGAAACCCTGCGCAACCTCGACAAGAACCTGAAACTGGTCGTATTCGGCCAGGACAAGGCGATTGATACGCTCGCCGCCGCCATCAAAATGAGCCGTGCCGGTTTGCGTGAAGAAGAAAAACCCATCGGCAACTACCTCTTCACCGGCCCCACCGGCGTAGGCAAAACCGAAGTAGCACAACAGCTCGCAGTCCTCATGGGCATGGAGCTGCTCCGCTTCGACATGACCGAATACATGGAAAAACACGCCGTCTCCCGCCTCATCGGTGCCCCTCCGGGCTATGTAGGCTTCGACCAGGGCGGCCTGCTCACCGACGCGGTGGACAAAACCCCCTATTGCGTCATCCTGCTCGACGAAATCGAAAAAGCGCACCCCGACGTGTACAACATCCTGCTTCAAGTGATGGACTACGGCCGCATGACCGATTCAAACGGCAAGGAAGTGAACTTCCGTAACGCCATCATCATCATGACCAGCAACGCAGGCAGCGCCGATGCCGCCCGCGCCCCCATTGGCTTCCTGAAGGTTGACCGCGCCGGTGAAGAAAAAGACGCCATCAACCGCGCCTTCACCCCTGAGTTCCGCAATCGCCTCGATTCTATCGTGCAGTTCGACCACCTGACCCCCGAAGTGGTGGCCAATGTGGTGAACAAGTTCATCTTCCGCCTTGAAAGCCAGCTGGCCGACCGCAACGTCACCATCCAGCTCGACGACAAGGCACGCCGCTGGCTGGTTGACCGTGGCTACGAACGCGCAAACGGCGCGCGCCCCATGGCACGCCTCATCAGCGACAAAATCAAGAAGCCGCTGGCCGACGAAGTCCTCTTCGGCAAGCTCTCCAAGGGCGGCACCGTCAAAGTAACCGTAGAAGAAGGCGAACTCGCCTTCCAATACAGCAAAGCCCTCGGCAGCCGCCAGACCACGTCCGAAACGGATGATGAACTGGTAAGCTAACAAAAAGTCGCACCACGCAAACAAGGGCGCCCCCTAAAAAGGGCGCCCTTTGTTTTTAAAGTTTTCTTTACAACTACTGACGATTGAATAAAGTCTAATTGCAGACAAGGGGAAAAGATGCAAACAATCAACAAAAACTCTAAACCGTTCATTCGCAATTCTTCATTGCGGGAACAATTAGCCAACGCCTTTCCCACCCCTGCCTTTAAACAACAGAATCGCTATATAGCTCAATGTAGATTAACTATTGGGCAGAATCAAACTGACCCTATTAATATTATCGGAATAGTACGCTTTAGGGCTATTATCCCCAATGCGGGGATTCATGTTCACTGTGGGTGGCCCCCAAGGAATTCATGGCTTCCGCAGTTTTTGGTAGTGAAGAAGTGAATTGTGGCGGTGGTGAAACCACCGTGGTAGGCACAGCTTTCTTGAGGGCTTCTAGCATCGCGTCGCTGAGAGGGGTGTCTGAAGACATTCATTACTCCTTTATTGTTTGTTTTTCCAATAATTAATTCTAGGTTGCGGATTTTTCAGCATTTGCTTGCATAACTCCGAATACATCACGAACAGCCTATCAAAACCTTCTTCGTTGTATATTTTCTTCATCGCAAGGTTATAGAAATCTAAATGAGCTTCTGCTTGTTTCTCATTCTCACCTGCGCTTTTTACAAACAACATATACACCTTAAGTGTGTTTTCGGCTGTGGTTTGATACTGAGAAACAAGTTCAGGTTCTGCTCCGTTTATATTTTTCAGGACATACTGATAATAGAGGGAGCAATTGCCAAAATCGTCTTTCAGGTTCTGCGCAACCCTTATATCATCATACGCATGTGCCGGACTTGCGGACAGTAGTGCAGCAGTAACCAATATTCGCTTCATAACTTCCTCCATAATGGTGACTGGGGAGTTAGAAAAACCTTGACTAGAAGGTTCGCACTAGCCTTCAGCTTTCGCCTATTGCATACACTAATGCCTCCCCAGCCAGAACTGAGGAGTGCGAAACGTTCGCACAAAGAACGCTAGTCAAAGAGGTTTCTACGCCCCGGTAGCGGTCTAGATACTTCGCCGTGACCTTGTGGTATTGCCCGATGATGCCTCGTTTTACGACCGCCCAAAAGCCTTCGATGTTGTTGGTGTGGATGCAGCCTAGCGCATAACGTTCGCTGTGATTGATGGCCGCATGTACGATGACGCCCTTGAGGTTGTTGTAGCCCCGGTATTCATCGGTGAACAACACCGCGTTCTTGGTATCAATGCCCTTGCGGATGAGTGCCTGTAGGTCTTTTGCTTTCAGGCTGTACTTGGAAGTAGATTGCGCCCTTACGCGGCCTTTGCGTTCAATCATACCAACGACGGGGATTTTCTTCGTACCGCGTCCCCGGCTGGATTTGTTGCCACCGCTAATGTCGTCATCACGGTCATTACCCCGGCGCGGTTTACCGCCGATGTAAGTTTCATCCATTTCCACAATTCCTGTAAGTAATTCACCGTCATCTTGCATAGCGATACGAATGCGATGCATCATAGACCACACTGTTGGTCGGCGCATACTGAGGTCGCGGGCTGCTTGATAGGCTGACAGCCCCTTCTTGGCGTTGAGCATCAGGGTAATGAGCAAGAACCACTTCTGCAAATCAACATGCGTATTATGGAATATCGTGCCAGCCGTTACGGAAAACGATTTCTTGCACGCACCACACTGCCAGCGGGTTTTGTTTATTTCCGTATGGCGATAAACTTTCAACGAGCGACAAAACGTACACATGGGCTTATCGCCCCACCGCGCCCGTTCTAGGTGGTTGAGGCAAGCCTCCTGGTCGGGGAATTTGCGGTAAATTTCGATAATATTCATAAGGTTCCTTTCATTCGGAACCCTCGATACTACTAACCAAAATTAAAGTAAAGCCCTAAAGCGTACTATTCCGAATATTATTAATGACTCCAAAAGAATCGTCTTAAACTGGCTTAATCAGAAGCTAGGCAGTGTTAGACCCGATAGAACGATCCATGAAACCGCATATACGGGAACAGATTTTGAGATAAACGATATCCCAGGATGGAAGTTTGCAACTGCATCCATAGGAAACTCTTTGTGGAGTGCATTTTTAGAACATCCTGATACTGAAAACCCCGCGCGATTTTGGACAATCGAAACCATTATTGCAAAAGATGTTAATTCGGAAAATGTAATATTGGCCCTGCGAAGTACCTGTACGTTGCCTAGTAATACAAATTATCCAAATCCTAGCATTCCGAACTTTGTTAGGGAGATAGGAAATACGCTAGGCGTATCTCAAATCAAAAAATTTGATATTGAGAAAAGAAAGGTTTTGGCATTTGAAATCAATGATGAATCCGATTTAGATGAATTAGAAGCATTATCGCCATTATGCACCAAGCTCACCACTACCCCGGCTGACTTCCCCGGCTGGCCAGGTATGCTCGCCCCATGCCTTACCAAGCCCTCACCACGAAACGCCGGGAGATAGCCGGACAGCTAACCGCCGCTACGGGTGCGGGCAAGACGGTTATGGCTGCTGCGGTGTTCGAAGCGCTGTTTCACGGCGATGACCGCTATGGCTTTGACCGAGACCCCGGCGCGGTCGTGCTCTGGTTCAGCGACGATCCATCGCTGAATGAGCAAACTCGCTTTCGGCTGATGGAATCATCCGACCGGCTGCGGCACACGGACCTGGTGGTGGTCGAAAACACCTTCAACCGCGCCAAATTCGAGGCCGGAAGGATATACTTCCTCAACACGCAGAAGCTGGGCAAGAAAAGCCTGCTGGTGCGCGGCTTCGATGGCGACGATGACGGCATCTTCCCCGAGATGCGGCCCGACATGCGGAGTCACACGATTTGGGACACCATCCGCAACACCATCGAAGACCCCGCCCTGACGCTTTATCTGGTTCTGGATGAAGCGCATCGGGGCATGGGCAGCGAAAACCGCGAGAAATCCACCATCGTCAAGCGACTTATCAATGGCGAAAAAGGCGTACCCGGCATTCCCGCAGTGTGGGGAATTTCAGCCACGGCGGACCGATTCAACAAGGCAATGGACGGCGCTCAGGGCCGCAGCACTTTACCATCCGTGACGGTGGACCCCAGCCGCGTGCAGGACTCCGGCCTGCTGAAGGACACGATCCTGCTGGACATTCCCGACGAAGCGACCGGCGATTTCGACACAGTGCTGGTGCGTCGCGCCGCCGACAAGCTGCGCGATTGCACAGAGGGATGGGCGGCCTATGCCGCTCAGCAAGATAACAGCGAAACCGTCTTGCCGCTGATGGTATTGCAGGTGCCGAACACGCCTAACCCCAACGATATCGGCCGCACGCTCGACACGATCTTTCAGCAATGGCCGAATCTGCCTGAGACTTCGGTGGCGCATGTGTTCGGCGAGCACACGACGCACACCTTCGGCAAGTATTCCGTGCCCTACATTCAGCCGCAGCGGGTGCAGGATGAGACCTGGGTGCGCGTGCTGATCGCCAAAGATGCCATCAGCACGGGGTGGGACTGCCCGCGAGCCGAGGTGATGGTCTCGTTCCGCCCGGCGAGCGACCAGACCTACATCGCGCAGTTGCTGGGCCGCATGGTGCGCACGCCGCTGGCGCGACGCATCCCCGGCAACGACAAGCTCAACTCTGTGGACTGCCTGCTGCCGAAGTTCGACAAGGAGACGGTGGAGAGAGTCGTCAAGGCGCTGCGCGAAGGCGGCGGCGATGCGCCTCCGACAGGCCGTATCCTCATCAACTCGAAGGAAATGAGGCCCAACCCGGATGTACCGGAAACCGTGTGGGTGAAGTTTGGCACGCTGCCATCCCAGACCCGCCCAACACGCGGGGCGAAACCAGCCATTCGTCTGACGGCGTTGGCGCATGAGTTGGCGTCAGACGGCCTGCTGCCAGACGCGGGCGGAAAGGCCCATGCGGCCATGCACAAGATGCTGGACGACTTCATAGCCGCGCGGGCGCAGGCGTTTGCCGAAAAGCGAGCAGCTGTGATGACCGTTGAGGGGCGTACTATTATTGCCGACTTGCAAAGCGGCGAGACGCGCGACGCCCGGTTCCAGGCTGATGCAGATGAAATCGTAGTTGGTGACGCTTACCGCCGCACGGCGCGTATCGTCAGCCCCGATATTGCCCGCACCTACACCATCGAGCGGGCGAAACGAAAACCTGAAGCGGATGACGATTTCGACGACGCGCTGATTGACGCCCGCGAGGATGTGGCCGCGTTGCACTTGCTGGAAAACCTGCAAGTCCTGTTCGATGCCGAAGCCAAGAAGCTATCTGATGCGTGGTTTGCTGAATACCTCAGCCGCATCAAGGAACTGCCGCATGACCGGCAAGATGCTTACCGGCAAATCGTCGCACTCAGCACTGAACCGCAGGATGTGGATTTGGCGCAGCCCGTGTCTCGCTTCGAACCAACGAAGGCGCGTGAGAAAGATGGCTCAGAAGCGGAAATCCCCGCCTACGAGCATCATCTCCTGTGCGACGAGCAGGGCTTATATCCCGCCGAGTTGAAAACCTGGGAGAGGGCGGTTCTGAAAACTGAAATGGAACGTAGCGGCTTCAAGTTCTGGTATCGCAATCCCGACCGCCCCAGCCAGGATTCGCTGGGTATCTCCTATACCGAGGGGGACGACACGAAAATCGTCCGACCTGATTTCATGTTCTTCGCGGAGCAGGATGGCGAGGTTGTCGTGGACATCGTTGATCCGCACGGCTTTCACTTGGCCGATGCGTTGCCTAAATTGCAGGGCCTGGCGCGCTACGCCGAAACCCATTCGCAGATTTACCGCCGCATAGAAGCCGTTGCGGTGTCGAGCGACAAGTTCCGCGTGCTGGATTTGACCCGCCCCGTAGTTCGCCAAGCGGTTATTGAGGCCACAAGCGCGGAAGCTCTTTACAAGAGCGCGGCGGCGGGTGATTACGCCTCAACCACCCGTTGGTGAGGCTGGTGCATAATGGCGAGCATTATTGCTTCATAATAATCGGACAATACCCATTCTAATTGTTTCTGAAAGAAGCTACGAGTTCGGTAGAAAGCCCGAAAATTCATATATTATTGACACAGACAAATTAGCTACTCGTTTGCTGGGTGTGGCACATGTTGTAAAGCTACCCAATAAATTTTCATATCTATGGAAAGAAAAGGTTGGGAAAGATTGGGCTGTTTATAATGGCTCCGTAAGAACTTATTACCCTAAAATTGACTTCTCAAAAGACATTCCTTTTGAGCATCCAATGGCTACGGATGACAAGATAAAATCAACATTAGGGGGAGAACAAGGATTTACGGATTTTCTGGTAAAACACTTTTTCCATTACAGCGTATTACCTTCTAAGCGATTTGAGTTCATTTCTTTCAGCACTGTAAAAGAACACTGCCTCGAAGCCAACCTAGATTATTTCACTACAAGTGCGGGCAGCGGTTCTGCTGCCGCAGCCGCCTTCTCGTCCCAGCGGCAGCGGACATTGACCACGAACATATGCGCTGAATCCGTGATCGCGTCGGTGGCGTTGTAAATGCCTGAATCGGCGTTCTGGTATTTCACCTTATGCTCTTTGAGAAAGCCGCGAATCACCGGCAGCGAAATGGCGAGGTCGAAATGCTCCACGCGCTCATTGTCCTCCCCCTCTTCCGGCGGGCTGATCAAATGACCCTTGGCAGTTACCACGCCCACCACATTGCCCGCATTATCCAATAACGGCCCGCCGCTATTGCCGCCTGCGAGGCTGTCGGAAAACTCCAGCCACTTCTCCTCGCCCCTTGGCCCGCGCGTTTGCAGTATGGTGGCCTCACGCGTCACCGTCTGGCCCGTTTGCCAGCTCTGGCCGGGGTAGCCCACCACCACCACGCGGTCACGCGGGCTTAAGGGCTGCTTCTCGGAATTGAACGACGCCACCGAAAGCGGCAGCGCGTCGGTCTTCACCAGTGCAAGGTCGTACAGCGCATCCACCGCCACCACCTTCGCGGGCGTTTCGGGCACCGCGCCATACACCGTAATCTCTTTGCAATGCTGCACCACATGGTTGTTGGTCAGCAGCAACCCGTCCTTGCGCACAAAGAAGCCCGTGCCGCTGCTATAGGTAAGCAATCGCGGCTCATCGTCAGCAAATGTCGGAGTGGCACAAATGCAGCTCATCAGCAGCGCGGCAAACGCCCTACTGTGCCGCATTCGGGTTTTCCGGATCGAAGATGGATGGCCCCTGATGGCCGGGTTCTTCCTTGATAATGGGCGCAGGCGCGGGCTTCTTCAGCACCGCGTCCGGCACCGACAGCACCCCGCGCCCAACGGCTTTGGGGTCGCGGAAGTAAGAGCCGCGCAGCAGCACAATGGTAATGCGGCGGTTTTTCGGGTTGGAAGGATCGTTCGGCAGCAGCAAATCGCGGTCGGCCATGCCCATCACCTTGGCAATGCGCTCCGGCTCCACGTTGGTGGCAACCAGCGCCCGCCGCGCAGCATTCGCACGGTCGGATGAGAGTTCCCAGTTAGTATAGCTGGGGTTGGTCGTGGGCCCGGACGCGTCCGTGTGGCCCACAATCGTAATCTGGTTCGGCGTCTTGGTGATGATGTTGGCCATCGAGTCCAGCACCTTTTTGCCTGCTGCGGTCAATTGCGCACCGCCCGCCACGAACATTTCCTTCTTCGGATCGTCCACCATGTTGATCTTCATGCCCTCGGTGGTCTGCTCCACCTGCACGTTATTTTTGTATTGCTGCACATCCGGGTCATCGGCCAGCGCTTGCTTGATGTCGTTTTCCGCAACCTTGAACTGATCGGAATCCGTTGATTCAGCGTCCTGTGCGTCGGGGTTGTCCTCGCCGCCTTCGCTTTTCTTTTTACCGCGCGAGGTGCTTTCCGCGTCGGGGTCATTTTCAATCGCATCCGTCGGCGCTTTAGCCACCGGCCCCTGCTGCACCTGCCCCGCCACAATCCCCGGCGCGGTAAGGTTATTGATCGAAGCCCCCTTGCGGCTTGAGCTTTTGCCGCCTTTAAACCCAATACCCTTGGAGTCCTTGATACCGATGGTGGGGGTGAAATAATCGGCAAGGCCCAGCTTCTGTTCCGGCGTGGTGGTGTTGAGCAGCCACAACAGCAGGAAGAACGCCATCATCGCCGTCACGAAATCGGCATACGCCACTTTCCACGCGCCGCCATGGTGCCCGCCACCGCTGACTTTCTTGATCTTCTTGATAATAATGGGCGCTAGTGGGTTCTCAGCCATAGCCTTCAGTATGCCCCCCATTGGTAAAAATAGGGTTAGAGCAAGCAATTCCCGCAAGTTTGGGTAGCAGAAAAAACAGTTGCGAAGCCCTATAAACACGCTAAAAGAGTTACCTATTATTAATAATTTCCCAACGGCCGCGATTGAATATGATACCCAATAGGCTTTCGCAAATATCTTCAGAGGCTTACCTCTGCGATATCCACCCCTTCGGAGAAGAAGGGGAAAATGGCGGTTTTTCAAGAATTAACGTATCGCTGCAAGGCCGCGTCCCCGCACTTTTGGCCGCCCGTAAATTTATTCTCTCCGCTGAGCAGGAAGCAGGCTGCACGGTAGAGGCGGAAATAGTAGAGCTGCGCCGCAATAAACAACGCAGCGGCGACCGTGGGGCCTATCTGGCCGTAAGCTTCAAAGGCGTGCCCGACAGCCTCATCCCCGTCAATATCCTGAACCTGGTGCACACCTCCACCCATTGCGACATTGGCGCCAGCATCACCCACGGCATCGAAACCTACGACACCACCGCCAAAAAAAGCAAAGAGACCAACACCCATTTCATGCCCACCACCAACATCACCATCCGTCATGAAGACCCCTATACCTGCGAGCTGGTGCAGCGCTACCTGAAACAAAAACTGCAGCAGATATTTGGCGGCAAGTTTTTATATGGTGATGTGGGCAAGATTGGCATGCCGCTGGAATTCAACCCCGGGGAAAATATCCGCACCAACGAGCAACACCACGACAAAATCTACCTGACCTACCGCGACCAGCAAACCACCGACGGCGGAAAAGCAAAGCTTATCGCAACCGGCACAGCCGAGCATTTAAGCGGCCTGCTTAATATTCCTGAAAGAGCTCCGGGAAGAATGAATCGCTCAGTAGCGCACTAAGCCTTAGCGCGGCTATACAGCCACACATGCGCCGGCGGCACATTGCCAAGCACCAGCTTCTTGCGCTTACCCACCAGCCCCAGCGCCTTCAACTGCGCGGGCAAAATCGGCGATTTCGGGCCATAGGTGAACTGCACAATCACGCCCTCGTCGCCAATGACTTTGGCCATCTGCGCCTGAATGGCGTTGCGCACAAATTCCGGCATCACCAAAAACGGCAAGCTGGAAACCACAGTGCCCACTTTCGTCACGCCGATTTTCTCAAGCTCTTTATCCAGCTCAATCGCGTCGGCCTTCAGGATGTTCACATGCGGAAAGTGGTTGCAGATAATTTCATGCAAGCGTTCGTCGCGCTCGATAACCACGAGGCGGTCCAGCGGAACCTGTGCCTGAATCAGCGCGTGGGTCACAACACCCGTGCCCGCGCCGAGTTCCACCACATGGCCCTCGCGTTGCAAATCAACCCCCGACGCCATGGCGCGTGCCAGGCTGCGTGAGCTGGGTAAAAATCCACCGATTTTCATCGGGGCGCGCAGTGCGGCGATCACGAAATGATGGCGGCTACGGCTAGGCTTCCGGCTTACCGGGCTGGCCTCAATTGGTTCTTTTAGCATTGCTTGAGGCATTTTGAATCTGTTTGATGGCTGCTTCGATTTTAAGGCTTAAATATTTCCCACCCAATTCAGCAGTCGCCATGGTCGTATCCCCCGTGGCCCCAGTGAGTTTGTAATCGCGATCTGTGCGGGCTGCGAGCATATTAGCACGAACGTTGGCCGCGTCAACCGCCATAAGCTCCGAAGTTTCAATATGTCCCGCAGGCGATGTAGCGTTGGTAATGCGGTTGGGCATGGTGTCGGTCCATTCGTCCTGCTTGTTCTTGGCGTAATAGCTGGAAACATACAGCACCTTCACCCCCGCCGTAATCCATTCGCGCCCCAGCTTATCGGCCACTTGCTGCATCACCCGCTGGCTGCCCGCGTCATCGCCCAGAAAGCAGATCATGTGAAACCCATGTTGTTTCAGGCTTCGCGCAATATCTTCCAGCATCGCGCCATACGTCGCCTCGGAAAGCGAGAACGTGCCGGGAAACTGCATATTCCCCTCCGGCGGATTAATGCGCCCGGCTGGCGCGTAAGGAATCACCGGTGCCGCAAGCGTGCCGCCCAGCTTGCGCGCAATTTCGCCCGATGCGTAGCGCGCGATTTCCGTGTGCGCGCCCGTGCCCATGTGCGGCCCCGCCTGCTCGTTCGCACCCGTCGGCACAATCACCGCATACGTGCCCTGCCCCAGCTTGTCGTTGATTTCCATCCATGTCATTTCTTCCATGAACACGGAACTGCTAACCGACCCGATCTGCGCGTTAGCCGGGCAAGCCAGCCCTGCAAGCATCACCGAACCCAGCAAAAATTTTCTAATGCTTTTCATGATTTCTCCCTGTAAAAACCTTATATACCATGAAAAAAGCACAAATCGACGAGATATTCACGCGCTTTTCGCGTATCGAGCCACACCCCGTCACCGAGCTGAAAGCCGTGAACGGCTACACCCTGCTGGTCGCCATCGTCCTTTCCGCCCAAGCCACCGACGTGGGCGTAAACAAGGCCACCCCCGCCCTCTTCGCCGTCGCCAACACCCCGGAAAAGATGGTGAAACTTGGCCTCGACAAGCTCAAAACCTACATCAAAACCATTGGCCTGTTCAACGCCAAAGCCGCAAACGTTATCGCCCTCAGCGAACGCCTGATCGAGCATTACGCAAGCAAAGTCCCCCACACCCGCGAGGAGCTGCAAACCCTCCCCGGCGTAGGCCGCAAAACCACCAATGTCTGGCTAAACTGTGAACTGGGCCTGCCCACCATCGCCGTAGATACCCACGTTTTCCGCGTCTCAAACCGCGTGGGCCTGTGCAAAACCACTACGCCCGAAGCCACCGAATTCGCCCTCGAAAAAGCCATCCCCGACCACTGGAAAACCCACGCCCACCACTGGCTGATCCTGCATGGCCGCTACGTCTGCAAAGCCCGCGTCCCCAACTGCCCCGAATGCGTCATCCGCGACATCTGCCAATACAAAGACAAAACCCCCGCCGACAAAAAACGCTAACCGTCATACCGGCGCAGGCCGGTATCCAGCCCGCCGCTGGCCCGGCCTACGCCGGGGTGACAAAAAACAAATGAACATGCCAGCATAACTCCCGGAGGAGCGAACGCGACGACTAGCCGCATTGAGCGGCGCAGCCTGCGTGGCGCCAAGCGGCAAAGCCGCTGAACGCAAACCTAAAGGAGCGCTACTTAAAACTTATTCGTCAGCGGATAGCGCCGATCGCGCCCAAACAGCATCGCGCTTAATTTCACGCCGGGGCAGCTCTGCCTGCGTTTATATTCCGACATGCGCACCATCTTCAAAATACGCGTAACCATGGACAGGTCAAACCCGTCGGCCACAATATCTTCCGCCGACATGCGCTCCTCAATATGGCGCACCAAAATCCCGTCCAGCACCTCATACGGCGGCAGCTGGTCTTCATCCTTCTGCCCCGGCGCAAGCTCGGCGCTGGGTGCTTTGCTGATGCTGCGCGGCGGAATGGCATGATTCGAATGGTTGCGCCAATGCGCTAATTGATACACCTGCGTCTTGTACAAATCCTTCAGCACATTATACCCGCCGCACGAATCGCCATACAGCGTGCTGTAGCCCACCGCCACCTCGGATTTATTCCCCGTGGAAAGCAGCATCCAGCCAAATTTATTGCTGATCGCCATGAGCGTAAGGCCCCGAAGCCGCGCTTGCAAATTCCCACCCACCATAATATCGCTCATCCACTCAGCGTCCTTAAACACCGGGTCCAGCACTTCCTCAAAAACGCCCATACCCGGCGTAATCGGCACATTCATCGTCTCAATGCCCAAAAGCTTCGCCGTCAGCATCGCATCTTCCACACTTTCCTTAGACGTGTGCGGCGAAGGTAAAAGCACACCCTTCACATGCGCAGCCCCCAGCGCATCCACGGCAACCGCAGCCGTCACCGCCGAATCAATCCCACCCGAAAGCCCCAGCATCACGCCCGGAAACCCATTCTTGCCCACATAATCATGCAGGCCCAAAACCATCGCCTGCCACAGCGTTTCTTCAAATGTCAGCGAAGGCGCTTCCGCCCCCACCTGCATCTTCCAGCCACCCACCTGTTTTTCCAGCGCCACCAGCTCCAGCGACTCGGCAAACTCCGGCGCCTTCACCATCTGCATGCCCTCAGCGGTGAGCGCAAACGACCCGCCATCAAACACCAGATCGTCCTGCCCGCCCACCATATTCACATACACCAGCGGCACACGCAGCTTCTGTAGCGCCGCCGAAACCACCCCCTTGCGCTGCGATAATTTATCGGCCTCAAACGGCGACGCATTAATCACCACGGCCAGTTGCGGGGCCTGCCGCGCCAGCGCCGACGAAAGCTCCGCATCCCACACATCTTCGCAAATCAAAATTGCAAGGCTGATGCCGCGCCACTCAAACACGGTCGCGCCCTTGCCGGGTGAAAACACACGCTTCTCGTCAAACACCCCATAATTCGGCAGCACCGTCTTGTGCTGCACAAACGCAATCGTGCCCGCATCCAAAAGCACGGCGGCATTATGCACATGCCCCTTATCTTCCCAGATCGTGCCCACAATCATCGCCGGGCCATGCACCGTCTTTCCTGCCAGCTCCTGAAGCGCCAGCAGCGCCCGGTCGCGAAATCCGCTCATCAATACGAGGTCTTCCGGCGGATACCCCACCAGCGACAATTCCGGAAACACCACAAGGTCAGCCCCCCTTGCGCGCGCCTTCTCATAAAACATCTGGATGCGCGCCGCATTGCCCGCCAGATCCCCCACGATGGGGTTCATCTGCGCCATGGCAATGGTAATACTGCGTGTCTCAGACATTTATTTCAGCAGCTTTACAAGTTCAGGAACCGCAACCTGCCAGTCAGCCACCAGCCCGTAATCCGCCAGTTCAAAAATCGGCGCGTTCTCATCTTTGTTGATGGCCACGATCACCTTGCTGTCCTTCATACCCGCCAGATGCTGAATCGCCCCGGAAATACCAATAGCAATATAAAGGTCGGGCGCAACCACCTTGCCCGTCTGCCCCACCTGATAATCGTTAGGCACAAACCCAGCATCCACCGCCGCGCGCGATGCACCCACCGCCGCGCCCATCTGGTCGGCCAGAGCTTCAAGCTGCTTAAAATTCTCCGCCGAGCCAACACCGCGCCCACCTGAAATCACAATCCGCGCCGCCGTCAAATCCGGCCTTTCAGACGTCGCTTCCGTCGCGCTCACAAAGCTCGAAAGCCCGCTATCGGCACCCACTGCAATCGCTTCCACCGATGCC
>JAYULW010000034.1:0-29964 GCA_043763155.1 Alphaproteobacteria bacterium | reverse complement strand
CGTGATAGCAGCCGTCAAAGACGTCTTGCCATGATCCACGTGGCCGATGGTGCCGATGTTGCAATGAGGTTTAGAACGATCAAATTTCTCTTTAGCCATGACTCTGTTCTCCGATGAGTGGTCGATAAAAAATATCTAGTTAATAACTGACTGCTGTTAGGCAACCTTCTTTTTGATTTCTTCTGCCACGTTGCTCGGCACCTGCTCGTAGTGGTCGAACTGCATGGAATATTGTGCACGGCCCTGAGACATGGAACGCAGGGTGTTTACATAGCCGAACATCGAGCCCAGCGGCACCATGGCGTCAACAACGCGGGCATTGCCGCGGCTGTCCATGCCGGTTACCTGGCCGCGACGCGACGACAGATCGCCAATGACGTCACCCATATAATCTTCGGGGGTTACGACTTCGACTTTCATGATGGGCTCGAGAAGCACGGGACCGCATTTCGGCATGCCTTCGCGGAAGGCTGCACGGGCTGCGATTTCGAATGCGAGAACCGAGGAATCCACATCGTGGTAGCCGCCGTCAACCAGCGTTACCTTGAAGTCAATGGTGGGGAAGCCTGCAACCACACCATTGGACAGCGACGATTCGAAGCCTTTTTGTACGCCCGGGACGAATTCTTTGGGAACTGCGCCGCCAACAACTTTGGATTCGAATACGAAGCCGGAGCCGGGTGGCAGCGGTTCGATTTCGAGATTGATTTTTGCGTACTGACCGGTACCGCCCGATTGCTTTTTGTGGGTGTAGTCCACATCGCGCTTCTGGGTGATGGTTTCACGGTATGCTACTTGCGGCGCACCTACGTTTGCTTCCACCTTGAATTCGCGCTTCATGCGGTCCACGATGATTTCCAAGTGAAGTTCGCCCATGCCCTTAAGGATGGTCTGGCCGGTTTCTTCGTTGGTGGAAAGACGCAAAGAAGGATCTTCCGACGCGAGGCGCGAGAGAGCAACGCCCATCTTTTCCTGGTCGGCTTTGGTTTTCGGCTCGATTGCCAGTTCGATAACGGGCTCGGGGAATTCCATGCGTTCCAGAATCACCTGATGGTCAACATCGCACAGCGTGTCGCCGGTGGTGGTGTTCTTGAGACCTGCGAGGGCAACGATGTCGCCAGCATAGGCTTCTTTTACGTCTTCGCGGCTGTTTGCGTGCATGAGCAGCATGCGGCCTACGCGTTCGCGGTTGTCTTTAATGGTGTTCTGGATGTAAGAACCAGCGGTCAAAGTGCCGGAATATACGCGAACGAAGGTGAGCGAACCTACGAAAGGATCGGTCATGATTTTGAACGCGAGGGCAGACAGCTTTTCGGCATCGTCGGCTTTACGCACAACGGTTTCATCCGAATCGGGGATGTGCGCTTCTACGGGCGGGATGTCCAGCGGCGAAGGCAGGAAGTCAATTACCGCGTCGAGCATGGGCTGTACGCCTTTGTTCTTGAACGCCGCGCCGTTGAGCACGGGTACGAACTTGAAGGCTACGGTGCCTTTGCGGATGCATTCTTTCAGTTCGGCTTCGGAGGGTTCCTGGCCATCAAGGAATTTTTCCATGAGGGCGTCGTCCATTTCCACGGCCATTTCAATCATGGATTCGCGGAGTTTTTTGGCTTTGTCGGCGAATTCAGCACGGATTTCCTGTTCTTCGTATTTCGCGCCGAGTTCTTCACCCTTCCAGACGATTTCTTTCATCTTGATCAGGTCAACAACGCCTTCGTATTTGTCTTCGGAGCCGATGGGGAAGTTGATGATCATCGGGCGGGTGCCGAGGCGATCAATCATCATCTGCACGGTGCGGTCGAAGTTCGCGCCGATGCGGTCCATCTTGTTTACGAAGCAGATGCGGGGCACGTGGTACTTATCAGCCTGGCGCCATACGGTTTCGGACTGGGGTTCTACGCCAGCAACGGAATCGAATACGGTTACGGCACCGTCGAGTACGCGCATGGAGCGCTCTACTTCAATGGTGAAGTCTACGTGGCCGGGTGTATCAATGATGTTGATGCGGTGGTCGTTCCAGTAGCAGGTGGTTGCTGCGGAAGTAATGGTGATGCCGCGTTCCTGTTCCTGCTCCATCCAATCCATGGTCGCAGCACCTTCGTGCACTTCGCCGATTTTATGCGATTTGCCGGTGTAATAGAGAATACGCTCAGTGGTGGTGGTCTTACCTGCGTCAATGTGCGCGCAGATACCAATGTTGCGATAGTCTTTTAAAGGAGTCGTACGAGGCATCTTATTTCCTTACCAGCGATAGTGCGAGAAGGCTTTGTTAGCCTCTGCCATTTTGTGGGTGTTTTCGCGCTTGGTGACTGCACCGCCGCGACCGTTTACTGCATCCATCAGCTCAGCTGCGATACGATCACGCATGGTCTTTTCCTTGCGTTCGCGCGAAGCGTTGATGAGCCAGCGAAGCGCCAGAGCGAGGCGGCGCTCTTCGCGCACTTCGGTCGGCACCTGGTAGGTTGCACCACCAACGCGGCGGCTGCGAACTTCAACGGAGGGCTTAATGTTATCAAGCGCATCATGGAAGAATTTCAGCGGGTCCTGGCTGGTTTTCTTCTGGATGATGTCAAACGCTTCATACGCGATGGTTTCTGCGGCAGATTTCTTGCCATCATACATCATGGTGTTGATGAGCTTGGTCAATACGACATCACCGAATTTAGCATCCGGCAGAACTTCGCGTTTAATGGCGGCACGACGACGTGACATATGTAATCCCTATTATTTCGGACGTTTCGCGCCGTATGCGGAGCGAGACTGTTTGCGATTTTTAACACCTTGGGTATCCAGCGTGCCACGGATGATGTGGTAGCGAACACCCGGCAAATCCTTTACGCGGCCACCGCGGATCAGCACAACGCTGTGTTCCTGCAGGTTATGGCCTTCGCCGGGGATGTAGCCGAATACTTCATGGCCGTTGGTCAGGCGGATACGAGCCACTTTACGCAATGCCGAGTTCGGCTTTTTTGGCGTAACGGTTTTCACCTGCGTGCAAACACCACGTTTCTGGGGGCATTGTTCCAAAGCCGGCACCTTATTGCGCTTACCAATAGGCGAACGTGGCTTACGGACCAACTGATTAATGGTTGGCATTCAAATATCCTTATGTTTCAATAGTTTCACTTTAGAAGCAATAATTCCCCGATTTATTATTGTAACCAGGGCGGGTCATCGCTGACAAAGAACCGATTTCCTAACGCTTTTTCAAGCACTTGGCTCCTGCCTTCCTTAGGGGACTTATCACTTAAACCTTTTTAAACCAATATGTGGTCTATTGCGGTTTGCAGACAGTATCGTCCTAGTCCGGCGGAGGCGCGTAACTTAATGATGCACCCCCGCCCCGTCAAGCTAAAAGTAGCTGGGATAATAAAAAAAGTGTAAACGCCATTTTTTATCTTTGGCGACCTTGTAGAAACCGCTTGCAGCATACTTTATATATATACTATCTGTAGCGGGTGTTTTAATTTTGAAACAATCTGTAGTAGGTTAATGCAAGACCAAGTGCATTTTTATCCCGTCCGGGCTGTATCGCGCTCTGTTACTCGCAGGCAGGCCAAAAGGACGTCCTGGTTTGTGCTTGGCACGGGTTTTGGTGTCGGCTGCGCCTTGTTTTTGAGCTCCACGCTGTCTTCGACCAGCATGCCGTTTTCGTGGAATGTGGCTAATCAGGCCCCTACCCTCTCGATTTCCCTTATGGAAAAGGAGGTTGCTGAGCTTTCTACCACTAAGGGTATTGATGTGGTGGCGATTGCCGTGCCGCCGAAGCAGCCAACGGCTGAAATTGCCCGCGTTCCGGTGAATGAGCCAGTGCATGTAGCCCAAGCTCCGGTGGTTCCTGTGGTGCCTGCTCCGGTTGTGGCTGCGCCTGCACTGCCTGCTGTTGCTGCGCAAGCCTCTCCTGCGCCTGTTGCTGCCCCCCTGCCCGTTTTGGCCGATGCGCCAAGGCCTGCGCCGAATGTGTACCCGCTGATGCTGGATCTCAAGGTAGCGGACGGCGATACGCTTATGAATATCCTGACCGATACGGGCGTTTCCTATCAGGAAGCCCATAACGCGGTGGACTCGATCCGGGCAATTTACGACCCGAAGAAGCTTGATATAGGCCAGAATGTGTCGGTGACGCTGGATAAGAACGCGGCGCAGGAAATGCCCGTGATTTCGAGCATGAATGTGCCGATTTCCAACATTTCCAGCGTACAGGTAACGCGCACGGGCGAAGCAGAGAAGGCGCATTTCGCGGCTAAGGAAGTGAAGGCGCAGGTATTCCACAAATCGGCGCGCATGGGCGGCAAGATCGAAAGCAGCCTGTATGAAACCGGGGTGCATAGCGGGATTCCGGCCAATGTGCTGAACGAGCTGATCACGGCTTATAGCTATGATGTTGATTTCCAGCGCGATATTCACCCCGGCGACAAGATTGACGTGATGTTTGACCGCATGCAGACCAAAGAAGGCGCAGTGGCGGGCAATGGTAACGTATTGTATGCCGAGCTTAATTTAAGCGGTAAGGCGATCAAGATTTTCCGCTACGCCGATAAGGCGGGTAATGCCGACTATTATAATGAAAAAGGCGAGAGCATTCGCAAGGCGATGCTGCGCACCCCTATTAACGGCGCGAAGATCACCTCGGCCTTCGGGATGCGCAACCACCCGATTCTTGGTTATTCGCGGATGCACCGGGGTGTGGATTTCGGCGCGCCCACCGGAACCCCCATTTATGCGGCAGGCGACGGCGTGATCAGCTTTGCCGGCAAAAAGGGCGGCTACGGCAATTACATGAGCATCACGCACGACAAAAAATATAGCAGCGCTTACGGGCATATCAGCCGTTTCGCTTCCGGAATGGGTCCGGGCAAAAAAGTGAAGCAGGGCCAGATTATTGCGTATGTGGGCGCAACAGGCATTGCCACCGGCCCGCATCTGCATTATGAAATCCTGGTGAATAATACTCAAGTGAACCCCTCTGGCGTGAAATTCAAGACCGGCAATATCCTTGGCGGTAAGGAACTCGTTGCGTTCCGCAAATCCGTTGCGCAGATTCAGGCCCAGCTCAACAGCCCTGCCCCTAAAAAGGTAGATGTGGCGTCGAACCACTAATGCGCCGGTTTCTTCCTTTACTGCTTTCTTCCTGTGCTTTGCTTAGCGCTTGCGCACCGCAGCAGCCCAAAAATACGTTTACGGGCGCACCGCTGCAGCAATATGCGATTGTGGTGGGTGGCTGGTATATGGACCAAAAGTGCCATTATTTGCAGGGCGAAGAAAAGAAAAGCTTTGAAAGCGACGTGGCGTACAACACCAATTTCATGCGCGCAACGCTGGGCGTGACCGACGCCATGATGCAGCAATGGCAGGACGCGGCTAAAAAGGTGAGCGACATGCCGGAATGGGCCTGCGGCACTGCTAAAAGCCGCGACGTGGTGGTCGGCGCTGTGACGATGGCGCGCATGGCCAAGGTGAGAAACACCATGAACCCCGGCGCAACGCCCGAACATCCCCTGAAGTAATTTTACGCAACCTTCAAGTAGTTTTACGCAACCTTCGCGGGCGTAAGACCCGCGTCAATGCGTATGCCCTCTTTATCCGCTGTGACATTCACGCGGCTGCCATCGGCGATTTTGCCTTCCAGCAATAAATGCGCGAGCTTATCTTGCAGCTGGCGCTGGATGACGCGCTTCAGGGGGCGCGCGCCATATGCGGGATCGTATCCGGTTTCGGCCAGCCACTCCCGCGCTTTGGTATCGAGATCGAGGGTGATGTGGCGCTCGGCGAGGCGCGTCCTCAGGTTTTGCAGCTGAATATCCACGATGCCCACCATGTTGGATTTGGCAAGGCGTGCGAACATAATGATTTCGTCGAGGCGGTTCAGGAATTCCGGACGGAAGGATTTGCGCACGACCTGCATTACCTGATCGCGCAGCTTGGCGCCTATTTCGCCTTCCTTGGCGTCGGCGAGGAATTCGGAGCCGAGGTTGGAGGTAAGCACAATAATGGTATTGCGGAAATCCACGGTGCGTCCCTGCCCGTCCGTCAGGCGGCCATCATCGAGTACTTGCAGCAAGATGTTGAACACGTCGGGGTGCGCTTTTTCCACTTCGTCAAATAAGATCACCTGATACGGGCGGCGGCGTACGGCTTCGGTGATGGTGCCGCCTTCTTCGTAGCCCACATAGCCCGGAGGGGCGCCGAGCAGACGCGCCACGGCATGTTTTTCCATGTATTCGGACATGTCTATGCGAAGCAGCGCGGACTCATCGTCGAAGATGAATTCGGCCAGCGCTTTGCATAATTCTGTTTTGCCCACGCCTGTGGGGCCTAAGAACATGAAAGAGCCAATCGGGCGGGATGGGTCCTGCAGCCCTGCCCTTGCGCGCCGTACGGCGTTAGAAACGGCAATGAGGGCTTCTTCCTGCCCTACCACCCGGCCACGAAGCGAGGTTTCCATGGCGAGGAGTTTTTCGCGCTCGCCTTCGAGCACCTTTTCCACAGGTACGCCCGTCCAGCGCGAGACGATGCCCGCGATGTCTTCATCGGTTACGGCTTCCTTCATCAGGGCGTTTTGCGTGAGTTTTTCCGCTTCAAGCAATTGCTCCTGCAATTTGGGAATGCCGCTATAGGCGAGTTCGCCCGCTTTGGCGAAGTCGCCATTCCTCTGCGCGGTGTCGCGGTCAATGTGGGCTTGCTCCAGTTGCTCCTTGAGTTTCTGGACGCTACTCAGTTGCGATTTTTCGGCGAGCCAGCGGGTGGACATGTCGGCGCTTTGTTTTTCCAGCGTGGCGAGTTCGCCCTGCAATTTCTCCAGGCGGTCAAGGGAGGCTTTGTCTTTTTCCTTTTTCAGCGCTTCGCGCTCGATTTTGAGCTGGATGACTTTGCGGTCCAGTTCGTCGAGTTCTTCGGGCTTGCTGTCCACTTCCATGCGCAGGCGGGCGGCGGCCTCGTCAATGAGGTCAATGGCTTTGTCGGGCAGGAAGCGGTCGGTGATGTAGCGGTTGGAAAGCGTGGCTGCGGCAACAATCGCGGCATCGGTAATGCGGATGCCGTGGTGCATTTCGTATTTTTCCTTGAGGCCGCGCAGGATGGAGATGGTGTCGGGCACGCTTGGTTCGGCTACGAAGACGGCTTGGAAACGGCGCGCGAGCGCTGCGTCTTTTTCGATGTATTTGCGGTATTCATCCAGCGTGGTTGCGCCCACGCAATGCAGCTCGCCGCGGGCGAGCGCGGGTTTTAAAAGGTTTGAAGCATCCATGCTGCCTTCGGTTTTGCCTGCGCCCACAAGGGTGTGGAGTTCATCAATGAACAGCACGATCTCGCCTTCGCTGGCGGACATTTCAGCCAGCAAGGCTTTTAAGCGTTCTTCAAATTCGCCGCGGAATTTGGCACCGGCCACAAGTGCGCCAAGGTCGAGAGAAAGCAGGCGTTTGCCTTTGAGCGTTTCGGGTACGTCGCCTGCGATGATGCGCTGGGCGAGGCCTTCGATGATGGCGGTTTTGCCTACGCCGGGTTCGCCGATCAGCACGGGGTTGTTTTTGGTGCGGCGGGAGAGGACCTGCATGGTGCGGCGAATTTCTTCGTCGCGGCCGATGACGGGGTCGAGCTTTCCGAGCTTGGCCAGTTCGGTAAAATCCTTGGTGTATTTTTTGAGCGCTTCAAACTGGTCTTCGGCATTGGCCGACGATGCGGTGCGGCCTTTGCGCAAATCGTTGATGGCGGCGTTTAGCTTCTGGGGGGTGAGGCCTGCTTTTTCTAAAATGGTGGCGGCGGGCGTATTTTTGGCCAGCGAGATGGCTTGCAGGAGGCGCTCCATGGTCACGAATTCGTCGCCGGCCTTGGTGCTGAGCTGCTCGGCGGATTCAAACAAGCGGGCGGTTTCGGGCGTGATGTAAAGCTGGCCTGCGCCGCTGCCTTCGACGCTTGGGATGGCTTTCAGGGCGCTGGCCAGTTCTGGCGCGACAGCGGAGGCGCGGCCGCCTGCGGCCTGAATCAGCTTCGGGGCGAGCTTTTCATTGTCGTCCATGAGGGCGGCCAGCACATGCTCAGGCGTGAAGCGCTGATGGTTGCTGCGCAGCGCCAACTCCTGGGCGGACTGGATAACCTGCTTCGATTTATCCGTATATTTATCAAAATTCATATATTTCCTTTACGTCAATTAGGCTATATCAATTTATATGGTTACGCGACTTGGATATTACAATACGGCGCATAAAATATTCATATGTTTTATAGGCCTAAGCCTGTTTTCGGCCCCTGCTACAGCGGCTGAAACCAATGCTATACCCGCCCTTGCCCCCCTCAACTATAAGGTGATTTATGCCTTTAGCTATGCTGGCGTGAATTTTGGCAAAACCGGGATTGAGATCAGCCAGACCCCTACGCAATACGATATTACGTGCGATGTGACCTCTACGGGTATCGTGAATGCGTTTGTGAAGCACTCCAGCCATACCACCGTGAAAGCCACGGGCGAAGGCGGGCATTATGACGCGCTGGTGTATGAGTCGAATTACCAGACCAAGAAGAAGCCGAAATACGTGCATATGACCGTGAAAAACGGCGAAATTACCGAGGAGCAGGCGCTGCCGCCGGATAACCGGGCCACGCGGCCTGAGGTGAGCAAGGAACAAAAGGACAAGGCGGTGAATCCGCTAAGCCTGATTTTTGCGATGCGCCAGGGCTTGCATGATGCAATGGTTGCGAAGAAGGACAGCTTCTCGCTGCTGCTGTATGACGGCAGGCGGCTTACGCAGGTGAATTTTGCGGTGATCGGCAACACCAGCGTTCCCATAGACAAGGTAAATACCGACGTGGTGCAGGTGGATATTTCACGCAAGCTGCTTGAAGGCTGGACGCAGTCGGAGCTGGGCGACGGCAAGGCGAAAGAGCCGGTTGTGCATGCTTACTTCTCACGCGATGCGCGGTTCATCCCGATCCTGTTCGAAGTGCCGATGTGGCTGGGCACGATACGCGCATCCATCGCCAAGGTTTGCACCAGCGACGATTCCTGCCTGCTCGGCATTAGCCAGTAATTACTCTTCCCAGCCACCTTGCGCTGCGACGTTGTCCTTGCGGTCGTCGTTGTCGCTGATGGTTGCGGTGAGGAATGCGGGCAACTGCGTGACGTTGTCGGTCATCATTTCCTCGGCGGGGCCATTGTCGTTCTGCTGGTTGCCGTTGTTCTCGGCTTGCGGCTCATTGCCCTGCTGATCGCCACTTTGCTGGTTGTTCTGGGCGTTGAAATTGTTGCGGGTGTTGTAGCCCTCTTCCACCATCATGCGGTAGCAATGGTCGGCGTGCTGGAAATAGTTTTCGGCCAATACGCGGTCGCCCTGCGCCAGCGCGTCACGCGCCTGCAAGAGGTATTTTTCACGCGAGGCAGTGTAGTTCTTGCGGGGACGGTTCTGGTTGTGACCGCCGCCGTTGCCGCCGCCACCGCCGCCCTGGAAGCGCTGCTTGCGCTGCTGGCCGCCGTTATTGCCGCCGCCGCCACCGCCGCCACCGCTGCCGCCGTTATTGTTACCGTAGCTGCCTTGTCCCGAGGGCTTCCTTCTCATGGTTTTTTACCTTTGTTATCGTTAATGCGTTATCAGTACACAGCGCGTTATGTACGCCATGTCGTCTTTGGTTCCTGCCACTTTCAAGCCGTGGCTGCTTGCGACGTTCTCTAATTCCTTGGCCTGGCCGATGCCAATTTCAAACACTGCGAGGCCTTCAGGCGATAGCAGGGTTTGCAGTTGCGGCACGATGGCACGGTAGCAATTCATGCCGTCCTCGCCACCATCAAGCGCCAGCTTCGGTTCCCACTGCGACACTTCGGGCGCAAGCGAGGGAATGGTGCTGCTGGGAATATACGGCGGGTTTGAAATGACCAGATCGTATGTTCCTTCCACTTTTTCGCCCCAGCATGAGGAGAGGAAGTGGGCGCGGTTTGCGAGGCCGAGGTTCAGCGCGTTTTCACGCGCTACCTGTAATGCGCCGGTGCAAATATCCACGCCGGTGCCCTGGGCGTTTGCATATTCGCTGAGTACCGTCAGCAATAAGCACCCCGTGCCTGTGCCAAGGTCCAGCACGCGAAGCGGTGCTTCGCGGTTAGGGAATTTGGCAAGGATGGCTTCGATCAGCGTTTCGCTATCGGGCCGGGGGTCGAGCGTGTCTTGCGTTACCTTGAAGGTCAGGCCCCAGAACTCACGCTTGCCGGTCAGTTGCGCAACGGGCTGGCGGCGGGTGCGCTTTTCAACCAGTTCCTGATAGGTCGTGTTTTGCCGTGGGCTTAGTGCCAATTCATTATCAGTCAATAATTGTTCCCGGGTCACTCCCAGCACTTCCTGCAACAATATCCGCGCATCCATGGATGCGGTTTCGATATGGGCGCGCTGCAACTGCAGCACCGCGTGACGTAGCACATCTTTAGCAGATTGGGCGCGGGATTGCAAAGCCGTACTTAGCATGCTCATACGCTGCCCAGCTCCGCCAGCTGCTTAGCCTGGTCGTCGGCGATGAGGGCGTCCACGAATTCATTAAGCTGGCCGTTCATGACCTCGTCAATCTTGTACACGGTCACGTTGATGCGGTGGTCGGTGACGCGGCCTTGGGGGAAGTTGTAGGTGCGGATGCGCTCGGAGCGGTCGCCGCTGCCTACCTGGTCTTTGCGCATGCCGGCGCGCTCGTTGGCGAGTTTTTCGCGCTCGGCCTCATACAGGCGGGCGCGCAAGACTTTCAGCGCTTTGGCTTTGTTCTTGTGCTGGGATTTTTCGTCCTGCTGCTGCACGGTTACGCCGGTGGGCAAATGCACGATGCGCACCGCAGAGTCGGTGGTGTTTACCGACTGGCCGCCGGGGCCGCTGGAGCGGAACACGTCAATGCGCAGGTCTTTGTCTTCAATTTTGATGTCCACTTCTTCGGCTTCGGGAAGCACGGCTATGGTTGCAGCCGAAGTGTGGATGCGGCCTTGGGTTTCGGTGGTGGGCACGCGCTGCACGCGGTGCACGCCCGATTCCCATTTGAGTTTAGCGAATACACCTTTGCCGGTGATTTCCACGGTTGCGTCCTTATAGCCGCCGATGCCGTTTTCGGAAATGGAGATCACTTCGAACTTCCAGTTCTGCAATTGGGCGAAGCGCTGATACATGCGGAAGAGGTCGGCAGCGAACAGTGCGGCTTCGTCGCCGCCAGTGCCTGCGCGCAGTTCCATGATTGCGTTCTTTTCATCGGCTGCGTCTTTGGGCAGCAGTGCCAGCTGCACCTTTTTGGTGAGGACGGGGATCTGGTGTTGCAGCTCGTGCATTTCTTCTTCGGCCATGGACTTCATTTCGGGGTCGGTGGCGGGGTCGGCCATCATGTTTTGCATATCACGCAGGGAATCTTTGGCCTTGGTGTATTCCTGAATGACCTCCACCAGCGGGGTGAGGTCGGAATATTCCTTGGAGGCTTTGGAAAAATCGGTGCCGGTGATGGTGCCGGTGCCCAGCTTGTCGCGCAGTTCGTCGTGCCTGCGCACGAGGGTATCAAGGGTATCTTCAAAGCTCATTTTCTTATGTTTCCTATTTTTTCCATTGAGCGAGGTGCGCGGCCAGGTCATCGCGGGCGATGATCGCTTGGCTTCCGTCCTGCATATGTTTGGCGGTGACGTTGCCGTCTTTTACTTCGTTTTCGCCCAAGAGCAACACCACATCGGGGTTGAAGCGGGCGGCGCGTTTCATTTTTTTGGACATGTTGCCACGCGTCACCATTTCGGCGGGCATGGTTTGGCGAAGTTCCTGCACCAGTTTCAAAGCATCGGTTTCCTGCGCGTCATCCACGGGAATGACCACCACCGGGTTTTGCGCAAGCGTGAAGCCGGGGGTTTCTTTGACGGTGGCCTCGGTGAGGGCGAGCAGGCGCTCGATGCCAGCGGCGAAGCCTACGCCCGGAATGTCGGAGCCGCCCATCATGGCGACAAGTCCGTCATAGCGCCCGCCAGCCAGCACGGTGCCTTGGGCGCCCAGCATGTTGGTGGTGAATTCGAAGACGGTGTGGGAGTAGTAGTCCAGCCCGCGCACGAGTCGGGGGTTTAACGTGTAGGGGATTTCCAGCGCGTCGAGGGATTGCGTTACTGCGCCGATGAAATCGGTGGAGAGGTGGTTGAAGTGGGCTTTCGCGTCGGGCGCGCCTGTGATGAGCTTGCGGTCGCCTTCGTCTTTGGAGTCCAAGATGCGCAGCGGGTTTTTGTCGAGGCGGACCTGACTCTCTTCGGAGAGGTTGGCGCGGTGGTCGTTGAAATAAGTGACGAGCGCTTCGCGGTAGCTGGTGCGGCTGGCGGTGTCGCCTAAAGAATTGAGTTCGAGGGTGACATAGGGGCGCAAGCCGAGTGCGGTGAGCAGCTGGTCGGCGAGGGCGATCATTTCGATGTCGGCGATGGGTTCGGCGAGGCCAAGGCACTCAGCGCCGAACTGGTGGAACTGGCGCAGGCGGCCTTTTTGCGGGCGCTCGTAGCGGAAGGCGGGACCGCAGTAGAAAGCTTTGAAGGGGAGTTTTTCCTGAAGCGAATTGGAGATGAAGGCGCGCACCACGGCGGCGGTGAATTCGGGGCGCAGGGTGAGTGATTCGTTGCCACGGTCGGTGAAGGTGTAGGTTTCCTTGGTGACCACGTCGGAGGTGTCGCCCAGTGTGCGGTGGAACACGTCGGTGAATTCGAAGATGGGGGTGCGGATTTCGCCGAAGCCGTAATTGGCGCAGGTTTGCGCCATGGCGTCTTCCATGCAGCGGCGGCGGGCGGCTTCTTCGGGCAGGATGTCGTGAGTACCACGCACCGGTTGTAGTTTATTGTTAGGCGACATTTTGTTTTTCCGGGCTGTAGGTTTTTTGTACGTATTGCTGCACGAGGGCCATGAATTCTTCGGCGATGTTGTCGCCGCGAAGGGTCATGGCTTTTTTGCCGTCTATGAAGACGGGGGCGGCGGGCGACTCGCCCGTGCCGGGTAAGGAAATGCCGATATTGGCGTGTTTGCTTTCGCCGGGGCCGTTTACGATGCAGCCCATCACGGCGACATTCATGTCTTCCACGCCTGCGTAGGTGCCTTTCCAGATGGGCATCTGGTTTCGCAGGTAGGTTTGGATTTTGTCAGCGAGTTCCTGAAACACGGTGCTGGTGGTGCGGCCGCAGCCGGGGCAAGCGGTGACTTGGGGGGTGAAGCTGCGCAGGCCCATGCTTTGCAGGATTTCCTGTGCCACCCTCACCTCCTGGGTACGGTCGCCGCCAGGTTCGGGCGTGAGGGAGATGCGGATGGTGTCGCCGATGCCTTCTTGCAGAAGCACGGAAAGTGCGGCGGTGGAGGCAACGATGCCTTTGCTGCCCATGCCTGCCTCGGTAAGCCCCAGATGGAGGGGATAATTACAACGCTGTGCGAGGTCGCGGTACACGGCCACGAGGTCCTGCACGCGGCTTACTTTGCAGGAGAGCAGGATTTTGTTTTTGGCAAGGCCAAGTTCTTCGGCGCGGGCGGCAGATTCGATGGCGGAGCGCACGAGGGCTTCGCGGGCGACGCCGCTGGCGTCTTTTGGGTTTGCAGCCGTGGCGTTTTCGTCCATGACGCGCGCCAACATGTCCTGATCTAAGCTGCCCCAGTTCACACCGATGCGCACGGGCTTGTTATGCAGGATGGCTGCTTCGATCATTTGGGCGAACTGGGTGTCGTGCTTGTCTTTGAAGCCGACATTGCCGGGATTGATGCGGTATTTGGCCAGTGCCTGCGCCATGGCGGGGTAGTCTTTAAGGAGCGTGTGGCCATTATAATGGAAGTCGCCGACCAAGGGCACATTGCAGCCGAGCTTATCCAGATGCTCGCGGATGTGGGGGACTGCGGCTGCGGAGGCTTCATTATTTACGGTGATGCGCACGATTTCGGAACCGGCGTCGGCCAGTGCTTTGGTTTGGGCCACGGTTGCATTGATGTCGGCAGTATCCGTATTGGTCATGGACTGAACCATGACGGGGGCATTGCCGCCCACCATTACATGGGCGATTGCGGCCTGATACGATACCCGACGTTTGTTCAACGCTTCATTCATTGTTTAACTTTGAATAGGAGCAATGCGCGTACGCACCGTCTCACTGGGCTGCCAATTCCATGACAGACATTATCTTTTCGGGCCAAGGAGTAACCTTAATTTTCGGCTCCTTCAGCACGACACAGGGGGGATATACCGTGTCTTGGGTCTTCAGGCAAGCAACATCCTGCATGGAATCGGCAGAAACTTGTACTTTCTGGACATGGGGAATCGGGAACTGCTCCACCACAGAAATTGTTTTAGTTGAATGGCTTGAAGCGATTTCCCAGACGCCATAACTGAGCATTGCGGCAATGAGGCCGCCCCAGATGATGCTGTAGCTAGGGGTTTTTTCCTTGCTCAGGACTTGCGGGAAATAGAGGGTTTTGGCGGCCACCGCCTTGTCTATCTCTTCAAAACGACGCAGAATTTCGTCTTTGTCGAGGCCCAGAAAGCCCGCATAGGTTTGCAGGTAGCCGCGGGCGTAGGGAAGCCCCGGAAGTTCTTCGAGGCGGCCTTGCTCCATGGCATCTAAATAGCGCACGCGAATGTGCAGGAGGCGTGCGGCCTGATCCATGGGCATGCGCAAGGATTCGCGCGCGCGCTTCAAAAGTTCGCCTACTTCGCGGTAGCTGTTTTTTTCGGGTTGGTCGGCAGTTTCCATTTAAACAATAATCCCATGGTCGTGGGCATATGCCTGTAGCCAGTTGCGCACCGTGGGGTCCGACGACTGCAGGAGGTAGCCCATATATTTTTCCAGCTCAGCGAGTGTGAAGCTGCGGATCATGGCTTTTAAAGGGCCGATGGCAGACGCGGAGACAGACAAGCTCCTGACCCCTACCCCTATCAGCGCAAGCGCGTCAAGCGGTTTACGCGCCATCTCCCCACAAAAGCTCACTTCCACCTGATGTTCACGCGCTTTATCCAAAACGCTTTTCACTACACGGAGCATGATTGGGGACAGTGTATCATAACTATCGGCCATATGCACGGCTCCTCGGTCACATGCGAATAAAAATTGCATGAGGTCGTTACTGCCGATGGAAACGAAGTCCACGCGCTTCATTATGTCGTCGAGCTGCCAGAGGATGGAGGGGATTTCAATCATGATGCCGAGCTTAAGCACGCTGGGCTTTACGCTGGCCTGGGCGAGTTCCTGCTCAAGTAAAAATTTGGCGGCATCGAACTCGGATACCTGGGCGATGAAGGGCAAGAGCAGATGTAAAGGTTTACCATTGGCAGCCAGGATCAGGGCGCGGAACTGCTTGCGCAGGATGCCGGGGCGGTCGAGCCCGATGCGGGTGGCGCGCCAGCCCATGGCGGGGTTTTCTTCTTCGCCTGCGTGGAGGTAGGGCACTTTTTTGTCACCGCCGATGTCGAAGCTCCTGAAGATAATGCGCTTGTCGGGGAGCTGGTCGTACATGCCCGCGTAGAGCTGGCGCTGCATTTCCACTTCAGGGAAATGGTCGGAGGTCATGTAGGGTAGTTCGGTGCGGTACAGGCCAATGCCGTCAATGCCTTCTTGCAAAACGCTTCCGGTATCAACGAAAAGGCCTGCGTTGACGTTTAGCGAAATGCGCACGCCGTCTTTGGTGACGGCAGGCAGCGGGCGGAAGGCTTCGTATTCGGCTTCGCGCTTGGCAAATTGCTTGATGCGCAAATCCATGGCCTGCTGCACCTGATCGTTGGGGCGCACGTAAATATTGCCCCCTTCCCCGTCGAGGATGACCATGTCGCCTTGCTGGATAAGCGAGGTTGCTTTTTCGACGCGGCCAATGGCGGGAATGTCCATGGCCCTTGCGATCACGGCGGTGTGGGCGGTGGTGGAGCCTTCCTCCAGGATGAGGCCGCGGATGCGTTTATGGTCGTAGTCGAGCAGTTCGGCGGGGCCGAGCGCGCGGGCCACGAGGATGAATTCGTCGGGCAGTTCGTGGGCCAGCGGCACCAGCGGTTTTCCGAGCAGGATTTGCAACAGGTGGTTGGAGAGATCTTCCAGATCCTGAATGCGCTCTTTGATATAGGGGCTGGCCATCTGGCTCATTTTGGCGCGCAGTTCTTCCTGCACTTTTTTCACGCCCGCTTCGGCGGTGAGGCCGGAGGCGATGGCCTCAGAAATGCGGTTGTTCCAGCCGCGGTCTTGCGTGAAGAGGAGGTAAGCTTCGATGAGTTCGCGCTGCTCGTCGCCTTCGGGCAGGCCTGAGGATTCGATGTAGGAATCGAACTGGGCTTGCAGGGTTTGGATGGCGCTCGCGAAGCGTTCTTTTTCGTGGTCGGTGTCGGCGGCAACGTAGTTGATGATAACTTGCTGGGGCTGGTGCAGGACGGCAGCCGCCTTGGCCATACCGGGCGAGAGGCGCATGCCGGTGAGCTGCTCAGCCATCAGGCCACCTGTGGCGGTTTTGATTTCCTGCGTGTCTACCAATTGGCCGGAAATGGCGAGTTCGGACAGCACCATGGCGACCGTTTGCAGCACTTCCATCTGGTCCTGGGAATAGGCGCGGGATTCTTTACCCTGCACGACCAACACGCCGATTGCCTTGCCGCTTTGCAAGATGGGCACGCCCGCAAAGGAGCTGTAAATTTCTTCGCCGGTTTCCGGGCGGTATTCGAATTTAGGGTGCGAAGCAGGGTCGGCCAAGTTTAAAAGTTCGGCGTTTGAGGCGATGTCGCCTACGAGGCCGCGACCCACGTTCAGGCGGGTTTTATGGACTGAGGAGGCGTGCAGACCTTTGCTGGCGTACAACTCTAAGATGTCACCGGCGCGGAGCAGATATACCGAGCATACTTCGGAGGCGAAGCCTTCGGCGATGACGGCCACCACCTGGTCAAGGCGCATTTGCGCGCTGGCTGCCTGCGCCATGACGTCGCGAATCTGGCGCAGCAAAATGAGCGGCGACGACGATTGGATCTTGGCGTTGGTTATGCTTGGCATGACGCTGCTTGCGCCATACGGGGTTGCTGTCGCGCATTCAGGAATGCGACGGCCTGCCCGATCAGCTCTTCGATGATCTCGGTGCAGGGCTGGATTTTGCTTACCATGCCCACGCTTTGCCCGGCCATGACGGAGCCGTTTTCCACGTCGCCGTCAATCACGGCTTTGCGGAGCGCACCTGCCCAGAAATGTTCGATTTTGAGCTGGGCTTCTTTTTTGTCGAGGGCGCCACTGCGGTATTGGGCGATAACTTCGGCCTGGGTGCGCATGAAATCGTCGGTGGCTTTGTTGGCGATGGCGCGCACCGGAATCACCGAGAATTCGGGGTCGAGCTGCACGGAGGGAATAGCGTCGCGGGCGGAGGAGCGCACGAAGATATCTTTGAAGTTAGAGTGGGCAATGCATTCGGTGGCGCAGACAAAGCGGGTGCCGAGCTGCACGCCGGAGGCGCCCATTTCAAGGTAAGAAACGATCACCTCGCCGCGGCCAATGCCACCGGCGATGAACACGGGCACGTCGGTGATTTGGGGCAGGACTTCCTGCGCGAGTACGGAGGTGGTGACGGGACCGATATGGCCGCCGGCTTCCATGCCCTCGATGACCAGGGCATCCACGCCGTTGCGCACCAGCTTGCGGCCGATGATGGCAGACGGGGCAAAGCCCATGACCTTGCCGCCGTATTCCTTGATGGCTTTGACGGTGTTAGAGGATGGGATGCCACCTGCGAGGACGACGTGGGACACGTTCTGGCGTTTGCATACTTCCACCAGCTGGTCGAGCTGGGGATGCATGATGATGAGGTTTACGCCGAAAGGCTTTTGGGTGAGCTTGCGGGTTTCGATGATTTCTTTTTCGAGCAGCTCAGGCGGCATGGAGCCGTTGGCGATAACGCCGAACGCGCCTGCATTTGAAAGGGCCGCTACCAGATTGCGCTCGGAAACCCACGACATGGCGCCGCCCATGATTGCGTATTCGGTGCCCAGAAATTCGCAGCCGCGCTGCCAGAGGTGGTGGAGCATAGGGTTAGGCACGGTAAGATCCTTTCAATTCAGTCCCGACCTCGGCCGGGTTTATGGTGGTGCTGATGGCAATGTGTTTTTGCATGGTGGCGCTATCAACCACCCAGCCTTCAATGATGAGGTTTTTGGCTTTGCTCACGGGCGCGTAAGAGCGCAGGCTGGCAATGCCCATTTCCAAAATGCGTTTTTCAAGCGCGTGGCGCTGCGCCTCCACATCATCCGGGTGTGCCGTGCGAATGGAGGCGATGTCTTTTTTCAAGGGTGCGATATATTTTTCGACGCTGGCCAGCTGGGGGCCTTCATGCAGGCAGGCGCGCATGAGGGCGGAATTACTTTCCAGTGCGATGGCGAGTTTGGGAACCTGCTTGGCGTTTACAGCGAATTCCAGAACGGCTGCGGTTTTAGCGTCGCGGGGTTTTACCAGCGCGCCGAAATTACGCACGATAAGGGCGTCGCCTTTGTTGACGCCGATATTGCTCACGCCTGCGCTTGGGTCCATGCCGGAGAAGAGCAGCATGGCGGGTTCATGCGGCGGGTATTTGGCCGAGGTTTGCGGCGCTGTTTTGGCGTGGGTGATGTCGTGGGCTTTGCTGGTTGCGATGTCAATGAGCCAGCCGCGAATGTCGAGCTGGCCTGCGGCTTCGGCATCTTTCACGCATTTATAGGTGCGAAGGTTTTGGATGCTTTCCTGCACAACGGCGCATTCCATGTGGCGTTTGCGGGCGTCCATGTCTGTGGGGTGGAGTTTTTCGGTTTCGCTGCGCAGTTTTGCGAGGGGGGCCATATTGTGTGCGACCGCCGAGAGCGAGGTGTTGTGCTCGACGCATGCGCAGACGCCGCCACAGTCGGTGTGGCCGCCGACGGTGATGCGCTTTACCTTGTCCACTTTGATGGCGTGTTCGAGGGCGGCTTCTATGTCGGGGTCGTTTGCGGGGATGTAGGCTGCGATGTCGCGCAGCACGCGCACGCGGTCCATCGTGAGGCCAAGCTCAGCGACGGGGTGGCGGGCATCTACGCAGCCGATATAGAGTTCTTCAATGGCCAAAAATTACGCCTTTTCCAGTTCAAATGCAGCGTGGAGCGCGCGCACGGCGAGTTCAGTATAGTCTTCGGAAATCAGCACGCTCACTTTAATTTCGGAGGTGGAGATCACGAGGATGTTGATGTTCTTTTCAGCCAGCGTTTTGAACATGGTCTGGGCGATACCGGCGTGGGAGCGCATGCCTACACCGACAATGCTGACCTTGGCCACGTTGCGGTCGGTGTGCAGGGATTTGTATTTCAGGGTGCCCTTTACATCGTTTACGGCCTTGAGCGCGTTTTCGAGATCGGCTTTGGGCACGGTGAAGGTGATGTCGGTTGCGCCGGAATCTTCGGTGACGTTCTGGACGATCATGTCCACGTTGATGTTGGCGTCGGCCAGCGGGCCGAAGAGGGCGGCCGACATGCCGGGGATGTTTGCCACCTGCGTTAATGTAATACGGGCTTCATCACGGCTGTAGGCAATGCCGGTGATACGTTTATGTTCCACAATTTCCTCCTCTTTGACGAGCAATGTTCCGGGTTTATCTGCGAAGCTGGTGAGTACCTGCACCATCACGCCATGGTTCATGGCCATTTCGACGGAGCGGGTTTGCAGTACTTTTGCGCCTAATGATGCGAGTTCCAGCATTTCTTCGTAGGTAATTTTGTCGAGTTTGCGGGCGCCTTCGACGATGCGGGGGTCGGTGGTGTAGACACCGTCCACGTCGGTGTAGATGTCGCAGCGGTCGGCCTTTAATGCAGCGGCAAGCGCGACGGCGGAGGTGTCCGAACCGCCACGGCCCAGGGTGCTTACGCGGCCCTCAGGCGTCATGCCCTGAAAGCCTGCGACGACGGCGACCATGCCGCTGTTTAAGACCTTGTGCATGCTGGTTGCGTCAATATTGCTGATGCGGGCTTTGCCGTGCGCGCCATCGCTGATCAGGGGCATTTGCCAGCCGGAAAAGGAGCGCGCGGGAATGCCCATTTCGTGCAGGCACAGGGCCAGCAGGCCGCTGGTGACCTGTTCGCCGGAGGATACTACCTGATCATACTCCGCCCATGCGGGCATGGAGGTGAGAGGGGAAAGCTCCTGCACGTAGGCCACGAGCTGGTTGGTGACGCCCGACATGGCGGACACCACGACTGCGACCTGATTACCCAGATCCAGTTCTTTTTTTACCTTGGTTGCGACATTTCGGATGCGCTCAATATTTGCAACCGAAGTGCCGCCAAATTTCTGTACAATCAATGCCATGGATAACTCTATATACGCGAAAAACGAGGTACTCTAGGCAAGTTTGCACGTCATGACAAGGGCATCTGTGTAGGTGCCGTCCTTTTGGCGGTAATAGAGCTTGCGGCGGGCAAGCTGGGTGAAGCCCAGCTGGGCATAGAGGTTTAGCGCGGCGGTGTTGCCGTTTTCTACGTCGAGGAACAGGCCGGTTGCTCCTGAAGCACGGGCTTTTTCAATGGATTGGAGCATTAAGGATTTGGCGAGGCCGTGGCGGCGGTACTCAGGGCGCACGGCAATGGTGATGATGTCGGCCTGTTCGTGCTGCACACGCAACACGGCCATGCCTGCGGGTTTGCCATCTGCGGTTTCGGCCAGCAGCGCAGACGTGCCGGCAACCGCGAAAAAATCATTGAAATCGCTGGGGTTCCAGTAATTAGCGAAGGCTTCGGCGTGGATTTCGGTGAGCAGGTCGCCGCATTCTGGCCCGACAGGGCGAAAGGTTACCTGAAGCGGCTTACTTACGGTAGACACACAACCAGCCCGCGGTTTCGGGATAAATGGACGCTTCGCGGCAACGGAACTCGCTCAGGCCATAGCGCGTGGCGAGGTCGGCGAGGTAGAATTGCGCGTAGCGGAAGCGGCCCGTTTCGGGGTCGAACTGGAAGCCGGTGCCGTCGAACTTGTCGGCGGTGAAGGCCAGCGTGCCGCCGGGTTTCATGATGCGGGCGGCCTGCTCGAAGAAGCTTTGCAAATCGCCCAGATAGCTTACCAGCCCTGCGCCCATGACGATGTCGTAGCTTTCGCTGGGGCCATCAACCATGAATTCGAGGGCTTCGCGCCTGATCAGCGCATCGTAAATTTTGCTGCCGCGCTCATCCACTACTTTTACGGCTTCGGCAAGCATGGCGGTGGAAATATCAATACCGCTGATGTGGGACGCAACATCGCGAAGCAGCGGACCGCACAGGCCGGTGCCCACGCCGAGTTCGAGGACGATATGGTTCATGCGGCCCTGCACAAGGGCAGAGCGGATGGCGTTGCAGAGCTGGGTGTGGCCTTCATATTTGAAGTTGCCAAGCTGCTCGGAGGAAAAGTTAGGGGCGAGGCTGTCGAATTGTTCGATCAGCAGGTTCTGGGGAATGGTTTTGGGTAGCTCAGCCTTGGGCATGGCTTTGCCCATGGTGATTGCCAGCATGTAGCGGGTTTCGTTGCTGTCGGGATGTTGCTTGATGGCTTTGGTGAAAGCATCTTTGGCGGCGCGGATATTGCCGTCGGCCATGTAGCTGCAACCCAGATAATACCATGCGTCGGCGTATTGGGGGTCGAGCCACAGCACAAACTTGAAGCGCAGCACAGCGTCTTTGATATTGCCGCGCACCAAATGATCGCGGCCAAGGCTGTAGTTATTCTTCAGGATGTCTTTGAATTTTTCCCAATCCTGCGCCCAGCCAAGCACCGTTTTTTTCAGTTCAAAGCCATAATTGCGGACCTCGTCCACCAAAGTTTTTGCGGCAAATCCTTTTTTTACTGTCGGTTTTTGCATGGCCATGCTTTATATTCCCTGAGACGTGTAGCTATCAGCTTAAAATAACTGGGTAAAAATGGAAGAGAAAAGTATCAACACCATTGACTTGGAAGAAATCGAGCGTTTTTCGCGGATTGCGGACGAATGGTGGGATTTGGAAGGTAAATTCAAACCCTTGCACAAGATCAACCCTGTGCGCATCGGCTATATCCGCGACCGGGTGTGCGAATTTTTTGGCCGCGAGGGCGCGGCGCCCTCTCCTTTTGAAGGATTGGAGCTGCTGGATATTGGTTGCGGGGGCGGATTAATTTCTGAGCCGATGCGCCGAATGGGCGCGAATGTTACAGGCATTGACGCGTCGGAGCGCAATATCAACGTTGCGGGGCTGCACGCGGAAAAAAGCGGGCTGGCCATTGATTACCGGGCAACGTCTGCCGAAGCGCTGCTGGAAGCGGGCAAGCAATACGACGTGGTGCTGGCGCTGGAAATTGTTGAGCATGTGGCCGACATTGCCGGGTTCGTTGCGTGCTGCGCCAAGCTGGTGAAGCCGGGCGGGGTTATGGTGTGGTCAACGATCAACCGCACGCCCAAGGCATTTGCCATGGCGATTGTGGGCGCGGAATATGTGCTGCGCTGGCTGCCCAAGGGCACCCATGACTGGCACAAGTTTTTGAAGCCTTCGGAACTGGTGGGGCATTTGCGCCATAGCGGCATTACGGCCGCACACATGACGGGCATGGTGATGGGGCTTAACGGCGCGTGGCGGCTCGATGAAAAAGACCTGGGCGTGAATTACCTGCTGGCAGGCACCAAAGCCTAAGGGTGGAAGCTCATAATACCGTCGCCCACGATTTGCACAGCCATGGCGGCAAGCAATACCCCTAACAAACGCGAGAGCACCACGCGGCCGGTTTTACCCAAGAAGCGGTCAATGCGCCCGGCCATGAGGAATGTGCCGAGGCAGGATGCCAGCACCACCGCGAGAATACCGATCAATACCGCGAAATCGAGATAGCTTTTCTGGGCAATGCTTGCTTGCAGGATGGTGGCGGTGATGGCGCCGGGGCCAGCCATGAGCGGGATGGCCAGCGGGAAGGCCGCGATGCTGTGATGGTGGTCGGCGGCCACCGATTCTTCGGCGGAGTGGGCTTTGCGCTCTTCGCGGCGCTCGAACACCATTTCAGCGGCAATCCAGAATAATAGCAAACCGCCGGCAATGCGGAAGGCGGGGATACCGATGCCCAGCGCGCTCAGCAGCGGCTGGCCGCAGAGTGCGGCGCCTGCAAGAATGCTAAAGGCGATGATGCAGGCGCGATAGGCGGTGGATTTGCGCTCGTGCGCGTTCATGTGCGAGGTGAGCGTGATGAATACAGGCGCAAGCCCCGGCGGGTCGAGCGCTACGAACATGGTCAGGCATGCGGTTTTGTAAAATTCAATATTCATGGCGCGAACGTAGCAAAAAACCGCAGCTTGTCTAGGATTTTAGCTGGTTTTGAGCGTGAATTCGCGGCCATGCTGCAAGGAGGGCACACGGGCGCGGATCTGGGCCACCATATCAAGGTCCAGCTCGGCGGTGATGATGCCCACCTCCGTGCCGCCGTCGGCCAGCACTGCGCCCCACGGGTCAATGATCAGGGAATGGCCGTAGGTTTTACGCCCGCCGGGGTGGGTGCCGGTTTGGGCGGGGGCTATGATATAGCACCCGGTTTCGATGGCGCGGGCACGAAGCAGCACGTGCCAGTGCGCTTCGCCCGTGACGGAGGTGAAGGCGGCGGGAACGGTGATGATGGCGGCGCCGGCGGTTGCGAGCGCCCGGTATAATTGGGGGAAGCGCACGTCGTAACAGATGGTGAGGCCCAGGCTTGCCCATGGGGTTTGGGTGAGGATGGCTTCGGTTCCGGCCAGCATGCGGGCGGATTCGGCGTAGGTTTCGCCGTTTGCGAGGGTTACGTCGAAGAGGTGGATTTTGTCGTAGCGGCAGGCGATGGTGCCTTGATCGTCGAACAGAAGCGTGCGGTTCAGGGTTTTGCCGGAGTCGTCGGTTTTTACGGCGGCGGAGCCGATGAGCAGCCATGCGCCCGCCTCGCGCGCCATGTGCGAGGCAGCGATAATGCCGGGGTGTTCGGCCTCGGTATATAAGGTGCGGGGGCTGCCGGGGGCTGCCATGAGGAAGGCATTTTCGGGCAATGTAATCAGCTTTGCGCCCTGCCCGCTTGCGGTTTTCACGGCTTTGGCGATGGCTTCAATATTGGCGCGCATATCATCGCCGCTGTTTAGCTGGATGCAGGCGACTTTTAACCGTTGGGGCATGGTTTTGTTCTATTGTGATTTGTGGGAATCCCGGTTAAATCTGCATGACTATAGCAATTGGGGCAAGGGATTATGTCGCAGACGGAAGTGGTGATCGCAGGGGGTGGATTCGCCGGGTTAACATGCGCGAAAGCATTGGCGGAAAAGCATATTCCCGTGGTGCTGCTGGAGCGCAAGAAGGAAGCGGGCCAAGGGATGCACACCACGGGCATCATCGTGGGCGAGTGCGCCGAGGAATTCGCGGTGCCGGAGCATTTAACCAAGCGGGTGACGGATGTGCGGCTTTATGCCCCTTCCCTGCGCTATGTGGATTTGCAGTCGCCGGAGTATTTTTTCCTGACCACTGACACGCCGGGGCTGATGAAATTTTTCTCCGATGAAGCGGTGAAAGCCGGCGCGATGGTGCTGTATGACATGCCCTACCGCAACGGGGTGCAGGCGGGCGGGCGGATTAATGTGAATGACGGGGCGTTTTCGTGCCGGTTCCTGATCGGCGCAGACGGGCCGCGCAGCAAGGTGGCCGACGATTTCAAGCTGGGCCAGAATACCGAATTCCTGCTGGGGGCGGAGGCTGAATATGAAGGCCTGCCGCTGGCCGATATGCGCCTTGGGGCGAAGGGCGATAACGAAAACGCGTTTTACTGCTTTCTAGACCAGAAGCTGGCTGCGGGCTATCTGGGCTGGGTCATTCCGGGGGTGGGCGTGGCGCAGGTGGGGCTTGCCCAGCGCATGCCCAAGCGCCCGGATATTGACGCTTTTGTGAACCAGATGCGCGGGATTTTCGATTTTTCAAACGCCAAAGTCGTCGCCCGCCGGGGTGGGTTAATTCCGTGCGGCGGACTGGTTAAACCCTTCTACCGCGACAATGTAATTCTGCTCGGCGATTCGGCGGGAATTGTGTCGCCGCTCACCGCTGGCGGCATTCATACCGCGCTGCACTATGGCAAGGTGCTGGGCGAGACGATCGCGCAGTATATTAACCATGGCGGCATCCACCCTGCAGCGGCCATGAGCCGCATTTACCCGCGTTTTTACCTGAAGCAGGGACTGCGCAAAATCTATGAGCATGCGGCGCCCAACTGGCTGCTGGATTTCGCCATTACCAACCCCGTTTTCACCTATGCCGCGAGCAATGTTTTCTTCCGGAAAAAACAGCTGAAATAACGGCTCACGCGAATTGCGAAAATGCGCGAAGATTTTTGTAGCGCTAATGGATAAATGCTTATAGGCTTGCTTCGACAGTCATGCCATCTAGCATGGAATCCATTTATTCATATACATGCTGCCAGGAGATTTTTTTATGTTCCGTCGCAAAGGAGAAGATAGCTTGTTCGATACAGCAACCGATCAAAATACTGACCTGACCTCTAACGATTCGGCTGCTTCCGCACCCGCTTCTTCGATGTCGTCCGCAACCGCTCACGCAAGCGCACCGGCTCAGGCCGCTTCGCCCCTGCCGCAGGCAAACAGCCCGCTTTCGCGCCCTGTGGCCGAACCGCGCGGCGAACTGCCGCAAAGCCGCAACGTCGCCGCCTCCGGCAGCGCGTTCCGCCCCACCAACTCCCCTTTGAACTCCCCCATGGGTAGCGACCTCGGCCGCAACCGTATGCCGGAAGCCAAAGCAACCAACGCTACCTCCGCAGGCAGCATGGGCATGGAAAAGACCAAAGCTGGCCGTCGTGTGCTGACCGTTGGTAACGACATCCTGCTGAAGGGCGAAATCGCGACCTGCGACCGTCTCGTCATCGAAGGCAAGGTGGACGCAACCCTCAATGAAGTACACACCGTCGAAATCTCCGAAACCGGCTCGTTCAAGGGTTCGGCTAACATTGAAGACGCTGAAATCAGCGGCCTCTTTGAAGGCGACCTCGTTGTTCGCAACCGCCTCGTGATTTACGCGACCGGCAAAGTACGTGGGAAAATCTCCTACGGCGAAATCGAAATCGAACGTGGCGGCGAGCTCACGGGCGAAATCAAAACGACAAACCCTGCAGCCTCTTCCGCTACCCGCCCCGCGCGCGGCAGCAAAGAAGACAAAATGGCCGCAGCTTAAGTTTCCGAGTCCTTTAGAATGAAAAACCCGGTTAGGAAACTAACCGGGTTTTTTGTATCCGCAACGCGGATGGATATTTTTCTTAGGATAGGCTTGTGGCGCGGGATGCGCATTATGTGGAGCAGGAGCGGGTGCCGGCAACGCCTAATGGCGCGAACCCTACGAAAGGCGGTGGGTGATAACCGACCTGTCGTTTTTAGTGGCGAACATCAAAGCAGCATTGAGCGGGAGAAGCTTGGATAATTCCTTAGTCCGGCTCTACGGGCGAGAGGTAGGTTTCGTCGGTGACTTTTTCCAGCCACGCTACGGGCTTGCCGTCTTTTGATTCCTGAATGGCCATGTGGCTCATGGCGGTGGTGGTGGTGGCGCCGTGCCAGTGGCGCTTGTTGCAGGGACAGGAAATAACGTCGCCTGCGCGGATTTCTTTTTTGGGGCCGCCTTCGCATTGTGTCCAGCCAAGGCCGGAAAGGACGACGAGGTGCTGGCCCATGGGGTGGGTGTGCCACGCCGAACGCGCGCCCGGCTCGAACGTTACGAGCGCGCCGGAGACGGTGCTGGGGGGCATGGGCTGGAAAAGCGGGTCTATGCGCACAGTGCCAGTGAAATACTCCGCTGGCCCCACTTGCGAGGGCTGCGAGCCGCTGCGTTTGATGGTTTGCATGTTATGCCGCTTTTTTTAGAGACGCCATATCAATAACGAAGCGGTATTTCACGTCGCTTTTGAGCATGCGGGCGTAGGCTTCTTCGATGTTCTGGATGGGGATGATTTCGACATCGGAGGTGATGTTGTGCTTGCCGCAGAAATCAAGCATTTCTTGGGTTTCGGCGATGCCGCCGATGAGCGAGCCGGTGAGTGAGCGGCGCTTCATGATGAGGTTGAACACGTTGGGCGACGGGTGCGGGGTGGGCGGTGCGCCCACCAGCGTCATGGCACCGTCGGTGCGCAGGAGTTCAAGATAGGCGTCGAGGTTGTGGGAGGCTGCCACCGTGTTCAGGATGTAGTGGAAGCTGTTTTTGTGTTTGGCCATTTGGGCAGCGTCTTTGGACAGCACCACTTCGTCGGCACCGAGCTTACGGGCGTCGGCTTCTTTGTCGGGGGATGTGGTGAACATGACCACGTGCGCGCCCATGGCGTGGGCGAGTTTTACGCCCATATGGCCGAGGCCGCCGAGGCCTACGATGCCGACCTTGTGGCCTTTGCCCACTTTCCAGTGACGCAAAGGCGAGAAGGTGGTGATGCCTGCGCACAAGAGCGGCGCGGCGCTCGCGGGGTCGAGGTTTTCGGGGATGCGCAGCACGAAGTCTTCGCGCACGACGATGGTGTCGGCATAGCCGCCATAGGTGTTGGCGCCGGTTTTTTGTTCGGGGGAGTTGTAGGTGCCGGTGAAGCCGTTTTCGCAATATTGCTCCAATCCTTGCCCGCAATTATCGCACGTTTTGCAGGAATCCACCATACAGCCCACGCCTACGAGATCGCCGGTTTTGAATTTGGTGACGCTTGCGCCGGTTTTGGTTACGCGGCCAATGATTTCGTGGCCGGGGACGCAAGGATAGATGGTGCCTGCCCACTCGCCTTTGACGGTGTGCAGGTCGGAATGGCATACGCCGCAATACATAATATCAATCACCACATCCTGCGGCAGCGGGTCGCGGCGCTCGAAGCTATAGGGTGCCATGGGCATGGTTGCGGATTGTCCGGCGTAGGCGTGCGTGCGTATGGTCATCGGTTTCTCCCTGGTGAAGATTGGGATGTAGGGCACGGCGTATTGTTTTTCAATACGGGCTTATAAATCCATTTTGATGGCGGCGACGGCGAGCTTGTCTACGCGTTCGTTGTATTCGTGGCCGCTGTGGCCTTTGACCCAGTGCCAGCGGATGGTGTGGGGTTTGGTGGCGGCGACGAGGCGCATCCAGAGGTCGTCGTTTTTCACGGGTTTTTTATCGGCGGTTTTCCAGCCGCGCTTCATCCAGCCATGCACCCATTCGGTGATGCCTTTTTGCACGTAGGTGCTGTCGGTGTAGACGTCAATGTCGCAGGGGGATTTCAGGGCTTCCAATGCGGCGATAGCGCCCATCATTTCCATTCGGTTATTGGTGGTGTGGTCTTCGCGGCCCATCATTTCTTTTTCGACGCTGCCATGCACCAGGATTGCGCCCCAGCCGCCGGGGCCGGGGTTGCCGGAGCATGCGCCGTCAGTGTAAATATCCACTTTTTTCATTGGCCGTTCCAGCCGTAGGATTGCCAGTCGGCCACGCTTTGGTGGAAGCGGAGCTTGGCGACATATTCCATCGGGTCTTTGGGATTTACCAGTGCGCCGGGAATACGGTGCAGCCAGTCGTGGCTGCGGGTCATGAGGAAGCGGAGCGCCGCGCCACGCGCTAAGATGGGGAGTGCAGTTTTTTCTGCGCCGGTGAGCGGGCGGACTTCGTTGTAGCTGCGCAGGAGCGCTTCGCCGCGCGCGGGCACGTAGCGGTGGTGGCTGGTTTCGAAGCACCATGCATTCAGGGTGATTGCGAGGTCGTACATGAAGAAATCGTTGCAGGCGAAATAGAAGTCAATGATGCCGGACAGCTCTGGCTTGTCGGTGTGGCCGTCAATGAAGAAAACATTGTCGGGGAAAATGTCGGCGTGGATGACGCCTGCGGGCAGGTTGCCGGGCCATTTGGCAGACAGGAAGGTGAGTTCATTGGCAATCAGATGCTGCAGGTTTTCGGTGATGGTATCGGCGTCGCTGCGGATTTTGGTGAAGATGCTTTTCCAGCCGGGAAGCGCCATGCTGTTGGTACGCGTGAGGGGGAAGCCCTCGGCGGCCAAGTGCATGTGGGCCATGGCTTCGCCGGTGAGTTCTAAATGGCGGGGGGTGATGTGGGGGTTGCCGCGGCCTTCGAGGAAATGGATAATGGCGGCGGTTTTGCCCGCAACTGTTCCGGTGAGTTCGCCCGCGTTGTTCTTTGCGGGGCGCGGGCAGTTGATGCTGCGGTCGGCAAGCCATTCGGTGAGGCCGAGGAAAAAGGGCAAATCAGCGGGGTTTACGCGCTGTTCGTATAGCGTGAGGATGTAGCGGGTTTTGCGCCCGGCCTTCTCCAGTGTGAGCTGGTAGTTGGTGTTTTCGACGCCTTCGGCGATGCCTTTGAATTCAAGCAACGCACCCAGATCATACTGCGTTAGGAACGCTGCAATCTCTTCGTGCGTGAGCTTGGTGTATACGGCCAAGCTATACCGCCCTTTGCACCAGCAGCTTTTTGATTTCTGCGATGGCCTTGGCGGGGTTTAAGCCCTTGGGGCAGGTTTTGGCGCAGTTCATGATGGTGTGGCAGCGGTAGAGGCGGAAGGGGTCTTCGAGATTGTCCAAACGCTCGCCGGTGAATTCGTCGCGGCTGTCAATGATCCAGCGGTAGGCCTGAAGCAAAATTGCGGGGCCAAGGAAGCGGTCGGAGTTCCACCAGTAGCTGGGGCACGACGTGGAGCAGCAGGCGCACAGGATGCACTCATAGAGGCCATCGAGCTTGGCGCGGTCTTCGGGCGATTGCAGGCGTTCGCGCGCGGCGGGCTGGGGCGTGGTGGTTTGCATCCATGGTTTGATGGATTCGTACTGGGCGTAGAAATGGTTCATGTCGGGCACCAGATCCTTCACCACTTCCATGTGGGGGAGCGGGTAGATTTTCACGTCGGCGTTTACATCGGCGATGGGCTTGATGCAGGCGAGCGTGTTGGTGCCGTCAATGTTCATGGCGCAGGAACCGCAAATGCCTTCGCGGCAGGAGCGGCGGAAGGTAAGGCTTGCGTCTACTTCGTCTTTGATTTTGATGAGGGCGTCGAGCACCATGGGGCCGGTGTCGTCGAGGTCA